>PBOD01000118.1 GCA_002724215.1 Gemmatimonadota bacterium | reverse complement strand
CAAGACCTTCGCCTCGGGCCAGGCCAACGTGCAGCAGGGCACTATCGGCGAGTTCGAACTCAAGGGCGCGGGCGTGCCAAAGCGCGTATTCTACGTCTCCAAGATCATCGATCTGGGCCGCACGGTGAATTTCGGTCGGCTGTTTTGGGCCGCCGCGCCGATGCGGATGGTCGACGGCGCGCCAGTGGAGGCCGCCGACGCGCGGGCCGCGCTCAAAATTTCGGTGCGATCCGGCCGCGATCCAGACCCGAATGTCTACTACGAGTTTACCGACACCGGCGCCGAGCGCACCGTCAGTCGCCAGCGCTTCGAAAACGAACTCAAGCAGCCCGACCAGACCACCGGCGGCCAGATCCAGGAGGGCAAACCGGGCCTGCGCGCCTCGATCGTCTACGACCAGGACAACTGGACCTTCTGGTCCTTCCCCGTCGTCGGGCCAGGCCAGCTCGCTCCGCTGGAGCGCGGCAGCCACATCCAGGTGCGGATCACCCTGCAGAGCGAGTCGTACTTCGACTTCATACGGCTCGACTCGCTGTGGATCGAGACCTCGCCGCCTCTGGCCCTGCAGGTCATCGGCGAGGTGGCTCGCCTCGATGAGCCGACGCCCGACCGCGGCCTGACCGAGGTGCCGATGTGTGAAATGACGGACTTTTCCTACGACGTGCGCGCCGAGTTCGACGCGGCGAGCCAGCGCGGTTTCGACGCGATCAAAATTCGCACCGGCACCAGGCCGCGCTTTGCGCGGCTGGAGATGGGCGAGCCGCTGGTGGCGGTGGAACCGGCGGCGGTGATCGAGGGAAACGACGCGCTCGAGGTGCGCCTGCCGCAGCGAGTTTCGCGCGGTAACAACGAGCCGGTGCGGCTGGTCTTTGGCGCCGAGGTGTTTGTCTTCGCCAACACCTTCGCCGGCGAGGTCTTCGACACCAGCGGCGACAATCTGCCGCAGCAGGTCGAAGCCGGCGACGCCAGCGCCGTGGTCGGCACCAATGCCCTACGGGTATTGGGCGGCGCCGAAAAAGCCGGAAGCACCATTGAGAATTTGGCCTTTTCGACGGGCGTGGTGACGCCCAATGGCGATGGGGTCAACGACCGCCTGGCCATCGACTATACCCTTTTCCGCTTGCCCGCCCCGGTGCCGGTAGTCCTCAATGTCTACGACCTCCAGGGCGTTCGGCTTGGCCACCGCGCGCTCGGCGTGCAGAGCGCCGGGCCCCAGAGCGTGGAATGGGACGGCCGCGACGCCGCAGGCCAAATGCTGGCGCCCGGCCTCTACCTGGTCGAAATTGCCCTCGAGTCGGAGTTCAAGACCTTTCGCCATCTACAGCCGCTGGGGGTAGCCTACTAGTGGCGCAACGCTCGAATCCCGAACTCTATGTTTGCCCCTGTTTTTTTATTTTCAAGAGAGTCACAATACGGTCGGAAGTGCCTGGTCCTGAGGTTGCAAGCACATGAAAGTGCTCATAGCTGAAGATTCCGATACCATGCGCGGCATCGTGCGCGAGATGATGCGGCGATTGGGTTATGACGACGTGGTCGAAGCCGCAGACGGCCGGGAGACGTGGGAGCGGCTGAACGAGCAGCCTTTCGACCTGTTGCTTACCGATTGGAATATGCTGCAAATGTCGGGTCTCGAGCTCTTGAAAAAAGTGCGCGGGACGCCCGACATGGCCTCGCTGCCGGTGGTGATGCTGACGACCCGCAACAACAAGGAGGATATCGTCAGCGCGGTGAAGGCCGGGATCAACAACTACGTCACCAAGCCCTGTAAGCCGACGCAGCTCAAGGACAAGATTGACAAGGCGCTGATCCACGCGGTCAAAAAGCACCCATTGCAACCACCGTCGGTGCAGCACCGCGACCCGGAGGCGATATTAAAGGGCAGCCGCAGCCTCCATCCGTCGCATATGGGTCCTTATGTCCTTTGCTACGAAGCCACTGTCGATCTGCAGGAAATGCTCGGGCGTGGCGAGAAAACTCTGTTGCACACCTACGAAGCGATCGTCGATGCTATCTTCGCTGCTCTTTTTCCCCTTCTTTTTCGTTTTCGGCTTCGGCGAGACTTTGGACTTTTTCTTGGATGACTTTTTCTTCTNGCCCCCATCGTCGTCGTCATCGTCGTCACTAACCTCGGCGTCGTCCATCTGGAAGGTGATCATAATCGGCGCGACATNGGTGAGCTTCTTGAGGAAATCTCGCCGGGNCTCACCGTCCTCGATGTTTGCCTCGATGCCTTCCGCGGATGTGTGCCGGTCTTCGCGCTCTTGGTTCATATAGATTATTCNGGTTNTTTNCCGCNGCCGCTCTCCCTACAATGTAAACAACGAATTCCCGCAAAAACAAGCAAGTTTCGCTGTAGAATAGATAAGACACATCTCGACAAATGCCATTCCGCGAACTGAAAGCCTATCTGTGGAATTGGGCGCGTGCGCTGGCGGAATTGGACCCGCGTTCGCTGGCCTGTCTCCGCATCGGCCTGGGCGCAGTGCTCCTCTACGACATCGGTCTGGCCTGGGAGGTGATCGATCTGTGGCCCGGCATACAGGCCTATTTCGACGGAATGCCGCTACCCGCCTGGGCGCANCCGGCCGGCGATGTGGCGACCCTGAAGGTGCTNTTCGGGGTCTACGCACTGCTGGCCCTGGGGCTGCTGCTGGGTTATCGGACCCGCTTTTGCGCGTTGGGCGCGCTATTGGTCACAGGTGTTCACCGCGCCGTTGCCCAGACGGTGGACTTTCACGACGACGTGATCTTCCACGCGCTGTTGTGGATGCAGATGATCGATGCAGGTCGTTGCTTCTCGCTCGATGCGCGCGGTGGCCGGCGGGCGGCCTGGAGCGATCGCTGGAGCCGGGTGGGTGCCTGCGGCCTGGTGTTCAACGTCGCCTATATCTACCTCTCTACCGTCTACGAAAAAGGCGACCCGGCCTGGTGGCCCGACGGTCGCGCTGTCTATTACGCACTCAGCGATGTGGCGCTATCGGGGCCGCTGGGGCGCTGGATGGTCGCGCACTTGCCGCTGGCGGCGCTCCAGTTTTTGAGCTACCAGGCGCTGGCTATGGAACTTGCGGGCGGGTTGCTATTGTTGAGCCCGTGGGCCCGACCGCGCCAGGTGGGATTGTCGCTCTTGATGCTATTGCAACTGGGGCTGTGGGTTTGTATGCGGCTGGAGAGTTTTCCCGGCAGCATGCTGACGGTGCAGATGGCGCTGGTGCCTGGGTGGGTGTGGTCGCGCCTGGGTATGGGAGCGCGGGCGCCGGCCCGGGCGTCGGCGCCGCGCCCGCGCTGGCAGCGCCGGTTGCTGGCGGGCGCGCTGGTGGCCATCGTGGTGGTCAATATAGAGGGACGGCGGATCGGCCATATAATCGACGATGAGGAACCGTTGCCCTATCCGGGCGCGGTCGAGGTGCACCGGTTGCGGCAGGTTTTCAATCTGCAATACCGGTGGACGATGTACGCGCCGTCGCCTCCGGCCTACAATGGGTGGTGGGTTTGCGTCGGGCGGACCCGATCGGGCGCGGAGATCGACCCGATAACCGGCGCGGTGCCGACCTTTGCCCCACCGGACAATGCGGCTTGGCCCTTCGGGGGCCTGGGTAGCATCTACTGGTTTTGGGAACCCGACCCGGAGGGCTACGTGCAGGAGGAGTTCGCCGACTTTATCCTGTGGCAGGATGCGCGCTACACGGCTAAGGCCGAGCGGTTGACGCACTTTTCGCTGTTCTATGTCTACGTGCCGTACGAGCCGGTGGAAGAGGGGCCGCACGCGCCGATGCCGATGCTGGCGCTGCGGTGGCCCGAGCAAGAGCAAGGGGTGATGCGGCCGTTGTTGCGAGAAGACAGCGCGTTGCGCGGGGTTGGTTTGTACGAGCTGGATTCCGAGGAGTGGGATTGGGGGGAGCGGCCTGGGCGGGCGAGTGGGGTGGAGACGTATTGAGCGGGCGAGTGGGGTCTCCCGCCNNNAGTCCTGCCCGCCTCCCACTATCCGACGGGGCTAGCTCCGCCAGAACGTAGATTCGGGATTGGGCTGATAGGCGATATGCANATGGGGGGTGTCGATTTTGGCTTCGCTTTGGAATCTGCTCTCGACGCCGGCAGCGGTCAGGCCGGTGGTCAGGAGNGTGCGCTCGACCGGATAGGTGGCTCTGCCCGNTGCGAACATTTGCTCGACATTGTTGACCTGCGGGCTGAAGAAATTCGCCAGGGTNGTGTGGGCCGGTGGCATCGGCAGGTACATCTGAGTCGATAGCGGCTCTGCGCGATCTTTGAGCTGGGCGGCGAAGCAGAAGTCGCCGACCAGGCCGTTGAGGGTGATCATCGTGCAGACCAGCCCGTCGGCGTGTTGGTACTGGTAGGCCCAGGGCTCGGCGACCTGGGCGCGCATCTCGTCGATGGTGGGAAAGGCGTGGTTGAAGCCGGGACGGGGCGGGGCGAGCTGGTGGCTGCGGCAGAGGCAGGCCGCGAAGAGCTGGGGCGACCACAAACCGTCGGCGTGGGCCTGCCAGAAATTGTCGCCGCAATAAGCCTTGAGCCATTTGACACCCGACTCGCCGCCTTTGCGCCGTTCGACCATGGCCTGGATGGTCTCCAGCGAGTGGATATCGCCGCCGTCGTTCCAGCCGCAGGCCACGCACATCGCCTCCGCGACCTCAGCGCCCAGCGGCATGTCGATCGAGGGTACGCGCCAGGTGACCGGCAGCGACGAGCCGGCCATAAAGGCAAAGCCCAGTTCCACGGAAGTATCGTACATCTCGCGCGCCCAATCCCAGTTCCACGACAGGTGCTTGTCGTTGAATACCGCGGCGGTTTTGCCGGTGGCGCGGAATACCGCGGCCATCTGCTGGAAGAATTCGTAGCGCGGGTAGAGCTTCTGCCCTTTGGCATTGTCGGGATAGTCGCCGTGCTCGGCGATGAGCAGCACGCCGTCGATGGCGAGGTCGTCGCCGCCCAGGGTCAGCGCGTCGGCGATGGTGGGGTAGATGTCGAGCTGGGGGAAGCGTGCGGCGCGCTCGCGGCTCAAATCTCGCTCGTCCACCTGATCGACGTAGAGCGAGACCAGATCCATCTCGGGGCGGTGGTGGCGGCCGTTCCAGCCATAGCCCTCTAAGAAGCGGTCGCAGATATGCTGGGCATGGGCATACTGGTGGTAGATAGAGACGAGGGCGGCGATTTTGGGGCGTTTGGGCATCGGGCTCCAAGAGAGGTTCGGGTGATGAGGTTGGCAAAGATGGGGTCTGGGGAGAGGGGCCGCAATAGGGATGTTGTTCGCGCCGGGGTCGCACCTTATCATAAAGCGCACAAAGAAGTCCATTCCCCAAGAGGCCTATGAGCGATCCGATCCGCGTCGGCTTGATCCGCTGCGACACCCACGGCGCCTACTACGCCGCCCTCTGCGCCCGCCACGACCCGCTGCGGCTGCAACAGCCCCTGCCGCCGGACCGGCCCGGGCGCTATTCGTGGCAGCACGGCGGGGCGCACTTCTACTTCTACACTCACTACGCCGATCCGCGGCAGATGTCCGTCGATTTCGTCGAGGGATTCAGGCTGGCTAGGGTCTGGGACGAGGACCGCGCTGCCGCCGAGTGTCTGGCCGCGGTCTTTGCCGACGAGCCCGAAGTCTGCGACGACTTTGCGGCGGTCAGCGACGATGTCGATCTGGTCTTTGTCGCCGACTGCAATGGCGACGGCAGCGACCATCTGGAACTTGCGCGGCCGGGGCTGGAAAAGGGGGTGGCGACCTTTGTCGACAAGCCGCTGGCGCTGACGGGCGCGGACGCCCGCGCGCTGATCCGGCTCGCCGATGCGCACGGCGCGCCGCTGACCTCGATCTCGATTCTGCGGGCGCTGCCCAAGGCCGAGCTCTTCGCCCGGCGGCTCGGCGAGGTCGGCGAGGTGCAATTCGGCAGCGTGCAGGGTGGCGGTACGGCAATGGCCGGCCACGTCCACGCGGCGAGCCTGGCCCTGGGGCTCTTCGGCAATGGGGTCGAGAGCGTGCGGGCGATGGGCGAGACCGAGTTGCAGATGGTGCATTTGGGCTACGGCGATCGCGCCGACCGGCCGCGGCGGGGCGTCGCCCTCAATTGCGATGTGGGCGCGGTCTGGCACTGTGCGTTCCACGCCAGCGCCTACGGTCCCCAGGGCGCGATCCACTCGCCGCCGCTAAGCGACTGGGATTTCCCCTTCGGGGCGGCGGCGATCCTGCGCATCGTCAAAGAGATGGTGCAGACGCGCCGATCGCCGGCGATCATTGGCGATATGCTCGAAGCGGTGGCCATCTGCGAGGCGGCGCGCGAGGCCCAGGCGACGGGCGAACCCGTAAAACTGTAAATGGAGGATGCGATGGCCATTGTAAAATGCCACCACCACGGATTTACCGTCTCGGATGTGGAGCGCTCGGTCGCCTTTTACCGCGATGTCTTCGGGCTCGAATTGGTGCGGATATCCGAACGGCGGAATCTCCCCGCGTACGATCGCATTATCGGACACGACAATGTGGCGCTGAAGGTGGCGATTCTGCAGCATCCGGTCGGCGACTTTATTCTCGAGCTAGTCGAGTACGAAAATCCCCCGGGTAAAAAGCGCGCACTGGACAATCCCTTTGTCGGGTCTTCGCATCTGGCGTTTGAGGTCGAGGACATCGATGCGGCGCATGCGGCTTTGCTGGCGGCGGGATACGGGGCAATCAATCCGCCGGTGGATGTAGAGCGAGATGGCGCGGTGGTGGCGCGGGCGATGTACGGATTGGATCCCGACGGGATCAGCATCGAGCTATTTCAGGAGTTTGCCGATGTGGTTAAGCGCTAGGCGAGCGGGAGCACCCGTGTTCTCTTTGGCGGAGCAGTGATCATGGGAGAGAAGCCTCTGGCTCTAGTGACCGGAGCGGGCGGGGGGATTGGCGCGGCGATTGTGGCGCGGTTGGTGGAGGATGGAATGCGGGTGCTGGCGCTGGATCGCGATGAGCAGAGCCTGGCGCCGCTGGCGGACCGCGACGAAGTGTGCGCCACAGCCTTCGATCTGGCCGATCTGGCGGAAACGCCGGGATTTCTCGCCAAACTGGTGTGCGAATACGGCGTGCCGACGCGTTTGGCGCTCAATGCGGGGGTCTGGCCCGGGGCGCCGATTGCGGAGATGAGCGATGAGGTGTGGCAGATCAATTTTGCGGTCAATGTGACGTCGCCCTTCGCCTTTATGCGGGGGCTGGCGCCGCAAATGGCTGAGGCGGGCGGCGGCGCGATCGTCTGCACGGCCAGCCGCAACGCCTACCGGTCGAGCGTCAACAACGCCGCCTACGACGCGTCGAAGGCAGCACTGTTGGGCCTGGTGCGCACGGCGGCGGGGGAATTCGCCGCTGCCGGCATCCGCGTCAATGCGGTTTCGCCCGGGGTGGTATCGACGGCGGCGACGCCGGAGGTCGAGGAGCCGTTGTTTAAGGCGGCCTATCGCAAACAAATACCCATGGACCGCTACGGCGCGCCCGAAGACATTGCGGGGGTCTGCACCTTCCTGCTCTCCGACGACGCGCGTTTCGTCACCGGACAGGATGTCATCGTCGATGGTGGGCAGATCGCCTGCCAGGACAACGGGCGCTTTATGCAGATCCCGGGACTAGACTCGTGAAGACGGTTCTGCTGCTGGGCGGATTTATGCCGGGCCAGTCGCTGTGGAGCATCGAGCGGGGCTTCGCGCATCTGGGCTACCGGGTGCACTACCTGCCGACGCGCGGCTGCATCGCCGCGCACCGCGAGCAAGACGCGCTGCTGGCGCGGGAAGAGGCCGATGTCATTCCCGCACCCGACGCCTGGCCCTTGCCGCATGCTACGGCCGCCGAATTTGAGGACGCCCTGTGCGCGGCCATTGAGCAATACCGGCCGGTGCTGTTGCTGTGGTGGTTCAGCAAGGACGACCGGCCGCCGGGGTTGGTCGCCCATTTGCGCGAGCAGTATCCCTGGTGCAAGACGGTGACGCACACCCAGGACGATCCGTGGGACCTCCGGCGTCACCCGGAGTATGCGCGGGAATTCGAATACGCGGTGACCTGTTGCCGCGAAAGCGTCGCCGAGTACGCGAGCCACGGCATAAAGGCCATTGTTCTCTATCCGCCGCCGGCGATCTCCCTGCACGGCGTCGCCCGGCCCGCGCCCGGCGAAGCCTGCGACTTTTCGCTGACTATCTTATCGAACTACGCTCGCGCAGGGGGAGAGGCCGAGGCCTACTTGCAGTCGCCCGAACCCGTCGATCGCATTACCCACCCAATTTCCTTTCCCGAACAGCGGCTGTTGCGGGCAGAAGTGGTGGCGGCGTTGCGGGATCTGGGGCGGATGCATATCTACGGTGGATTGGGGCACGGGACCTTCGCGGACATTCCGCGCTCGGCGTACCGGGGTTTCCGCACCTATGGCGAATTGCCGGGGGTCTACGCGGCGGCCAAAATCAATATCAACCACCACAACTCGCCCGCCTCGCGTGGTTATCTCAACCAGCGCGACACGGCGATTACGGGTAGCGGCGGTTTTATGCTGACCGATTATGTCGAGGGGATCGAGGAGGTTTTTGAGATCGGGACGGAAATCGACACCTGGACGACGCGGGAGGAGTTGGTGGACAAGGCGCGCTGGTGGTTGGCGCACGACGAGGAGCGGACGTGCGCCGGGCGCCGGGCACAGGAGCGGATATTGCGCGAGTATGGGAATGTGCAATATGCGCGCAAGTTGTTGACCTTTATAGCGGAGGAATAAAGTGGACGATCTCGCCAAGATGGTGGATTTCTCGGGGCAGGTGGTCTTTGTCACCGGCGCTAGCCGGGGCATTGGGCGGGCAATTGCGCTGGTTTTTGCGCGGGCGGGGGCTAGGGTGGCGTTGGCGTCGAGGTCGGCAGAGCGGTTGGCGGTCGTGGCCGGGGAGGTAGAGGCTGCGGGCGCAGAGGCGCTGGTGGTGCCGACCGATGTGGCGGTGGAGGCGGAGGTCGATGCGGCGGTAGAGCGGGTGGTGGGCACGTGGGGCCGGGTCGATGTGCTGGTCAACAACGCGGGGCTGATCGACTTCGGGCCCTTGCACGAGATTGCGCCGGCGGCCTGGGACCGGGTGATTGGGGCCAATCTGACGGGGGCCTATCTGTGCAGCCGGGCGGTGGCGCCGCACATGCAGAGGCAAAAGGGCGGGCGAATTGTCAACATCACTTCGGTCAGCGCCCAGACCGGTGGTGTATCTGGCGGGGTGCACTACACGGCATCGAAAGGGGGGCTGGCGGCGATGACCAAGACGCTGGCGCGCGATCTGGCGCCGCACGGCATTGCGGTCAATGCTATTTCGCCGGGGCAGATCGACGCCGATCCAGAGTTGTTGACGCCGGAGCAGCGCGAGAAGGTGACGGCGATGATTCCGCTGGGGCGGTTGGGTGAGCCGGAAGAGATCGCCTATGCGGCGGTCTTTTTGGCCTCGCCGCTGGCGAACTACATCACCGGGACGACACTCGATGTCAATGGAGGGATTCTCAAGCGCTAGTCGTCGGCTTGAGCCCTGCTGGACATACCGCCGCGGCGCCAGAGATGGTCTGCGTTGTATTGGGGGCGGAAGCCGAGAATATCGCGGGCCTTATCGATGGGGAAGCGCTGGCCGGGACGGTCGTGGAAGATGTGGAAGACTTCGCAGGGGCTGGGCAGGGGTTTGGTCAGGGCCAGGTGGTAGGCCCGGGCGATGTCGCGGCGCTCGACGCAGGAGGAGGGGATGTAGTGCTGGTCGGGAGCGGCATGCTCGTGGCCTTCTGCTTCCAGAGTAAAGACGCCGCCAAAGCGGATGATGGCGATGGTGAGGGGATGCTGCTGGGCGAAGACGCGACAAACTTCCTCGGCCAGTGTTTTGCCCAGCGTATAACCCGCGCCGCCCGGACGCGGGGTCTCGCCTTCGATTACGCGCCAGTTGTCCCAGCTTGGCGCCGTGATATTGATGGTGCTCTGGAAGACCACGCGTTTTATTCCGCGCGCCAGGGCGGCGTGGAGCAGGTGGTAGAGACCGCGGACTCCGGCGCCCAATTCGGTGCCGTCGGCGGGGGCGCAGCCCTCGTAGGGGCGCATCGGCCAGGCCAGGTGGGCGATGGCCTGGATGTCTTCGAGCGCGGCGTGGATTTGGTCGTAGTCGTTGAGGTCGATGACGCGGTGGTCTTCCAATGCGGGCATGGGGCGCATATCGACGCCGCGGACGGTGTGGTGCCGCTGTAAATCGCGCGCGAGGATCGAGCCGATATAGCCGGCGGCGCCGGTGACCAGGACGTTCATGGCCCGTCCTCCTGCCAGGCTGTGAAGTCCTCGGCGGGAAAGAAGCCGAAGGGCTCGGCCTGGATTTTGAGCAGTGAGTAGCGGTTGTCGGGCACGTCGGCGGCAAGATTGTAGAGACCCCACTCGCCCATGCCGGCGAAGCGCTCGCAGTCGAGGCCGCGGAGAATGGCGGCGACCGCGTCATCGAGGGCGAGCCAGCCGTCTTCGCAGCGCGCATCAGACGCCAAGGTTGTTGGATCGATGACGGTGCCCAGGCGCAGGGTCAGGATCTGACCGGGTGGTCCGAGGCGCGCGTACTCGCGGGCGATGAGTTCAGCCAGGTAGGCCGAGAGCGGCTCGGCCTCGGTCGCGGGTTGCGGGACGAAGTCTTCGCAGACCAGGAGATCGGCGTCGTAGTTGGCGAGGACGCGGAGGTCGCTGATGAGGACGACGCGTTTGAGGTTGGCCTCTTGCGCGGCTTGCAGGAGGTTGTGGGTGCCCTTGAGGCGGGTGTCGAAGATACGCGTTTCGTTTTCGCGCTGGGAAAGGTCGTCGCGCTGAGCCGCGGCGGCGAGGTGGACGACGGCATCGATGCGGGCGCAGAGCCCGCGCAGGGCGTCGAGGTCGAGAACATCGCAGGCCTCCGCGCTGTCGGCCGCGTGCAGGTCGGTGGCGAGAACGTGATGTTGGTCGGCGAGTTTGGGCAGCAGGGCGCGACCGATAAAACCGGCGGCGCCGGTAATAGCTACGAGCAAGGCAGAAGCTCCCGATGAAGTGCGTAGAAATTACACCGCCAGCGGCGGTGTCTGCAAGACCTCATCTCGCGCCTCCTCCGCTGGCACCTGATCCACCGGATAATCGAAAGGCACTTCCCCGGGAAAAAGTCCCGACCTCTGCCGCCTCCGCACCGCCAACGCGATCGCCTGCCGCCGTCTTTCGATATGCGCCTCCTCGTAAATGCCCGCTACGGTTGCGCGCGCGTGATAACCGAAGTAGACCGTCACCCGCGGATCGGGCGAGGTGTTGGCGAAGGAGCCGTGAACCAGGTTGCGGCTGTGGACGAGCACGTCGCCCGGTGCGGCTTCGACCGGGATTGCGCCGCGCGGCCGCCCGCCGGGCGCGGCGATGAGCGCCGAGATATCGATCCGTCCCTGCTCGTGCGATTTGGGTACGACGAAGAGACAGCCATTGGCCTCACGGGCCTCGTGCAAGTAAAGCCCGAAGTTGACGCCGCGCTCGGGCACTGCGCCGCTTTTGAAGCTGCCGTCCTGGTGCCAGGCGAAAGGTGCGCCCCGCTGTGGCAACTTGATGACGATCGACTCGGCGAAGGGCACCAGACCGTCGCCGTAGAGATCGCGAGCGGCACCCAGCAGACGCGGGTGACCGTACGAGCGCAAGACGACATCCGAGTGCAGGAGCGGTCGGCTGATGCGGTTGAGTACCTGGGTGCCGTCGCCATCGCTGAAGGCGAAGTCTCGCGGATGGGCGACCGGACTGCCGGTGGCGTCCGCGTCGGCACCGCGCGCAACGGGTGCGTGTGCGATGAGTCGGTCGATCTCCTGGCGCAGTGCGGCGACTTCAGCGGCCGCGACAAAATTGCGCAGGGCGACGTAGCCGTAGGCGCGGTAGTGGTCGAGCTGGTCTGGCGTTAGGATATCAGGCGGCATGGGCGTGGCTTGCGGCGGCGGGCATCTTGAGCAGGCGCGATATAATAACGATAAAGGCCAGCGCGGCCAGCGCCAGCGAAGCCAGCGCCGGTCGCAGCCCTAGGTAGTCGGCAACCACTCCCACCGCCGCTGGTGCGGCGACGCTGCCGAGAATGGCCGAACTGTTGATTACGGCGAAGAGCGAAGCGTTGGCAGTGGGGAAGCGGTCGCCGGCGTAGCCGACGGCGGTCGGGAAGAGTCCCGAGACCGCCAACCCCAGCAGCGTCAGCCAGAATACCGTCGAATAGATTCCCCAGGGCAGCACCGCCATTGCCACGCTGATGGCGCTCAGTAGGCCGCCGCCGACAAAGATCCACTTAACGCCCCAGCGTCGCACCAGCGCGGGTACGGTCAGCCGGCCGCAGACCATGGTTAACGCAAAGCACAACAGCCCCACCGCGCCGAAGGAGCGGCTGGTGCCTACTGCCTCTTCAATGAAGTAGGGCAACCAGGCGGTTGGCCCGGTTTCGACCATGCCGCTGAAGAACACCCCCGCGACGATGAGACCGAAGCCGGCCTGGCGCGCGACGCGGCCCAGGCGGTCCGACCGCTCGGCCATGTGCACCGCCCCCGGCAGTGGTACCGCGAAGCCCACCAGCCCGCACGGGGCAATCAGCGCGGCGAAGCAGCGGAAAGTCTCGCGCCAGCTCCAGTCGAAGTGGAAGAGGGCCAGCACCAGCCCGATGAGTACGGTGGTGCCGATGTGGAAGAAAGCGTGGAAGATATTGGCGACGCCGGTGCGGTTGTCGGGATAGATCGAACACAGCAGCGCCGTTAGCGGCGCGACCAGCATCCCGCGCCCGAACCCCAGCAAGATGCTGCCCGCCATCGCCTGCAATGGGTCTGCAGCCGCGGCGACGACCAACAGCCCGGTCGTCTGCATCGCGGCGCTGGCCAGCATCAGCAGGCGATAGCCCAGCCGTTGCGCCAGCCAGCCGGAAAAGAGCGCGATGATGGCCAACCCCCAGAACGGCGCGCCGAGAAAAAGCCCCTTTTGCGCGTCGAGTGCCATGTTGAGGTCGGCGGCCATGGTGCTCAGACAGGTGGCTGGCCCCACCACCAGCACGCCACCGGTGGCCATGCAATAGCACAGCAGGACCAGGATGAGGCGGCGCGGTGGGTTTTGTCGAGACATAGCCGGTCGATTTGCAAAGAGCTGCGACGAGGGCATAACGTAATCAATGGTGGGCCGGCAGGAAGCCCCATCGCATGACTTTTTCTCTATGGCCTACGACCACACCTATACCCGCTCTGCGCCGCTGTTGCTGCTGATTGCCGGTGGCCTCCGTACTGGTTACTGCCGACCGACGCGGTCCACGAGGCGGTCAACAGCCGCCCGGTGGCTTCGTTTACGCTCGCGGTCAACTACGCGTTCGGCGGCTTGGCGCTGCCGGGTTATCGCCCGTTCAATATCGCCGTGCACCTGCTGTGCGGCCTAGCGCTCTACGGGGTGGTGCGGCGCACGGCCGCATCCGCGGCACTGGCCTTTACCTGCGCGCTGGTCCCCAATATGGCCAAAGGCCACAACAATCTCGGGACTGCGCTCAAGGTGGTGGGCCGGTTGCAGGAGGCATTGGCGCATTATCGCCGCGCGCTGGAAATCGATTCCAGCTATGTGCTGGCGCACAAAAACCTGGCCCTGTTGCTGGTCGATCTCGGCGATTTGGTCGCAGCGGTCGATCACCTGGTCGCCATTGCGCGTCTGCGGCCGGATGACCAGCAGGCGCAATACGCAGCCGGCAACGCGCTGCGGGCGATCGAGCGCTGGGAAGCCGCCGCCGCGAGTTATCGGCGGGCGCTGGCGATCGATCCGGACTTTGCCGCCGCCCGTCAGGGCCTCGCCGGAGTGCTACAGCAAAAAGATGCGCAATTTTAACAAGGCCCTGTCGATTTCCGCCGTCGCCCTTCGCCTACAGGGTGAAGCCGCGCTTCCGAGCAACGGGGGTTTCCAGTACGCAGCTGCTAGGTTGGATTTTCTGCGAGGACTTTGAGCAAATCCTCGGCGCGCACCGGCATCGAATTCCTTGAGCCGCTGCAGCACCTCTTCGCCCTCCATATCGGGCATTACTATGTCTAAAGTAACGACATTGGGTTGATTTTGGCCGTAGAGCTCAATCGCCTCGGGGCCACTCTCGGCCTCCACGACCAGTACTTTGTGCATCGGATCTTCCGTTGGATTCTTAGGGCATTTCGGTGTATGTATACAAACAATGCCGTCGACAGAGAAAAATCAAGAAAATAGCGATTCGAGCAGGGTCGCCGGCGAGTAGGCCGAAACGCCGGTAAAGTGTGCGATCTGCTGGCGGCACGAAAAGCCGGTGGCCACCACCGCAGTGTCCGCATCCGCCGCGCGCACTGCGGGCAACAAGCGTCGTTCGCCGATGGCGCGCGAGAGGTCGTAGTGTTCGTAGCCGAAGAGGCCGGCCATGCCGCAACAGCCGCTGTCGAGTGCGATGACCTCGCTGTCGGTCACGGACGCGAGCAGGGCGGTGGTCGCTCCGGTGCCGGCCAGGGCCTGCTGGTGGCAGTGCCCGTGGACGAGTATTCGCCGCGGGCCAGAGCGCAGCGGGAGATCGGCTTTTTCGGCGCTGGCCCATTCGTCGAAGAGCCGACAAGTGGCGGCGACGGCGCGCGCCCGCTCTTGTTCGGCCCCGCGCAAGAGCAGCGGGTGGTCGTCGCGGATGGCCGAATAACAACTCGGCTCGCAGAACAGAACGGGTACGCCGCGCTCGGCGAGAGGCCACAGTGCGCGGGTGGTGGCCGCAGCTTGTGCGGCCGCCTCGTCGAGTAAGCCTCTGGAAATCAGCGGTCGACCGCAGCAGACGCGCGGCGCTATTTCGACGCGGGCCGAGAGGCGTTGGGCCAGGTGCGCGGCGGCGCGCAGGTGTGTGGGCTCGAAATAGTTGGAAAAGGTGTCGGCGAACAAAGCGACATCGCCGGGCGTTGGAGGTCCGGTCCATTCGTCGGTGAAGGTTTGGCGGGCGCAGGTCGGCAGCGGCCGCCGTGGGTCGAGCCCGAGTACGCGCTGGTTAAAAAGCCGCGCCGGCCCGGTGCCGGCGAGCCAGTTGGANAGCGGCGCCAGGCGCTGGCCCCACGCGGCGGCGCGATCTACATGCCCCAGCAGCCGCGTGCCCATTTTCGTGCCCCGGCGCTTATGACGCTGGTGTAGGTATTCGCTTTTGAGCCGCGCCATATCGACGCCGGTGGGGCATTCGCGCTTGCAGGCCTTGCACTCCAGACACAGATCGAGAATCGGCAGCAGTTCGTCGTCGTCGAGGCCCTCCGGGCCAAACTGGCCGGAGAGCGCATGCCGCAGCGCGCTGGCGCGACCCCGGGTCGAGGCCCTCTCGTCGCGNGTGGCCATGTACGAGGGGCACATCGCGCCGGTGAGCGTCTTGCGGCAGGCGCCCACNCCGCTGCACTGCTCGGCGGCCTGGGCCAGCGAGCCGAAGTCGGAGAAGTCGAAGGCGGTCTCGGGTTCGCTGGTCCGGTACTGGGGACCGTAGCGCAGGTTGGCCGTCAGCGGCGGNGCGCGGACGATTTTGCCGGGATTGAACAACCCTTCGGGATCGCAGCGGTCCTTCAACGCGCAGAAGGCCCGGTAGAGCTCGGNCCCGAACATCTTTTTCTGAAAGGGNGCCCGCACCAGCCCATCGCCGTGCTCGCCGGAGAGTGCGCCGCCGTATTCGAGGACTAGGTCGGCGACTTCCCCGGCGATGCGTGCGAACTTCGCAACGCCGTCGGCGCTCTTCATATCGACGACGGGGCGGATGTGCAAGAGTCCTACCGAGGCATGGGCGTAGTAACCGGAGGCGATGTCGCAGCGGGCGAGGATTTCCTGAAAGCGCGCGATATAGTCGCGCAGATGCTCGGGGGCGACAGCGGTGTCCTCGACGAAAGAAATCGACTTGNCATCGCCCATCTGCGCCATGGTCAACCCCAGCGCGGCCTTGCGTAAATCCCAGATCCGCGCCTGGTCGGCGTCGCTTTCGGCCCGATAGGTGTAGTGGCCGAGCCCGCGGCGTTCGAGGTCGGCCGTCAGTGTCTCGATACGTGCGGGCGAGTGGTCGAAGAATTCGACGATCAGCACCGCGCCNGGATCGCCCTGNATAAAGCTCCGCAGCGGCTCGAATTCGATCTTGCCGCGGGTAGAGTCGAGGATAAAGCGGTCGACCAATTCGACGGCGGAGGGGCCGTGTTCGAGGATGACCGGGGTCGCCGCCATTGCTTCGAGTACGTCGGCGAATTGCACGCAGCAGACGACCCGGTGCTNGGGCAGGGGTACCAGCCGCAGCTTGGCTGCGACGGTCATTCCCAGCGTACCCTCCGATCCGACCATGATGCGGCAAAGGTTGAAAGGACCGGCTGTGGGCAGGAATTCGTCGAGGTTGTAGCCGCCGACCCGGCGCAAGATTTTGGGGTAGCGGCGGCGGATCTCGTCCTGGTGCGCGGCGCCGAGCTCGCGCACGGCGCGGTAGCATTCGCTCTCGAGATTATCGCCAGCGCATTTTTCGTCCAGCGCCGCGTCGTCGAGCCGCCGCATGGTCGCCAGCGCGCCGTCGGCGAGCACCACCTCCAGTTCTTCGACGTAGTCGATGGTTTTGCCGTAGACGATCGAACGGGTGCCCGCCGAGTTGTTGGCGATCATGCCGCCGATAGTCGCGCGGCTGGAGGTCGATAAATCGAGCGGCAGCTGCAGGCCATGCGGTTTGAGGCGCGCGTTGAGTTCGTCGAGGACGATGCCGGGCTCGACGCGGACCGTGCGACCTGCNATGTCGAGATCGAGCAAGCGGTGCATGTGGCGCGAGAAGTCGAGGGCGANCCCGGGGCCGATGGCCTGCCCGGCCTGCGAGGTGCCGCCGCCGCGCGCGGTAATCGAGACGCCGTGCTGGCGGCACAATGCGACGGTGTTGACCACGTCGTCGCGCGAACGCGGGGCAACCACGCCCAGCGGNACGATCTGNTAGACGCTGGCGTCGGTCGAGTGCATGCCGCGGAAGAAGCGTTCGAAGTGGACATCGCCGTCGAGCTGCTCTTCGAGGTCGCGGCGCAGGGCGTCGATGGCCTCAGGGGCGAGATCGTCGCGTCCGGTCATGCATCCCCGCGTGCGTCGCTGGTCGTCGCCAGCAGGTCGAGAGCGGCTATTACGCCGCCGCGCCGGTGCGGCACGCCGCAGANGTCGAGGCCCATTTCGACGCCGGAGAGCGCGCCCATGAGCATCAGGTCGTTGATCGAGCCGAGGTGGCCGATNCGGAAGAGCCGTCCCTGCAGCGGGCCGAGGCCGGTGCCCAACGAGAGGTCGAAGCGCTCGAGGATCAATTGGCGCAATTGGTCNGCGTCGTGGCCCTCGGGCACGAGGACGGCGGTCAACGACGGCGAGTGGGCGGCCTCGTCGCGGCAGTAGACCTCGAGGCCCCAGGCGTNGACGGCGGCGCGCGCGGCGCTAGCCAGTCGCCGGTGCCGGGCGTAGACTTGGTCCAGGCCCTCTTCCTGTAGCATGGTCAGCGCCTCGTCGAGGCCGTAGAGCAAATGCGTCGCCGGGGTGTAGGGGAAGTAGCCGCGCTGCATCGCTTCCAACAGCGGGCCCCAATCCCAGTAGGAGCGGGACAACCGCGCCTGTGCGGCTGCGGCCAGGGCGCGCGGNCCGATGGCGTTGAAGCCCAGGCCCGGCGGCAGCATCAGGCCCTTCTGCGATCCGGTGACGGTTATATCGATGTCCCACTCGTCGTGGCGGTAGTCGACTGCACCCAGCGATGAGACGGTATCGACCAGCAGCAGGGCGTCGGATCCGGCGCGGTCGATGGCCGCGCGCANCGCAGCGACAGGGTTGAGTACGCCGGTGGAGGTTTCGTTGTGGACCAGCGCCACGGCCTTGATCGCGGGGTCGGCGGCCAGCGCGGCCTCGACCGNTGGCGGATCGATGGCACAGCGCCAATCGCCGGCCAGCTCTGCGATGTCCAGACCCAGGCGTGCGGCCAACTGGCTCCATTGCGCGGCGAACTGGCCATTGATGCAAAATAGCACGCGGTCGCCCGGTGACAGCGCGTTGACTAGCGCGGCTTCCCAGGCGCCCGTGCCTGAAGAGGGGTAGATCGCAATCGCGCCCCGGGTGCCGAAAACCTCTTGCAGGCGCTCGACGATGCCTAGCGTCAGCCGCGCGAAATCGGGGCCGCGGTGGTCGATGGTAGGACGGGCGATGGCCCTGCTGATGCGCTCGGGCAGCGGCGTAGGGCCGGGGATATGCAGGAAGTGATGGCCGGGTCGGTGGGGCATTGCGTCGGATCGGGTGNGGGCTATAGATTACGGGNNTCGCGCCAAGCGCGGATCAGGCCACCAACATACGCAACTNGCCCATTCTATTCAAATNCAAACGCGCCGATGACGGTATCGTCCAAACACCAGAGACAGCTCGACGAGGAAGNCTATGTCGTCATTCCCGAGGTNCTGTCGGTGGCCGAGATCNCATCCTACCGGGCACGGCTGTTGGAACTGGCCGCGGCCGAACGAGCCGATGGCAGCGGTCGGGTGCACAGCGAAGGACGCGGCCAGCACGTGCGCTGGCTGGTAAACAAGGGCCGGGAGTTCGAGCGGCTGGTCGCCCACCCCAGGGTCGTGCCCTATTTCGAGCATCTGCTGGGTCCAGATTATACCTTGAGTACGCTGACCTCCAACCTGATCTATCCCGGCGCCGCCGACCATCCCTTCCACATCGATAATGCGCTGAGCGCGATGCCCGAACCGCTGCCGAGCTTCCCGATGTTCGTCAATAGTTTGTGGCTGCTGGATGATTTCACGCCCGAGAACGGAGGCACGCGCTTCGTGCCGGGCAGCCACCGCTGGCTGCAGAAGCCGCCGCCCGCAGGCGCTCGGCCATCCCGACGAGGTGCGTCTGCGAGCGCCGGCGGGGTCGGTTTTTCTGTTCAATGGCGCGACCTGGCACGCGACGGGGTCGAATGAGACAGACGAGGCGCGGGTCTGTCTCATCTGTTTTTGCCGTCGATCGTTTTTGAAGCCGATGTTCGACTTCGTGCGCCATATAGAGCCGGCGGTGGCGGCACGGGCGACCGGGGAGATGCGGCGTATTTACGGCTTTGACTCTCAGCCCCAGGGGCCCGATGTGGCGGAGGGGCAAGCGCGCTAGCAGCCAAGCAAAAAAAGTGCGCATAACGTCAAAATAGCGGCTTGACTACGCGGATTCGTGCGGCATATTCTACTACTATGGTCGTCTGGATATTCGCGATAGCTACCATCGCCCTGCTGGTTGTCATGATCCAGATTCTGCTATTGTATCAAAGGCGGTTCAACGAGATAAGGATCCGCCAGGATCCCGTACGTCGACGCATCGAGAATCACTATTCCGAAATGGAGAACGGTTGTAACCGCATTGAAGACGCGGTCGTTAGCGGCCAGGAAGAGATCGGCCTCGCGATAGACCATTTGCACGAACAGCGCGACGCGCTCACCCAGGCCATGAGCCAGTTACAGGCCCAGGCCGACAGCGCAGGTCCCCCGTCTGAGAGCGAAGGGGATGAGGGGGTACTCGAAGTGGCGGTGGCGAGCGGGCCCGATCCGCACGCCCTGCTGCGCAAGGTGCAGAGTCGCTACGAGCAGATCGAGGTGTCTATCCGTGAGTTGGAGAAAGACGCGACCAACATCAGCCGCAACATGGAGCGCATCGAAGTCAAAATGCGCCGCAAGTCCAGTGCCGAACTGCAGGAAGCGGCCAAGGACGAAGACGAACACGAACACGAGGACGGCGAGTAATGGCATTGACGGCAATGACGGGCTTTTATATCGTAATCGTGCTGCTGCTGGCCTTCGCCCTGCTGGCCGTCCGCGACCTGTCGGAGACCAAGCTGCGGAAGCTGCGGTCCGAGCTATTGGCCTTGCGCACCCACGAACAGCAGCTCGCGGCCCGAAAGGCCGAGGTACAGCAACTAATCGGCTGGGTCAACGAGAGTCTCAGGCGGGCCCGTGACCGTCAGGTAGCCGAGCAAAAGGCCTGGGGGGAATTGGACGACCTCCTCACAGAAACGGGTATCCACGTAGGGCCGATGCAGCAGGAATTGACCCAGGATGTAGCAGCAGGTCCCTGAACAAGTCCCCCGGCGGCAAATCCCGTCGGGCCACTGCGGCGCTCGCCGCCCGGCCCGGCCCGGCAAGTAGTATTCCCGCATATAGTTCGTACTGTTATAATCGGCACTGCCAAGAGGTCGCAGCGCGACGCGGTTTGACGATGCGCCACTCTGGTAGACGCCGCTATACGTCGGGGATACTCATTGTGGTGGGGAAACACTGCGGGCAGATAGGAGGAGAGAATGGGTGATAGGAGTCGACAGCGGAAGCAGTTCGACCGCGACGGCTACGCTGTATACGAAGATGTGTTGGACGCCGAGCTGGTGGCGGAGGCGAGTGCACATGTGGATTGGTTGATCGCGAAAAATCCCGAGCTCAGGCCGGAGGGCCTGTTGCACACGCTGGTGCGCCACGACCCGTTCTGGCTACGGCTGATCAGCGACGAGCGTCTGTTGGATATCGCGGAGGAGTACGTGGGGCCCAATATCGCGCTCTTTGCCTCGCACTATATCGCCAAGCCGCCCGGGGACGGCCAGCCGGTGCTGTGGCACCAGGATGGGTCGTACTGGCCGCTGGAGCCGATGGAGGTCGTCACATTGTGGCTGGCGGTAGACGATTCGCTGCCGGAGAATGGGTGCATGCGGGTGGTGCCGGGGACGCAGCACATGGAACTGCACGAGATGCAGCCCAGCCACGACACGCCCAATGTGCTGAGTTCGCAGATTGACCCAACGTTGGTAGATGAGGACGGGGCGGTCGATGTGGTATTGAAGGCGGGGGGCGTGTCGGTGCACCATCCAAATATCGTGCACGGATCGAATCCGAATACTTCGGGCTTGCGGCGCTGCGGGCTGACGATCCGCTATATCCCGACATCGACGCGGATTACGCAAAAGCCATGGGAGTGCGCGTTTCTGCTCAGGGGCAAAGCCGTCGCAGGAGTCAACGACTACTTGCTGCGGCCGCGCTATGTTGAGGGGGAACACATGGCGTTTCGCGGGTGCGAGACGTGGTCCGCCCCCGCTGACGGGACTTTGTAGGACGACAAGAGGTCCAATTCTTCGACTCATTAAAAAGAAAGGCGCGCCCTCAAAGCAGGGCGCGCCTTTCTCTATGATGAAGGGCTTTGGTAGATCGAAGAAGATCTCGTCAGGAGGTTGCGTAGAGCAAGAGCGCGACCAGCGAACAGGACACGAATATCAAACTATACAGCGGGGCGTTGGAATCGCCGCTAAAGCTCTGACTGCGAATGCGCTTACGCCGATGTGCGCGCCGGCGGATCTCGACCTTCTTCTTGGGGTAGTTCTGCTTTATGAAGGCCCGGAACCGCGCAGTGCCGTAGAGGGCACTGCTAGCAGCGCTGCTGATGTCTTTGTTTTTGCTCATTGCTGTTTCCTTGCTTGGATGATCGTCTTTCCAAGCGTTCTTATACGCAAGAGCTGTGCTAACGGTGTGATAAGGTGTGTAAAACACTGTATTTATTCAATATAAAAAGAAAAACCTCTGTCTCATGGAAATACCATACGGGCAATGTTATATCAATACTTGTGTCAAATGAGGCAAAAATAGACACTAAAATGGGAAAAAAATAAAAACCGATCGATTTTCTGGTGCACAAGCCCATGCGGCAAGGCGTTGGAAAACTCGACCTGTACTGCGCGATGGCGGTGCGATGGCCGTGGGTGCGTTATTGAGCCGCCAGAATGCGCTACTGCTCGGAAGCGATGCGGGAGAGCGACCAAGGCCTCGGTCTCGTGCCCAAGCACATTGAGTACCTGTGCGGAGAGGAGCTGGGTGCAGGTACTGTTCTATATCTGCAGGCCCTTTGCGATCTACCCCTGTAGCCAGGCCGAGGTATCCAACCCGAGTCCCTCGCCGGTCTCGACGATGCGGCTCCAGGTCGTGTCATCGACGGGGATGCCCTCCGCCTCGCGTTGGGCACCAGTGCGGTATTCGGGATCGCCGGGCAGCAGGATCTCGCCGACCTGCGGATCGACGCGACTGGTGTAGACGTGTTTGATCAGGCTTTCGAGCTCGGCGTGGAAGTCGTCTTCGTCGATGAAATGATCGATGTGGTAGACCGTCAGGTGCAGCCCGTTACTCTGCATGACGGTTTCGCCACTGGCCGTGCCCTGGCCGCCGAGGGCGCCCCCGAGGATCTCGACGACCATCCCCAGGCAATAGCCCTTGTAGGCGACGGGCCCGCCGAAGGGCAAAATCGCCCCGCCCGGCTTGCCTACGAAGTCCTCCGGGTCGGTGGAAGGATTGCCGTCGTGGTCGATGATCCGGCCCTCGGGCAATGACTCGCCCTTGTTGTGGGCGACGCGGACCTTGCCCTCGGCGCAGACCGAGGTGGTCATATCGACGAGGATCGGCTCGTTGTCGCGCCGGGGCGCGGCGAAGGCAATGGGATTGGTACTGAGCTTGCCATCGATGCCGCCGTAGGGGGCGATCTGCCGCCCGAGGTGCCCGGCGTTGCAAAAGGCCAGGCCGATGAAACCCTGGCGCGCAGTCTGCAGGGGGTAGGCACCGACGCGGCCAACGTGGCCGCAGTTGCGCAGGGTGACGGTGGCGACCCCGTGCTCCCGGGCGCGGTCGATGGCCAGTTGAGTGGCGAAGGTGGCACCGATCTGACCCATGGCGCCGCCGCCGTCGATGGCCACCGCGCAGGGCCGGTCGCTGATAATTGAGGGCTGCCCCTTGGGGTCGAAGATGCCGTCTTGGATCTGGCCGATGTATTCGTAGATGCGCAGGCTGCCGTGTGAGTCGTGGCCGTAGAGCGAGGATTCGACCAGGTGGTCGACCACTGCGCGGGCGCTCTCGGGCGGGCAGCCCGCGGTTTCGAAGAGTTGGTAGCCGATTTGGCGCAGGGCGTCGGGTTTGATATGGGGCATTAGTTGGCGTTCTCCGTGAGGGTTCTTGCTACTTCGCTGTCCCAGGTGCCGGCGACCTTGACGCCGTACTCGGCCTCGCCGCCGCTGGCTTCGGGTCCGGCGAGGAAGGGCTGGCCGCGCTGCCGGTCGATGAGGTTGGCGCGATCGACACAGTCGATGTGCAAAAAGTGGAAGGCCATACCGGCGCGTTCGCGGTCGGTGGTATTGGCCTTGGTCGAGTGAGCGGTGCCGTAGCAGAAGAAGGCCACGCCGCCGGCCTCGAGCTCGATCGGCACAGCGCGTTCCTCGGGCACCTGGCAGTGGATGTGGTGGTCTGAATTGGGGTCGCGGTCGTGTGGGTATTCTTCCTTGAACGAATCGTGCACGACGTGGATGGTGCCGTTGGCAATGGTGGCGTCGTGGATGGCAACCCACATGGCTGTACCCTTCAAGGGGTCGGCAATTTTGAAGTACGCATTGTCCTGGTGCCAGTTGGTGCCGATCCCCTGGCCGCCGGGTTTGAGGAAGAGCTGGTCGAGGTGCAGGATAAAGGGGTCGCCGATGAGGCCGCCGACGGCATCCGTCACCCTTTTCTCAAAGGGTAGGGCGCGAATGAGGTCGCTCTTGTCGTTGAGCGGGATGACCTGGTAATTGGTCTTGGTGTCCGAATGGGTTTCGCCGTCGCCGTCGGTGGCGACATTGCGGCCGAGGCCGTCGCGCTTGAAGCGCTCGACTTCGGCTTGCATGGCCTGAACTTCGCGGGGGGTGAAGAAGTTGGGGACGGCGGTGTAGCCGTGGGTTTTGAAATGGGTGATTTGCTCGTCGGTAAGCGGCAAGGCGCGGCTCCTTGAGGTAGACTCGACTAAAATAAGGCGGTTTTAGGATAGAGAAAGGGCGCGATGGGGTCAATGTAGGGTTGGCTGCTGCTGTCGTTGCGGCCCGCGTGCAGGTCGGCGCGTGGGAATTCGGGCTGCTACGACCCTTGCCCTAGCTCGTAGAAGAGCGCGGCGGCGGTGCGGGTTCCGCGGTGGAAGTCGTGCAGCGAGAAGCGCTCGTTGGGGCCGTGCCAGTTGTCGGTGATCTGCCCCAGGCCGACCAGTAGCACCGGGGCCTGGGTATGGGCGGCAATATCGACGACGATGGGGATCGAGCCGCCCTCGCGGGTGAGGACCGGTTCCAGCTCGAAGCCGGTGCGGATGGCCTTGAGTGTCGGCTCGACCAGCGGATGGTCGAGGTCGAGGTAGTAAGCTGGCGAGATGTGCTGGTTTTTGAACTCGACGCCAATCGCGGAGGGAATGCGGCTGCGGATGTGCGCCTCGAGGGCGGCCTGGACGCGCGCGGGGTCCTGGCCGGGCACCAGGCGGCAGGAGATGGCGGCGCGGGCGACGGCCGGAATGACGGTGCGCGGACTGCCGCCGGAGAGGAAATTGATGTCGAGCGTTGGGCGGGTCCAGCGCCTTTCGAGCAGGGGGTATTGGCGCTCGCCTGCCAGCGCGGCTACGCCCAGCTCGCGGCAATAGGCCGCCTCATCGACCTCGAGCGCGGCGTAGAGTGCCTTTTCGCGGGCTGACAGGGGCGCCAGTCCGTCGTAAAAGCCCGGCACGGTAATCTGGCCGTCGCCGCCGACCAGCCCGGCTAGCGCATCGACGAGCAACTGGTTGGGATTTTGCACGATGCCGCCGAACAAGCCGGAGTGGACATCCTGTTTGGGTCCGTGGACTTCGACTTCCGCATAGACGATGCCGCGCAAGCCCAGCGTCAACGAGGGGCGATCCGGCCCGTACATGCTGGTATCGGAGATCACCGTGCACAATAGCGGAGCGAATTCGTCGAGGCCGCCTTCCGCGACGAACTGCCCGATCGCCTTGCTGCCGCATTCCTCTTCGCCCTCAACCAGGAAGACCAGATCGACCGGCAGTCGATCGCCGACCGCGAGGACGGCTTCGGCCGCCTTCATATGCGCGAAAGTGGGGCCCTTGTTGTCGCTGGCTCCGCGGGCGATGAGCAGGCCGTCGCGTTCTACGGCGGCGAACGGGTCTACTTCCCAGGCTGCGCGGGGGTTGTCCACGCCCTGGACATCGTAGTGGCCGTAGATCAGGACGGTCGGGCGGTCGGGCGAGAAATCGGGGCTGCGGGCTAGGACCAGGGGGTTGGTGTCGGCGCTGACCTGGACCTTCTCTGCGGCAAAGCCTATCTGCCCGAATTGACCGACGAGAAAGTCGGCCGCGCGGATGAGATTGCCCCGGGCGTCTGTATCGGCTCCGGCGCTGATGCTGGGGATGCGGACGAATTCCCCGAGTTGGTCGACGTGGGTCCGGCGCTGGTCGTCGATGTGCCGCAGTGCGTCGGCTAAGGCCACTATGCCCTCGTTCAGGTCTGCTGGTCGCGGAATGTTACGAATTGAAAAAAATACAGTTACATAAAATAAGACCGAGATGATGATCCGGCGATCCCCTTGCCCATTTTACCTTCGTTCTTTAACATAATAATGCTAAATACATAATTGTACAGTGCCAATTATTTCGTCTGCCGCTCCTGCGTCCCCGCAGTTGCAGAGCAATATAGGTCTTCGCGGCGGGCTGTAAAGTTTCAGTTTTGCCTGGTGGCCGCGTCCTTGCGCGGTGGGTCTTTGTCCTGTGCCAGACGCCGACTCCACTCAGACCGTTTTAGAGAGGATTTACCGGGAATGGGAAATTTACCTGTAGCAATTAATGGCTTTGGCCGCATCGGCCGCCTGGTGTTCAGGGCGGCTATCGAAAAGGGCGGCATCGAAGTCAAAGCCATCAACGATCTAACCGACGCCGAGACGCTGGCCCATCTGCTAAAATACGATTCCACCCAGGGTCGTTTTGACGGCGAGGTCGCAGCCGAGGCAGACCAACTGGTCGTCAATGGCAAGGGTATTCGCATTTTCGCCGAGCGCAACCCCGCCGACCTGCCCTGGGGCGACCTGGGGGTCGATACCGTACTGGAGTCCACCGGTTTCTTCACCAGTGCAGATGACGCTCGGGCCCATATCGATGCCGGAGCCCGAAAAGTCGTGATTTCCGCTCCGGCCAAGGGCGAGGACATAACCGTAGTGCTCGGCGTCAATGACGACGCCTTGGAGGCCGGTCACCAGATCATTTCCAACGCCTCCTGCACCACTAATTGCCTGGCGCCGATGGTCAAGGTCCTGCACGAGAATTTCGGCATTGTCCACGGTATGATGAACACCATACATTCCTACACCGGCGACCAGCGCCTGCTCGACGCCCCGCATAGCGATATGCGGCGGGCGCGCTCGGCTGCGCTGTCGATGATCCCCACGACCACGGGCGCCGCCGTGGCGGTGGGCAAGGTGCTACCGGCGCTCAACGGCAAGCTCGACGGCCTGTCTATCCGCGTCCCGACCGCGACCGGGTCGCTGACCGACTTTACCGCCGTACTCGAGCAGGAAGCAGACGCCGCGGCAATCAACGCCGCCTTCAAGACCGCCGCCGGCCCGCTCTGCGGCATCCTCGAATACTCCGAGGACCCGCTGGTTCTGGCCGATATCGTCGGCAATCCCCATTCCTGCGTCTTCGACGCGCTGTCGACCAATGTCCTCGAGGGCCACATGGTCAAGGTCCTGGGCTGGTACGACAACGAGTGGGGTTATTCCAACCGCTGCGTGGATTTGCTCGCGAGGTTGGGATCGCTGTAGGTAAGCCGCGTTGGCTCGTGGCCGACGCCGACGACTCGAAACTGGGGGATAGCCATGGACGAATGGATATTCTGGATTCTCACGTGCGGATTTAGCCTGTATTTCGTGGTGCTGCTGTTGGAATTCAACCGGCCGTCGCAGAAGTTGATGGAGCAGATCGACAATCAGGAGGTGCGCCGCCAGGACATGCAGCGCCGGCTTTCGCATGCGCAGGAGCAGACCGAAGAGATGAAGGGGCGGCTCGCGAAGCTCGAGCACGACATGGATGACCTGGAGGCGAAGCGCAAAGATATCCTGCCCGAGGCCAATAAGCGGCTGATGGTCCACATCCCCGCCGGGCCCTTTACCGTGGGGGGCCGCTACGAAGACAGTCCGCGCAGCGAGCGACCGGCGCACACGATCTACAGTCGGCCTACTACATAGGTAAGACGCCGGTTACCAACCAGGATTATCGCGAGTTTGTCCAAGCCACCGGGCACCGGGTGCCGATCCACTGGCAGCGCGGCACCTTCCCCTCCGGCGCCGGTAAGCATCCGTTGGTCAATGTCTCGTGGCAGGACGCCCGCGACTACGCCGACTGGCGCAGCGCTCGGTTGCCCACCGAGTCGGAGTGGGAAAAGGCGGCCCGGGGTACCGATGAGCGGCCCTATCCCTGGGGCACGCGCTTTACCGAAGGCGAGCGCTGCAACGCCAACAACCAGATCGGCACCACCACCCCGGTCGATGAGTGGCCGGACGGCCTCAGTTTCTACGGCGTGTGGGACATGGCCGGCAATGTCTACGAATGGAGATATGACCACTACGATCCGCAATACTACAAAGATAGTCCGACGACCAATCCCAAGGGCGCCGATGGCGGGCAGGAGCGGGTGATCCGCGGCGGCAGCTATCAGGAGACGCGCGCCGCCTTGCGCACCACGCACCGGATAGGCTCCTCCGAGGTATCGACTCGCGACAATATCGGCTTCCGTCTGGCGATGGATGCTGACGATATACGACCCGGCGGCTAAAGTCCAGAAAGGGCATCACCCATGTTCGAGGAAGTCTGGAGGGCCTACGAAAAGAACGAACTGAGTCACAGCGCGGCGCACCATTTGATGGCGATCCACGAGCTGCGCCAGAATCTCGGCTACGCCCGCGTCTCCGATATCGCCAAGCACCTGAGCATCACCAAGGGCAGCGTTTCGACGACGATGAAGCACCTCAAGGAGCGCGGTTACGTGCAGGAGGACGCCAACCGCTTCCTTGAACTCACCGAGCAGGGCCACAAGGTCGTGCAGGAGACCGAGGCCACCCGCATGGTGGTGCAGCGTTTTTTGAGCGACGGTCTCGGCATGGACGAGGACGACGCGATGATCGACGCCTGTAAGGTCGAGCACCTGATCAGTGCCGAGGCGCGGGTGCGGCTGGTCTGCTTTCTGCGCATGCTCTTTTCGGAGAAGCCCACGAGCTGATGCAGCTCGTGGAAAGCGTAATCGACCTCCTGCTGCGGCCCTGCGAACTTGAGGTCGTCTGTGTATACCGCCAGGAGCACGTTGCTCCGAACGTACAACGACGTATCCCCAATGTCTCGGATCCAGTGAAAGCCCCTGGACACGAGCACCTCTCGCAGCCACATTCCGAAGTCGAACCCCGCGCGCTGCAAACCGTACAGCGTGCGTCGCAGCGGAATCACTGGCTTCCGCATACCTGCCCACGCGGCAG
>PBOD01000117.1 GCA_002724215.1 Gemmatimonadota bacterium | reverse complement strand
ATCGCTTAGAAATCGAAGTCGATCTGTATCACCCGATCCTCCCGCGCCGCCGTCTCGCAGCCCTCGACCAGTTGAATCGGCCCGTTGGCCCACTCCGGGGTGATAATCAAAGGATGCGCCCTGACGCCGATGGTCATCAGTACATTCGTCATACTCTTTATATTCTTTTCCTGAACACAAACCGCTTCACGCGAAGCGCTCCACCTGGCACAAACCCAGATCAAAACCAGGGTCTTCGCGCTGCACCAGCCGCGCGGTTATATCGCCGGTCACCGGCCCTAGCGAAACGCCAATCATCGCGTGGCCCGCCGCCACCGTGAGATTTTCGCAGTCCCGCACCCGGCCCAGATAGGGTAGGCCATCGGGTGAGCAAGGACGCAAGCCGCGCCAGACTTCGGTTAGCTCCAGTTCGTCGGGATCCCACGCCGGCACGTACTGCGGCACGGATTTCATTATCGCGGTGACGCGGCGGTGGTTTATCGACAGGTCCATACCCGCCAGTTCGAGCGTCCCGGCGAAGCGCAACTTGTCGCCCATCGGCGTAACCGCGACCTTGGCCTCAACCATCATAAAGGGTACCTCGGGACAGGGATCTGGCTTGCGCACGGTCACGCTATAACCCTTGGCCGGCTGCACCGGCAGCGCCAAATCCAGAGCAGCAGCCAGACCCGGCGACCACGAGCCGCTGCACAGCACCACATCGCGGGCCGCGAAATCACCGCGCGTGGTTTCGACCGCTGCGATTGTACCCGCTTCTCTTCGGAACCTCAGTACTTCGGTCCGTTCCTGCAGGTCCAAACCCCGCTCGACACAGCGCGCGGCCAGCCCGCGCACGAAGCGCGCCGGATCGAGATGGCCGTCCTGGGCGTAAAAGGCCCCGCCGATACAGTCGAAATCGACACTCGCGTCGATGCGCCGGACCCCCTCGCGATCGAGCATCTCGAGCTCGAGGCCGATCTCGCCCATCAGCTCGGCCTCCTCGCGGACATGCGCAAGCCCCTTTTCGTCGCGGCACAACAACAGCCGGCCCTGGTGCCCGAAGGAAAAGTCCAGATCGGCGGCCAGCGCCTCGTAGTGCCGAAAGCTCTCCAGGTGCAAATCGCGCAGCAGCGGCATCGCCGCCCGCACCCGCTTTGCAGTACTCGCCTTGCGAAACTGCCACAACCAGGCGATGAGGTCGCGGTCGAACCGGGGCTTGATATAAAATGGGCTGTCCGGATCGAGCATCCAGCGCAGCCCCTGACCGATCACCCCCGGCTCCGCCAGCGGCACGCTGTGGCTGGGCACAATCAAGCCGGCGTTGCCGTACGAACTCCCGGCACAGACCTCATCCTTCTCCACCACGGTCACTTCCCGGCCCCGCTCGATGAGGAAGTGCGCCGTGCAAATGCCAGCGACTCCGCCGCCGATAATCAATACGTCCACTTGTCGCGCCATGTGCTAGCTCCCGCCGCCGCATCGATATTGACGCAGTCGGCTGTATGCACTAATTACTCTGGCCGATAGTATACTTCGAAATATCGGGTAGAGCTATAGGAAGCGAGGATTAAATCATGCTAGATCGCGCCGTGCGCATCGGGATGATCGGCTGTGGAACCCAGGCCCATGTTCACTTCGGGGCACTGCAAGCATTGGGAGCAGAAATCGCCATAGTCACCGCCATCTGCGATCTCGACGACGAGAGGCTGGCCAAAGCCGGCGAGGTCTGGCCAGAGGCGCGCCGCGCCACCGACTATCGCGCGATGCTCGAGCCAGCCGATCTCGATTTGGTCATCGTCGCCACTATGCCCAATACGCACGAGGCGATGTCGCTGGCCAGCCTCGACGCCGGCGCCCATGTCCTATGCGAAAAACCCTTTATGATGAACGTCGAGCAAGCCGAAAACGTCCTCGCCAAGGCCGCCGATACCGGCCTCCAGATCCAGTTGGGCACCAATATGCGCTATATGCCCAGCTCGCAGTATCTGCACGACCTGGTCCGGGGCGGTAGCATCGGCGAGCCGGTCTTCGGCAAAGTCTGGGGCTGCCACGACATCCCGCCGGTCTGGGCTCCGCACTACCACCTGGCGACCTCCGGCGGCGGCGTGCTCGCCTCGACGTTGGTCCACGCGCTCGACCTGGCGATGTGGGTCGGCGGCTCGCCCAACCCCATCACCGTCAGCGCCGCCACCCGGCAGCTCTTCCCCGGCAAGCGCGGCGCCAAAGTCGCCCCCGAGATCCACGCGCGTTACGATGCCGAAGATTTGATCGGCGGTTTTGTGCGCTTCGACAATGGCACCTTCTTTTCACTGGAGGGCAACTGGTGCAGCGAGGGCAAAGACTGGCACAGTTTTGAACTGACCACCACCAGGGGCACCATTACCGGCGCGCCCTTCTCGATCAAGGCCGATATCGACGGCGCCATCGTCGATCAGACGCCGCCCCTGGCAGGCGACGGCGACTGGGGCAAGAGCGTCTATGTCCAGGACGCCGCCTTGATCGCTAAAATTCGCACCGATAGCGCACAGCCAGAGGCCGTGCAGGACGCCCGCCAACTGCTCAATTTGCAAAAGGTGATCGACGCCTGCTACGAATCGGCGCGCAGTGGCCGTGAGGTCGCGCTCTAACCGGCCAGGTAATCCTCGACGATGCGGCGATAATTGCCGGCGATATTGTCGAAGTGATCGCGCGGGTAAATCCACGCAAACCCCAGCGATTCGCTGGGGTCGGTCTGCAACGCACCGCTGATATCGCGCGAGGAATAAGCGATGGTGACGCAGTGGATCTCGTCCCCATTGGCCGCCTGTAGATACTGACCCGGTCCCGAATACACCCCCTCCAATTTTAACGCGCCCACCGTCAATCCCGTCTCCTCGCGCACCTCGCGCCGGGCGGTCTCCTCGGCGGACTCGCCCAATTCCATGAGACCGCCAGGCAGCCCCCATCTCCCGGGCGGATGCCGCCGTCGTTCCATCAGCATCGCACCCCGCGCGTCGGGAATAATGACCACTGCCCCTACTAAGATCAGCGGCCGAGTGCCAACCAGCGCGCGCAATTGTCGAACGTAGCTCACTTGGCACCTGCAAGCCAGTCGGCGATGGCCTGGCGACCTGGATCTTTTTGCTCGATCCGCAAATGCGCGCGACTACCCGCAGTGCGGTACGCGCGGCGCGCGATCCCGTCGTCAAAATGCATACCCGTCCTGTACACGAGCAGCCGTCCCGGCGCGCACAGTGCCTGCGCCGTCCGCACATCGCCGCTGGCGCGGATGCCCGGCGCGAAGAGATCGCCCAGCCAGCCCTTATCATCTCCCAGATTAAGGCGCGCCCAATCCACCGCCGTGCTGCCCTTGCCCCCTGCCAATCCCCGGGCGAACAGGATCCAGATGCCGGCCTGGCCCCGCCCCCAGAGATGGTGTGTACTTATGCGCGGATGGTCCTGCAGATAAGTCATGCCGCTGAGGATATCCTGCACCCGGCAGGCCATCAGCGCCTGATTGTAGGTATGGTAGTGCCCCTGGTCTTGGTCATGGCCATCCCGCGTCGCGCCAGCGGTCAAAAAGGGCGCCACCAGCAGGACCGCGATGCCCGCGCGGCAGAAAACCTGCGGCAATCCGACCGGGCGCTTGCTATCCCAATCGTAGGCCCTGCTACCGCCGGCGTCATCGGCCAACAATACTGCCGGGATCCTACCGCTGACCGCAGCCGGCAAGAGCAGCACCGCCTGTACCGCCGCACCACCGCTGCGCAACACCAGCTCTTCGGCGACATAATTCTTGCCGCGGCGATAGCCCCCGCTCTCGACCTCCAGCACCGGCGCGGTATCGACGCCGAGCAAACTCGCCAGTGCCGGGCGCGCCTCTGCCTGCCAGCGTCGCCAATCCCTGCGCTTAAATTGCCCTGCCAGACGTTGCTCACTCCGCGCCGCCACCGCGTTGATAATATCCCCTGCGGCCAGTGCAGAAGCCGGCTTTTTGCGGCGGCTGAAAACCAGCAAGTCCTCGTCCTGCTCGACCGCAAAGGGCTTTTCTGCCACTTTGCCGCGCCCTCCGAGCAAGTGCCGGTTGAAAAAGGCGTAGGCTGCCTCGCGGCTGGGCTGGTTGTAGTTGTGGTCGGCTTCTATTTGCGCCTGGCTGACCTGATCTTGCGCGCCGTAGAGCGCGTAGACGGCGCGCACCGCCGGATATTCCACCTCGGGCGTATTTTCGGTCCAATCGCCCGTGCATGAAACCAGCAACAAGGGCCGCGGCGCCATACAACTGGCGATTTCGACATTGTTGATAGCGAGCCGCAGATGCCCCTGGTTTTCGCAGCGACAGCCCCCTTGCATATGCGCCGAAACCATATTGACCGGCGCCGCCGCCTTGACCCGCTGATCAACGGCCATCAGCAGGAAGGTCTGGGTGCCCCCCCCCGACGCGCCGCTGCAACCGATTCGCGCGGCATCGACATCGGGCAGTTCTGCGAGCAAGTCCACGACCCGGATGCTATTCCACAACTGCAGACTCAATGCGCCGACGCCCCACAGGTCTTCTCGCCGGCCCCCGTAAGAGCGGTGAGCGAGCTGATCGCTGTCGTTGTAGCCTGCCATATCGTAAGAGAAGGCCACGATGCCCTGCCGCGCGAAATTGATACAGCGGCCGGGGATCGAATTCGCCGCCGAGTTCTCTAGCCGGCCCCCCGTCCAGTGGCCGTGCGGACAGGCGATGGCTGGATGTGGCCCCGCAGTTGTCGGGCGATAGAGATTGCCGCAGACGAAGAAGCCGGGCATGCTCTCGAAAAAGACCTTCTCGACCGAGTAGCCCTCGCGCTCGATACGACCAAAAATGCGCGGCTTGAGCGCCGTTTTTTGCGGCAGCGGCCACAGGCCCGTGCACACCATGATGTGCCGGCGAATTTCCGCCGCCCGCAGTTCCCATTGCCCCAGTCCCGTATAGCGGCGCAGCGACCACGGCGTGTTTACGTCCCTGGCCGGACCCAACCTCTCGTCTATGTTCATGGTCTCGCCTCCCGCGTTGTGTGTTTGATAATCCCGCCCGAAACTAGTAGGGCAAGACCAGTGCCTGCGGATCGGCAGCCGCTTCGCCCATGCCACCAACCAACGCCAATATCCCCGGTCGTCTCATCGATTTTCCTCCTCGCGGGGCCAAAACACTGCCCGTTGTGGATTAACCCGCGGATAGATCTCCTCCCCCGGCGCAAAACCTCGCCTCTTAGGGGTCATAATGCGAATCGTCGTTCCGGCCCAATCGACCAGCAATATCCACACGGCCCCGGCGTCCTCGACCACCCGCACGACCCCGGGTACCTGCCCGCCATCGGGCGCGACATCCTCCGGCCGAATGCCCAGCGTTTTTTTGCCATCGCCCGCCACCGCTGCCAGCAACCCCACACCTGTCGTTCCCACCCACTCATCGCCAACCCGCTCCACCTCCAGAATATTGATCGCCGGCTGGCCCAACTGTCGCGCCACCAGCGGCGATGCCGGCCGCCGGTAGATTTCCTCCGGCGCCCCCTCCTGCAGTATGCGCCCTGCGTCCAGCACCGCGACGCGGTCGCCCATCGACAGAGCCTCAGTCTGGTCGTGGGTCACGTAGATCATCGGTATGCCCAAATCGCGGCGCAAAAGGGCCAATTCAACGCGCAGGGCTTCGCGCAACTTGGCGTCTAGATTGGTCAGCGGCTCGTCCAGCAAAAAGAGCTGTGGCCGCCGCACGATCGCCCGCCCGATGGCGACCCGCTGCATCTCGCCACCTGATAATTGCGCCGCCGGCCGGTCGAGATGCCCCTCGATGCGCAACAAACCAGCCGCCCAGCCGACGCGTTGCTCGATCTCGTTACGCGGCATGTTCCGGCCCGGTGCCAAAAGCGGAAACTCGAGATTGCGCCGCACGCTCCAGTCGGGATACAGTGCGAAATTCTGGAACACGAAGGCCACGTCGCGCGCGGCCGGCGGCTGGTGCGTCACGTCTTCTCCCGCCATTTCGATGCACCCTGCATCCGGCGTTTCCAAACCGGCGATGGTCCGCAACAAAGTGGTCTTGCCCGCACCGGTCGGCCCCAATACTACCAGCATCTCGTCGGCGGCCAGCGCCAGATCGATGCCCTTGAGCGCCGCGATCGCCCCAAAGCGCCGCGCCACCCCGCGCAGCTGCAACCAGGCCGCCATTATAGCCGTGCCCCACTCACCGGGTCGAAAAACAAGAGGTGCGCGGGCGCAAAGTCCAGACCGACTTCTGTTCCCACCTCGAACCGCCGCTCGTCCTCCGCCCGCATCACCAATCGACCGCACTCGGCTTCGAGGTGGATATTGCGGCTCGCACCCAGATATTCGTCCAGCTTCACGGTAGCCCGCAACGGCCCATCGGCAACGGCGCGGACGAACTCGGGCCGCACGCCAAAGGTGATCGGCCCCGGCCGTACCTGCCCGTCCAGCACCAACTCCAAACCCGGTGCGACAAAGCGACCATCGGCAATCTCCCCGTCGATAAAATTCATTCCCGGACTACCGATAAAATGCGCCACGAACAGATCGACCGGTCGGTCGTAGACTTCAGCCGCCGGCCCATTCTGCCGTATCTCGCCACCTTCCATTACAACGACCCTATCCGCCAGGCTCATCGCCTCTTCCTGGTCGTGCGTGACGTAGATGGTAGTAATACCGGCGTCGAGCTGCTGGGCGCGGATCAACTCGCGCATCTCCAGCCGCAAATCTGCATCCAGTGTGCCCAGGGGCTCATCCATCAGCCAGATCTGCGGCCGCCGCACCATCGCCCGGGCCAGCGCTACCCGTTGCTGGTCGCCGCCGGCCAGTTGCCGCGGATAACGCCCCACCAGCCCCGTCAAGCCCAGCCGGGCGACAATCTCCCCCACCCGGTCCGCGATCTCGCGCGGGGCTAGGCCCATACTGGCGAGCGGAAAGCCAATATTCTCCTCGACCTTGAGGTGGGGATAGAGCGCGTAGAATTGAAAGACAAAACCGACATCGCGCGCGGACGGCGCCAGCCCGGTGATATCCCGGCCGCCCAGCGCGATATCGCCCCGCGTGGGCTTTTCCAGGCCGGCGACCATCCGCAGTGTGGTGGTCTTGCCGCACCCGGAAGGCCCCAGCAACACCGCGAATTCGCCCTCGCCGCATGCCAGATCGATCCCCTTGACCGCTTCGGTGCCGTCGTCATAGGTCTTTTGCAATTGCCGGCAGACGAGGAAGCTCATTGTCGCTGCAGATCCATATGCGAGGTAACGATGTGCAGCACGGTGAAAATGGCGGTAGCGAAAAAACCGTAGCGCAATCCCTCCTGCCACCAGGGCTGCAGCATCGCACCGACCCCGATGATCATCCCCGCGCGAGCCAGGCGGTCTAGCCAGATTTTCAATGTTTGATCGTCCCGAAGGTCACGCCGCGCAACAGGTGCTTGCGCACCAGCGCGGTAAAGACGATGATCGGCGCCACGAAGAGTAACACCCCCGCGCCGATTTGCGGCCACGGCAAGCCGTGCACATTGCCCTGCAGGCCAGCGAAGTAGACCGGCACGGTCACCGCCTGCTGATTGTTCAGCGTCATGGCGAAGCCGTATTCGTTCCAGGCCGAGATCAGGCAGAACACCGCCGTTACCGCCATCCCCGACGCTGCCCTGGGCAGGATGATTAGGCGAAAAGCCTGCAACCGGGTGTAGCCATCGACCAGCGCCGCCTCCTCATAGGCGGTCGGAATTTCGTCGATGAAGCCCTTCATTAACCACACCGCCAACGACATATTGAATGCCGTGTAGAGCAGGATCAGCCCCAGGTGGCTGTTTTGCAGGTCGAACTCGCGGTACATCATCAGCACCGGCACAACTACTGCCAAAGGTGGCAAAAAGCGGGTCGAGAGGATAAAGAACAGCCAGTCCTTGCTACCGGGGATGTTGAATCGACTGAATCCGTAGGCGGCACAGGTGCCGATCAGCACCGAACACGCGGTGGAAAACAACCCTATCAGCAGACTATTGCCCAGATAGTGAAGAAAAGCGCGGTTGGCCCCGGCGTATACCGCTGCCAATTGGCGATAGCCATCGAGATTGGCGCGAAAATAGGGGTCGTCGGGCGCAACCGTCGCCGCGAGCGTGGGAATGAATTTCGGGTGTACTGTGATGCTCTCGTCGCGCACCTTAAACGAGGTCAGCAACAACCAGCAGAGCGGCAGCATCGCCACGCAGAAATAGCCACCGACGAACAACCATCGCAGCGCCCTCATGCTGCATCTTCCTTCTGCAGCGAGTCCATATAGCGCAAAAAGACACTGGCCAGCGCGATGACCAGCACCAATATCACATAGGAATACGCCGTGCCGAGGCCGACCTTGCCGTCGCGGAATACCGCCTGGTAGAGCAGCGCGCTCAACGTCTGCGTCGCCGGGTCGTTGGGACCGGTGATCGCCATCACCAGGTCGAATTGCTTGAGTGCGTCGGTGGCGCGCAGCAAGACCGCCAGTCCCAAAAGAGGCGCGCACATCGGCAGGGTGATGCGGCGGAAGACCCGCCACGGCGAAGCCCGATCGATGGCCGCCGCCTCGTAGATATAGCCGGGGATGGCATTGAGCGCCGCCAGGGATATGAGCATCATAAACGGCGTCCACATCCACACATCGACCATCAGGATGGAGAATAGCTTGAGGTCGGGGTCGGTGATCCACTGCGGCTGGCCGAGTCCGAGACCGGCCAGGAGTTGGTTGAAAATCCCGTAGTGACCGTTGAGTACCAACTTCCAAAATAGCGCGATCACCGCCTGCGGTAGCATCATCGGCACCAGCAGTGCCGTCAGCAGCAGCCCCTTGCCCTTAAAGCGGTCCTTTAAAGCCAGCGCCAGCGCGAAGCCCAGTACCAACTCAATCGCCACGGCCAGCACGACAAATAGCGCCGTGGTGCGCAGCGCCTCGCCGTACTTGGCGAATTTGAATACGAATTTGTAGTTGCGACCGCCGATGAACTGCCAGTCGCCGCCGACCAGGTCGGCATTGGTGAAGCTCAGGACGATGCTGTAGATCAGCGGGAAGACATTCATCCCGATGAGCAAGAGTAGAGCCGGCGCCACGAATCCGTATTGCATCCATTCGCGGCGCCGGCCCGGCCATTCAGTCACGCGATGTATCCCCTAGTCCATCTTAGTCCATCTCCAGCAGCCCGGCTTCCATCATCACCATCTCGTGCTCCGCAGCCAGGGCGTCGAGCGCGTCCTGCGAAGATTTGGTCCCGTCGAGCGCCGCGCCCAGATGCCTGACCGCCGCCGCCAATAGCTCGTTGTAAACCGGCACGTTCCAGAAGTCCTGCAAATAGTCTAAAGACTCGGCGAAGGTCTGGTTGTAGGGCGAAGCCGCGGCGAATTCCGCACTCGACAAAAGCTCGGTATTGGCGGTGAACGACCCCGGATAGGTAATCCACTTTTTCTGGATCTCGGTCTGTGAAAACCAGGCGATAAACTGCTTGGCCAGTTCCTGCTGCTGAGGCGGGGTCTTGGTCGAAATACTGAAGCCCTGGCCGCCGAGAGAGATAAAGCGCTGGTCGCCGTGCCGCGGCACCTTGAAGAAGCCGACCTTGTCGCCCATCGCATCGACGATCCCCGGGTAAAACGGAAAATAGTCCAGCACCATCGTCGTCGAGCCATTGGAGAAGGCTTCGAGGTTGAAAAAGTAGTCGGCGTTGGTACCGCCCTCGGGGGTATAGGCCATCAGGCTCCGGTAGAAGTCGAGGCCCGCGACGGCACCCGGCGAATTGAGATGCTCCTGTACCTCGAAGGTCTCGGGGTCGCCCCAGGAACCGCCCCAGGCCCATAAAAAGGGCTGGAAGCCCATCACGATCGAATCGTAGCCGCGGCCGGTCAACAGCGAGCAGCCGTAGCGCTTCTGGTCGGGGCGGTGAAAAAATTCGGCGATGTCGCGGAATTCCTCCCAGGTATCGGGCACGGCGAGTTCGCGGCCGTATTGGGCCTTGAAGGCCGCCTGTTCGGCCGGCTCCTCAAACCAGTCCCTGCGATAGACGAAACCGATGGCGTCGGTCTCACAGGGGGCGGCGAAGAACTTGCCGCTGCCCGGTGGGTACTCGCACAAATAGCGCGCCGCGCGCGGATGGATACTGGCCATATCAACGGCAGTGGGCAACCAGTCGGTCAACTCGAGATAGAGCCCCTTGGTGGCGCCGCGGCCGATCCACTGGCTATCGCCGATAACGATGTCGAAGTCGGTCCTGTTGTTGCCAAAATTGAGAAAGACCTGGTCCTGGTACGACAGCCAGGGGATCTGGTGTACCTCGACGGCAATGCCGGTCTCGGTGGCAAACTCGTTGCCCAATTCCTGCAGCGCCGCGGCCGGATCCCACTGCGCCCACCAGATGGTGATCTTCTGGTCCTGTGCCTGCACAGCCTGGGCCATCAGCCCCACCGCTGCCAGCGCCCATGCGAATTTTCTCATCGTTTGCACTCCCTTTCTGCCTATGCCATTGCCCCTGCACGGCGCCGTCTTGCGCGTGACTGCGACCCGCTTCTCGAAGGCCGCTGCACTCTCGGCCACCACGCCCTCCTACTCGGTGCTGAGCGCTGATAAGATACCCAAAATCCCACCCTGCCTCAATACAGTTGACACCCGATTACGATCTTCGCAGAGTAGTATGCCAATCGGCGTCCGCCAATCGGCACACCAACTGAGGAGCCCGCCATGTATATCCAGGACCAACTCCCCCACAACCGCATCACACCCGAAAACCTCGCCTACTACAAAGCCATAGGCGTCGACTATCTCACGATTAACTCCCTGCCCCTCGACCTACACAGCTACGGCGCAATGGTCGAATTCCTCAGCGGCGCCCGCTCCCTCGCCGAACAACACGGCCTGCGGCTCTACAACGCCGCCATGAGCGGCCCGGACGAAATCACCCTGGCCCTACCCGGGCGCGACGCCAAAATCGCCGAGTGGTGCGATTGGATCCGCGCCATGGGCGAGGTCGGTGTCCCCACCCTCGGCTACAATTTCAAACCCGTCGGCAATTTCCGCACGCCTGCGGATACGGGTCGCGGCCAGGCCAAATACAGCACCTTTGTCTACGCCGAATACGAGCGGCAAGACCACGCCGACCGCGCCAAGCCCATCGCCGAGGACGCAATGTGGGCGAATATCGACTACTTCCACCAACGCATCGTCCCCGTCGCCGCCGAGGCCGGCGTCACCCTGGCTCTGCACCCCGATGATCCGCCCCTACCAGAACCCATGGCCGGAGCGGCGCGCATCGTCTCTACGCTAGAGCAATACGAGCGCATTTTCGCCCTCAATCCCAGCCCCAACAACGCCATGCTATTCTGTCAGGGCTGCGTCACCGAGATGGGCATCGATGTTTGCGAAGCCATCCGCCGCATGGGCGGGCAGGACAAGATCTGCTACGTGCACTTCCGCAACGTGCGCGGCACGCCAAAGGATTTCAGGGAAGTCTTCATCGACGAGGGCGATGTCGATATGTTCCGGGCGATGCAGACCTATAAGGAGGTGGGTTTTGCCGGGCCATTTATGATGGACCACACACCGGCGATCCCCGACGATCGCGACCAGCGCCAGGGACACGCCTACGCCACCGGCTATATACGCGCGATGATCCAGGCCATATACCGCTGAATCGCGCGTCGGCACCCGGTCGACCGCGACCCCGACGACGATCGCCAGCCCCCGCATGCCCACATAGCACACGGACAACCCGCACGCCTCGAGCATAGCGCGTTAGCGGCCGGAATGCGCCAACTGGATTAAACGGCTGCCCCCTTTATGGCCGCGGCCATCTTGCGCANCCGGGCCTGGGTGTTGTTGGCATGCATCGGCACCAGCACCGCTCGCGCGAGAATATCGAGCGAGTCCTTGCACATATCGTGGGTATATTTGACCAGCGCCTTGCGATTGGCCGCCAGTTTGAAGGGATCGAGCGCCGGGTGATGGGCCCCCTGGTAGCGCAGAATCGGCTCCCAGCGAGTGTAGACGTGGCGACCGGTATCCATGGGCAAAAAGGAGCCGACGCCCTGGGCACCGAGTTTGTCGCAGAATTCGCGCGCCTTTTTCTCCTTTTTGAACAAAAAACCCAGATGCGTGCCGCACTCGTAATCCAGGCTATTGTNTTTNATAGANTTTAGCCCTGCATCAAGCCCAACCTGGAGCAATTCCTGCTTGTGGCCGCGCATCCTCGCCAGCAGGCCCTTAATCCGCCGCAATTGCACATTGAGAATGGCNCCCTCGACCTCGGAGGCGCGGAAATTGTGCCCGGCAAATTGCAATTCCTCNCGCTCCTCCTCGGGATTCCAGTAAAACGAGCAACAATCCACAGCCACCGACCCGCGCTGATAGACCGCCTCCGCATTGGTGACGAAAGCCCCGCCCTCGCCGCAGGTCATATTTTTGTAAAAATTGAAGCTAAAGGCCCCAGCATGCCCCCAACTCCCCAACAGCTTGCCCTCATAGCCGCCACCGACGGCCTGNCAGGCGTCTTCGAGGACCAGAATATTGTACTGGCGGGCGATTTTGTTGATTTTCTTCATATTGCACGGCAGGCCCACCATATGGACGGGGATCACAGCNCGGGTGTGCCGGGTGATGCGCCGCTCCAAATCCTTGGGGCACAATGTCAGAGAGTTATCGACATCGGCAACAACCGGAATCGCCCCCGCCGCCAGCACCGCCAGCGCGGTAGCCATATATGTGTAGGAGGGCACGATCACCTGATCGCCCGGCCCCACCCCCAGGCCAACCAGCGCCGTGTATAGCGCCGAGGTACCCGAGCGCGCCATCCGACAATAGTCGGCGCCCACATAGCGAGCCCAGTTTTTTTCAAAGCGATCGCATTCGCCGCCCGAGCCATAGCGAAAAATATTGCCGCTGTCGAAGAGCTTTTGTATCCGCTTGACTTCCGCTTCGCCGATGCGATACATAGTCNATCTCCTTTAGACTAGTTCCAGTTCGACCCAACGCCGGACTGAATTGATGAGATAGAGGGCGTCGGCCCTTGCCAAATCGTCGATTTTCAACGCGCGTTCGCGAATTTCGCCCCGCGCCAAGAGTTCTTCGCGGAAGGTCCCCGCCAGCAGCCCGGCCGCGACCGGGGGCGTGTAGCGCTGCCCGGCCCACTCGAGCACCAAATTGCCGATGCAGCACTCGGTCAGTTCACCGCGCTCGTTGTAGAGCAACACATCGTCGCATTCGGGTCGGGCGGCGAGCTGNCGCTCGTAGACCACGCGATGCGTAGTCTTATGGTATAGAAATGGATCGGTGCTGTCCACTTTTTCCACCGCGAGGGCGACCCTGAGTTTTGCGAGTGGGCTCAGCGGCGCGACCTGCACGGCAATTTCCCCCTTGCGCGACAAGGTCAATCTCACCCTCAAAACNNTGTCTTCCAATCCTTTAATGCTCTTTTCTAACTTTTCTATTACCCGCTCGCGATCAAGGGCAAAATCCCAGTAAGCCGCCGCCGCCGCCAGGCGCTGGCAATGGCGATCCAGCAGATAAAANACCCCCTTCTCGCANNGCAAGGTCTCCAACAACTCGAATTCGGGCCGCCGCGCGTGCAGAATTTGGGCNTTGACCAAACATTCGGCATATTCCCCCGCCGCCGAAGACCCCCAGGTTATACCCCCNCCGACACCGAATTCNAGCTGCCCTTTTTCGCGATCGAGATGAGCGGTGCGGATAGCCACGTTAAAACACGCCTCGCCCCCGGGCGATATATAGCCGATACAGCCCGTGTAAATGCCCCGGGGCTCGCGCTCGAGTTCGGCGATAATCTCCATCGTCCGCACCTTCGGCGCACCGGTAATCGAGCCGCAGGGAAAGAGCGCGGTCGCCAGTTCGGCCAGACCGACCCCTGCTCTTAAATTGCTCTCGACCGTGGAAGTAAGCTGCCACAGCGTGGGATAGCGCTCCGTCGCCCACAACTGCCTAACCTCGACACTACCGACCTGCGATATTCGCCCTAAATCATTGCGCAACAGGTCCGTAACCATCACGTTTTCAGCGCGGTCTTTGACCGATTGCCGCAATTCTTCCGCAAGGCGTAGATCCTCGGCGGGCCAGCGACCGCGCCGACGGGTTCCCTTCATCGGCCGCGTTGTGCAGCGTTTACCCTGTACNCGGAAGAACAATTCGGGCGCAGCCGAGAGTAAGACGTGACGGCCCAGATCGATATAGGCGCAATAGGCCGCCTGCTGTGCCCGGCACATATTGTGGTACAATCCGCGCGGATCACCGGCAAATTCGCTGCGCAGACGCAGCGTGTAATTGACCTGATAGGTATCGCCAGCAGCGATATGGTCGCGAATGCGCCCTATATCGGCCTCATACGCCGCCCGATCAACCGACGGCCGCCATGCCCCTAGCACATAGTCGCCGCCCTCCGCTGGGGCTGCCGGCGATTCCCTGGTCGCAAATAACCCAAAATAAACTAGCGGCAGTTCTCCCGGCGCCGCCGTCTGCAAGGCCCGGTCCAGACCCGTCGCCGCCTCATAACAAATGAAGCCGGCCGCGTGCAAGCCCCGCTCAACGGCCTGCTCGACCGCAGTCAACGCCGCTTGCACCTGTCCCACTTCTGTCGCCACCACTTCGTCGACAGGGCGGGCAAAAACGTGGGACCGCTCCTGTCTGTCCGTGCTATACGACTCGAACAAGGCAGGGCCATTTAGTAGCATATTTTATTCTACCACAANTATTTAACGGGGGCTACTTGCGACTAAAAATAAACCAACTCACGGAAGCGCGACACCGTGTGGAAGGTGATGAGATTGCCGTCGTGCGCCGTTTTGGCCCGGTTGTCGCCCGACCGCGCTAGGACGTGGAGATCTTCACCGTCGATCACCATGCTCGCATAGTGCCGGGCCTGCCGCGGCGTATCGCCCCGCGCGACCACCCCGGCAAAACACCAATCGACGCAATTGCGCGAAAAATGCAGACCGAGGATATGGCGTTCGTTATTGGGCAAGTTGTAGCGATCGGTCGGCAACCGATCGGGATGCACCATGCTATCGGTCGCCACGCTCGCAAGCAGCCAGAACAGACCGCTGATTTTATCGCGCAGGATATGAAAGCGCATCTGCCCCCCGGGGCAGGGCATATAGAGCACCCTGGCCCCCGACGGCGCGCGCTGCAATTGCGTTTTCAGAGTGCCATCGGCGGCTTCAACTACTTTGGCTATACAGGCGAGTTGTGTGCCCCCGGTGTGGGCGCGCATCCACAGGTGAAAGGTGCGACCCGTTGGATCGTACCAGAGATGATCGGGATCGGTAAATTGCACCACATTGGTTTCGAGCCAACCCGGCGGGTGCATCACCCGCTTCCCCTGCCCATCCACCGGCCCCTGGGACCAGAACGGCACCGGCAGCAAAGCCGGCTGCTCCGCAATCTCGGCAAAGCTCATTTCACTGGCAAAGATCCAGNTTTCTCGCTGTGTTAGATCATCCGCAACNCCAGCACTCATCAGGATCGGCGCCAGTTCCGACACCGGCCACCCGGGACAATCGCNAGCNATGCGCTTCTCCATCACCAAATAGACGCGATCGCGCGCATAGTGNACATTGCACGCCGACTGATGCCAGTGCTCGCCCGTGGTCAACATTTGCGGCTGCGACCAAGTCTCACCGCCGTCGTCAGACCGAATAATGCACAGATCTGAGTCGTGCCCCAGGATGTAGAGACGGTGCCCGGCGACAAAGGGCCGGGCGTGCATAAAGGGAAATAAACCGCGCTCATCCCAGGTCTGACCCCGATCGTCCGAAGTCCAGATTCGCCCCTGCCAGGCGTGCTTGCCCTCGCCGCGATATCCCCTCGGCCCCGGCAGGGCTGCAACTCCGGGCCCGCCCTGGTCCATCGTCGCGACCAATCGCCCCGAAGCAAGCTGGCACAATCCNGGGCTATAGGCGTAAATAGTGGACGGATCGGGCGACTCATATAAAGTCACGTAATCGTTGGCCAACAACATTTTATATTCCGGGAAGCAGCCAGCGAAATACCACGTCGCATAGCGAGATCACCACCGAGGCGATAATCGTGGTCAGGCACCCATCGATCTCGAAGTCCTCGATCAGCANATCGGTTACCCACAACAAAAAGGCATTGATGACCACTAGGAATAAACCCAGGGTCAGCAGGATAAAGGGCAGCGAGAAAAAGACCAGAATCCAGTAGAACAGAAATTTCAAAATCCCGTAGACGGCCGCCACCACGATGGCCGTGCCCACCCCCCCTATCCGCACCCCGGGGAGCATGCGCGCCACCACAAAGACCGAAAGGCTGAAGGCAATCCAGGCGACGAGCCAGCTCATCGCAATCTCCTCAATGCGTGCGCTGCAAAGATTCCCACTGCGAGAGTTGATCGAGCACCTGCAGATCTTCTGCCCCCAATTCCACGTCCAGCGCACCGACGACTTCTTCGACGTGCTCGGGTAGATCCGGGCCGATGATCGGCGCCGTCACGCCGCCATTGGCCAGTATCCAGGCAATGGCGACCTGGGCCGGGGTCTTGCCCTGGGCCTGGCCGATGTCGATCAGTGCTTGCACAATCCGATCGTTCTTNTCGTCCAGCGCCTGTGCAAAGCGTTCGTTACCCGACCAATGCGTGCCCTCCGGCGGCGTCTGCCCCCGGCGAAAACGCCCGGTCAGCAAACCCACCGCCAGCGGGCTGAAGGTCATCATGCCCAAGCCGTACTGGTGGCACAGCGGCACCAGTTCGGGCTCTATCTCCCAGCGGTTCAATATGTTGTATTGATTCTGCAGCACGTAGAGGGGATCCAAACTGTTGCGATCCGCCGTCCACANCCCCTCGATCACCTGCGCTGCGGTCCAATTGCAGGCCCCGACATAGCGGACCTTGCCCTGCCGCACCAGATCGTCGAGGGCCCGCAGCGACTCGTCCAATTCGGTGTCGCCATCCCAGTGGTGCATCAGGTAAATATCCACATAGTCGGTCTTCAGCCGCTCGAGCGAGCGCTCGATCTCGCGCATGATGTGGAAGCGCGACAGNCCGCGGTCATTCGGGCCAGCGCCGACCNGGCTCCAGACTTTGGTGGTAATCACCAGATCTTCGCGCTTATTCTGAATGGCCTTGCCGAGCAATTCCTCGCAGCGACCCTGATAGTAGTAATTGGCACTGTCGATAAANTTGATCCCGTGGTCGATCGCCGCCGCCACNGTGCGGATGGCCGTCGCCTCATCGGTTATCCCATGCCANTAGCCGCGAAAAGCCGTGCCCAAACACAGCCGCGACACCTTGACCCCCGCCCGCCCCAATCTCACATAGTCCATCCCATCATCTCCTCTCTACATTTCTGGCCAGCCGTACGATGGCTCGTTTGCGTGCCGCTCGAGGCCGATCTCGAGGCGAATTTCGCTACCCGGCGGCAACATGACCCCAAAATGCGGGCCATCTACCGCAATTTCGGCCGTGTCCTGAGTCACCGGATCTGCCGCATAGGCCTCCACCGCCCCCGGATACTCACTGGCCAGCACGCTNTATGCGACGCGAGTAAAGCAATGCTCCCCCAGCGTCCCGGCCTGTAGCAGCACCCGGCGCCCGGCCACCGCACTCAAGTTGACCAGCTGCACTACCAGCCGCTCTCGCTCGACCTTTTCGACCAACGCCGCGACATCCNGCGGCAATCCCGGGCGCTTGGCCTCAGCGTCGAAATAGCGCAGCGGCGCCAGCAGCATGCCGCCATTGTAGAGCATCTGCGGAGCCCCCAGGGTCAGCTGGATCAGCGCCTCGGTGGTCACTGGATTGAGCTCCTGCCACCAGTGGATATGGTTGTCGCAGGGGTCGCTATCGTCGCGGCGAATAAGCTCCATGCGCCGGTAGACGAGGCGGAGTGCCGCCTGCAGAATCGCGATCGGATAGTCGGGATTCTCGCCCTGCAGAAAGCATATCCACGGCTGTTCGTGGTAGCCGTCTTCCTTGTTGTGAAAGGGCACGACCTGGCGCCAGTCGTAGCGCTCCTTGTCGCGCAAATCCTGCAATACACCCCAATCGGCCGCCGCGCCGCTGATATTCCACAGCGCCGCCGGATACATCGGGGCCAGCGGCTGATAGTCGGACCAGCCGCTGGCCCCGTAGCAATAGGGCACCACAAAGCTGACCTGATCTGCGCCCAGCGCGGTCAACTGGCCGATCCAGTGCTCGCGCAAGCTCATCGGCTCAGTAGCCAAATCGACCATCTTGCCCTGCTGCAGCACCTTTTCGATCTGGGTNCTGGGCATCGCGAGATATTTTTCGTCGCCGGTCGCCAGATAGCAATGCGTCCCCGCCAGGATCGCCGCCATCGCGATATTGTAAAAGCCATGCGGCCAGGTCCACCCATACATACTCCCGTACCAGCGGCCGTCCATGTACTCTCCAACTTCACCGGATAAACCCACATTATCCGGCAGCAGCCCGCCATTGGCTGCGGCGCGCTCGATCCAGGCATCGACGTATTCGCGCAACCAGTCGCGATATTTCTCCTCGCCGGTCATGTAGAGCGCGTTGGCGATCAGCGGGGTCACGTGCAGGTTGGTGGCGCAGTCGCCCTTATTCATGCGCTCCTTCATCGCCTGCCCCATGCGCCGGGCGTTTTCCGGGTCTTGCAAGTCCTCGGGCGCGTCTATGCCCTCCAGATCCTCGTAGGGCAGCCCGTAGCGCGCCATCCCGCCGCTGTAGCCATAGCTCGGCTCGGCGTCGTCAGCGTAGAGCCAGCGTGGCCCCTTGCTGCCATTGTGGGCGCACTTGATGATCTTCTTTTCCGGGTCGTAATTGGGCGCGTCCGGGTCTTCGTTGAGGTAAAAGCCGGCGAAGCGCCGCGCCCGCGCGATATTCTTCTCGTTTTGAGGGTCGGCCATGCACAGCAAGTAGAAGTAGATATAGCTCTCGCTCTGATGGAACTGATCATAGCCGATTTCGTATTCCTTGTGGACGTGGCCGTACTCCTCCATCAGCGCCGTCGTCGCATCCCACTGCCGCTGGCCCAACTCGAGCAGGTGGTCGCCGCCGCCGAGCAGATAGAGCAGCGGCCAGTTGTAAAAACTCTCGTAGAAGTCGTCGGCCCCGTCGCGGCTTTGGCGNTCGCCGCGCTTCCANATCAACTGTCCGTCCGATCGGGTGTACTTCTGCAAGAACGGCTGAACCGCCTCCTCCATCGCCCCGATCAACTGGCGCTCCAACACCGCCCAGGCCGGCGCCCGGGTCAGCGGCACGGTCGCTGTGATTTCAATCATCGNCTCACGGTTCCTCCCCNGTGTCTGGCACGGTGCTAACCAGCGGAAGGTTTAGATAGCCCGAGACCTCCGCGGCCAGNACNCGCGCCTTGGCGACGGGCAAGTCCACGCGCAGGTCCAGGCGCTTTGCACCTTCGANCCGCACCGGGTAAATATCATAGGCTTTGGATTTGCGACCAGCCCCCCTGGAACGCGGCTCCTGTCGCAAACTGACTTTGNCAAACTGCGCCAACGCNAATTCACGCCGACTCCACGGCCACAATACCCCCCACCACTTGACCACCTGGCTCCGGGCGCGATCGATATCGCAACAGCGACGGAAAGAGAGAATGGCCACGCCAATAAAAAACGGCAGCGTGCCCACAAACTGCGCCAACGTACTGCGGACCATGTGGTCGATCTCGCGCACCAATCCCCAATACAACCATCCAAGACCGGTTATAAACGACAGCCCGCCCAATGCCACCGCTCCCCACCCCAGCGGCAGGCGAATCCGCAGTCGGTCCGCCCCCACTAGCCAGAAGCCCCCTTGACACTCCACACCGCACCCGTGGCGTAGGTATTGCGCTCGGAGCACAAAAACTCGATCACTTCGGCCACCTCATTGGCATCCGAATAGCGCCCCATGGCATTGCCGGGATCTTTCAGATGCGCCTCGTTGAAGCGATGCACCACCATATCGGTCAGCGCGCGGCCGGGCTCGACTCCGTTGACGAAAACCCCCTGGCGCGGCCAGGCATTGCCCAGCGAGCGAATAAACGAATAGACCGCCCCCTTGGACACCGCATAGGGCGTCTGGTTGGGGCTGCCGTTGCGCGCCGACGACGAAATCGTCACACAGCGCCCCCAGCCGCGCTCGAGCATATGCGGCACCGCCGCCTGGTGCGCGTAATAGGCGCCGTGCACATTGATCGCCATCACATGCGAAAATTGCTCTGCTGTCTGCTCGAGAAAGGGCTTTTCCCACCCCAAGACCCCGGCGCAACACACCAGAATATCCAGCCGTCCAAAGGCCTCCACCGTCGCGGCCACCGCCGCGTGGACCTGGCTTTCTTCGGTGACATCCGTTTTGACGAAAATCGCCTTCTGTCCCAGCGCTTCGATCTCTGCAATCCGCGCCCCGGCCTCTTCTGCCAGCATATCGGCGATAGCGATATCGCGCCCCGCCTCCGCCAGGCGCACCGCAGTCGCACCACCGATGCCCCGAGCACCGCCGGTAATCAACGCCGCTCTCCGCTCCACCGGTGCAGCAAAACGCAAGTTAGCCATAACAATCCTCCCTCTGCGCCACAATATCGCCAACTCTCTCCTTCGCTTCAACTAACAGCAAACCCGTTGGCCACCGCCAACAGGTCATTGCCAACTTCATTCGATTCATCTCGCCGCAAGTAGCCCTACCCATTGCGCGCTCCACCGCTTGGCCCGACTTTCCCGCCGAACTACATTATATGTCCCATTTAACCCGGAGCGCGCAAAACTATGAAAATCGAACAGATCGAATCCTTCCTCATCGGCAATGGCTACGTCGTCCGCATCACCACCGACAGCGGCATCCAGGGCATCGGCCAGACCGCCTGCTGGGGCTATCCCGCCGCCATCCAATCAATCGTCGAAGTCTACAAGGACTACCTCATCGGCCAAAACCCACTGCGCATCGAACACCACTGGCAGCACCTCTACCGCATGGCGCCATTTCGGGGCACGGCGATTATGGGTGCCGTTTCCGCCGTCGATATCGCGCTGTGGGACATCAAGGGCAAGCACTTCGATGTCCCGGTCTGGGAGCTATTGGGCGGCAATGTCCGCGACAAGATCCGCCTGCACTTACTCTCGGGCGGCAACACCCCCGAGGCCAATTTCAACGCCGCCAAAGCCGCCGTAGACGAGGGCTTCACTGCGATCAAGTTCGACCCCGTCACTTCCGACTGCCACGACAAGGGACAGGCGCGGATGATCGAAACCGCCGTTGCCATCACGGCCGCCGCGCGCGAGGCCGGCGGCCCCGACCTCGACCTAATCATCGAACTGCACCGCAAACTGACGCCGATGGTGTCGATCGCCCTGGCCGAGGCGCTCAAGCCCTTCCACGTGTTTTTCCTCGAAGACCCCATCCAGATCGATAGCATCTCGGCCCAGGCGCAGATCGCCGCCAAATCCACCGTGCCCTTCGGCAATGGCGAGCGCTTCGTGTCAATCTGGGAATTCCGCGAGTTGCTCGAACAGGGCGGTCCGCAATACCTGCGCCCCGACGTGGCGCTGGCCGGCGGCATCTCGCACTGCAAGAAGATCGCCGCCATCGGCGAGTCCTACCACTGCGCCGTGGTCACCCACAATTTCCTCGGGCCGCTGATCACCGCCGCCTCGCTGCACCTCGACGCCTCGATACCCAACTTCATCACCCAGGAGTATACCAAGGGCGACGAGGCGCCGCACAACGCGGTCTACAAGTGCTCTTTTGCACGCGAGGGCGGCTATATGCCGATCCCCGAGGCGCCCGGCCTCGGCGTCGAGCTCGACGAGGCGCTGATCGCCGCGACGCCCTTCAAGCCGATCAACAACGCCGCGACGCCGCTACGGCTCGACGGCTCGGTATCCTACGCGGTGTAAACCATGGCCCAACCCCATATACTGCTGATCCTCACCGACCACTGGCGCGGCGACTGCCTGGGTCGTCTCGGCCATCCCGTGGCCGAAACGCCGCATATCGATTCGCTGTCGCGGCAGGGCACGACCTTCACCCGCGGCTATACACCGTGTCCTTCTTGCGTGCCGGCGCGGCGCTCGCTGATGACCGGCATGACGCCCTATGCCCAGGGCATGGTCGGCTATCAGGATGGCAAGCCGTGGAACTATCCGCACACGCTGGCCGGCGAACTGCAGCGGGCCGGCTATCAGACTGCCAATATCGGCAAGACCCACTTCCATCCTCCGCGCCTGCACCTGGGTTTTGAACAACTCACCACCCCCGCCGACTACGAAGAGTGGCTGGGCCACCAACCCGGCATCGAAACCGAAAAATTAGCGCACGGCGTGCCGCCCAATTCCTGGATCGGCCGCCCCAACCACCTGCCCGAGCACCAGCTTGAAGAGAGCTTCTTCGTTGGCCGCGCCCTCGACTTTTTGCGCAAGCGCGACCCAACCCGTCCGTTCTTCCTCTGTCTTTCCTTCAACGGCCCGCACCCTCCGTGGTGCCCGCCCCAGGTCTATTACGACCAGTATATCGGCCGCGACCTACCCGATCCCGTCATCGGCGACTGGGCCCAGCGCCACGCCGACGAAGCCGAATACCCGCTCGATGTCAATGCCTGGCGCGGTCGCCTCGCGCCCCATATCGTCCACCGCGCCCGCGCCGCCTATTACGCCTACCTGACCTTTTTGGACGCGCAAATAGGCCGCCTCAGCGAAAATATGCACCGCCAGGGCTTGCTCGACGACACCCTGCTGCTCTTTACCTCGGACCACGGCGAGATGCTCGGTGACCACCACCTATGGCGCAAAACCTACGCCTACGAGGCTTCCGCCCGCGTCCCTTTCGTAATCAAACCACCGGCGGGTTTTGCTGGCGCGCGCAATGTCGAATCGGATCGGGTCGTCGGCTGGGAAGATATCATGCCGACTTTTCTGGCGGCTGCAAAGGCGCCGATCCCGAAAACGGTCGCAGGCCACAGCCTGCTGCCGCTGCTCACCGATGGCGATGCGGAATGGCGCCCGTATTACCACGGCGAACACTCGCCCTGCTACCATCCCGAAAATGCCAATCAATTCCTCACCGACCAGCGCTGGAAGTACATCTGGAATCCAATAACCGGCGAAGAGCAACTATTCGATCTGGAGGCTGATCCATGCGAATGTCGCGATCTGGCCGCGCGCGAGAAGGATGAGTTGGCGCGCTGGCGCAAACGGATGGTCGCGGAGTTGGCCGACCGGGAAGAAGGGTTGTCCGATGGCCAGGCGCTAAAGCCTGGTCCGGTGCCCGCCTGGCGCTTTGGGCCGGCCGACGAATTGCACCTCGGTTAGTCTTGGCACCAACCGCCCGCCGCATCCGACCAGCGGCCGCAACGAATCTCCAGCGTATGTTCCGCTGGCGCCATCAGCGCAATAAGCACCCGATAGCCGCCCGCATCGACCTCGCTATTGCGCATCTTCCACATCGCGTGAGCAAAAGCCCCGGGGCCGATGCGTATGGCATCCGCACCGACGCGATAGAGTCCGTAGCCCGATTTGAGAAAAGCCGTCTGGCCCGCCGTCCCCTCGACTAGGGCGGTCTCGGTTTCGAAAATCCCGCCCGGAGCGAAGACGCACTCGATCTGAAAGGGCACCCCGTCGACGCCCCCCGTCGTGCGCCAGTGCAGGTCGAAGCCGCCCGCCACCGCTGCAATCTCCAGCGCCACCTCCAGAGGCGGCAGGGCGTAGGTCTCGCGCCTGCCCCGTACCTCGCGCCAGTTGTCGGCATCGACCGCCTCGTCGATCGGCAACCAGTAAATCCCCCCCCTGTAGTCGTGCTCGGGATAGATCGAATTGCGACCCCGATGGCGCATCCGCACGCCGGTGTCCGTCGCCGCGAAATCCTCGCCGACAAACTGCCCGGTGGCGAAAAAGGTCGATGACGCCTTTACTGCCGTCAGTTCCGCCGCCCCGCTTACTGCGCTGAACGGTGCGGTCAAACCGGCGGCAGCCGTGGCGCTGACCTGCTCGCGCCGCACCCGCCACAGACCCGAGACGGGATAGACGCGATTATAGCTTGGTGGCGGGGGTTCGGGATAGACCGCTTCATCGCGCCACTGGGGGTTGAGAATATAATTGGGCAGACAAACCAGCCCGCCGCCGTCGGCGGTGAGCCATGCGGCGACCCCGGCGTAAAATCCGCTACCGTCGATGTGGGCCATGGCGTGATAACCGTCGGCCAGCCCCCTGGGCACTACCCGCGTGCCGCGATCCTGCCGTTTGGATATGCTGGTGACCACCGTCGCATCTGCGTGCAGGAGGTGGAAAGACAGATCGAGATTGCGGCGCACGGGCTCCAGCAGTTCGGGACGCGTGAGCACCTGGGCGATGCGGATTAGCGCGCGATTGACGATCGCATTGTAGGTACCGGTGCTGCGCTCGATATACTCGCCGTCGGCGTTGATGTCGATGCCCTCGCCCAAATAGGCTTCGACGACCGGCAGGACCTCCAGCTCCGGATAGAGCATTTGCGCCTGCACCAGCGCCGCGACGAGCACCCAGCGGTGGTTCGGGGTGTGGAACCCTCCCGCCATCATACCCGGCGCCGCCGTCTGCACCAGTTCGCCCAATGCCTCGGCGATAGCCCGTGAGCCCTCGTCGTCGGTATGCCGCCGCGCCTCCACGACCACCGGGGCGATGGCTCCAACGGTGAAGGCCGTGTCCGGTGCCGAGTCGAAATTGGTGCTAAGCAAGTCGAAACACCCCGAAGGCCGCCGCTGCCGGCGGGCGAAATCGGCAGCCAGCAGAATGCGCTCGAGCAACTCCACACTGCGGTGATGCCGCGACTCGGACAACAGGTAGGCATAACCGAGCGAGGCAACCGCGCTCACGCCCTGAGTCCCGGCCAAGCGATCGGCATCGACGAAACCACCGCAATGATGGTGCGCGGTGTCGGTTATCTGCCGTTCGAGTATACTGCCGATGTGGTCGTCCAACTCACAGACCAGTTTCCGATACTCCATCGCGAAACCCTTCCAGTTGCGGTTTGTCCGCAGCGCCGCCTTGGCCAAGTGGAATCAGGCGGGAAATAATTACGAGATCCGGCAGAATCTGCGCTTCGCAGTGCCACGGGGTATTGTTTTGCGGGGGGTAGCGGCCGGATCGAGAGCCGAGGGTGGCTCGGGTGGATAGACGGACCGCAGGCGCGAGGGCGGAGAGCCAACAATCGTTGGTCGCCCATGCCGCACCTACGGCGCGAAGCGCCGGCCCAACCGTGTGTTACTGCCGCATCCTGACCGGGGCACCCCGCTCCGCCGACTTGTATGCCGCTTCGGTAAACTTGGCCACCTCCACGGCAAAATCCGGCCGCTCGTAGCCCTTGCCGCCATTGCGAATCCACCGCAACAAGGCCGCATCTGGCGTGTCCTCGGCAACCCTTTTCGGCACCTGTAGCGGCTCGCCATTGAGCAACACCTCCCTGATACCCCACTGATGCAGGTGAAAAACGAGCGTCCCCTTGGCGCCGTGGATCGCCAGCCGCTCGTCGTGCCGACTGGCGCTGCCGATGAAATTGAGCGATCCCAGCGCCCCATTGGCGAAGCGCGCGTTGACCACCGCGTCGATATCCACATCTTTGCCGCGATTGTCCATAAAGGCCGAAACCTCCACCGGCTGCAAGCCCGTAATCCACAACAGCGAGGAAACGAGGTGACTGCCGGTGTCCATGAACATTCCCCCCCCCGACAACTCGGGCACCATGCGCCAGCCCTTGCCGCCTCCCCAGTGCTGCGTCACATAGGCCACGACCCCGTTGATCCTGCCCAGCGCTCCCTGCTTGACCAATTCGCGCGCGTATGCGTGCGGCGGCATAAAGTTGCGCTGATAACTAACGACCAGCATCCGCCGCTTCTTGCGCGCCAAGTCCACCAGCACCCGCGCCTTGCGCGCGCCGATGGTCAGTGGCTTTTCTACCAGCACGTGCACACCGCACTCCAGCGCGTAGCGCACCTGCGCGTAATGCGTCGAATGCGGCGAAGATATCAGCACCGCGGCCAGGTCCTCGTCGCGGACCATCTTGCGATAGTCGGTGTAATAGGCAGTCTCTGTGCCCCACTTCTCCATCAATAGCTGCGCCGGCTCTTGTGCCGTATCGGCCACCGCGGCCAGGTCTACTGCCCCGTCGGCCTGCAGCCGGGGGATATGCGCGTTGCGCATATTGCCGCCGCAGCCGATCAGACCGACGCGAACCTTCTTTTTCGCCATGAGATATCCTTCAGTCGATCAAGTTGAACAGGGGTGCGACCGCGCCAAACATGCCGGGAAAGCGGAATACCGCCTCGTCCTGGGCCTTGATGCGCTCGAGCGCGGCCGCATCGAGCAAAGCGCGCTGGCGCTCGAAAAGGCCGCGCTCCTCGACCACTTCGTACGATCCTGCAGCACGCGCATCCGCCTGAATCGCGGCGATTGCGGGATTGTCGGCCAGCCCCTCAGCCATCGCCGCGAAAAAGCGCTGTAGTTGCGGCTGATGCCAGCCTTTTTTGGCCTGTTCTGCGGTCTCATCGAAGGCGGCATGACACACGGCCAATCGCTGGCGCCAATCGTCTGGCACAAGCCCATCGAGAGTATAGGGGCCGGCATTGCCCGACAGCGGGGTGCGATCCTCGGTCTGAAAGGCGACCAGTACGAGTTGGCCTTGGCGCGGAAGCGCCCGAAGCCGCACCACGGTGCCCGGCTCGATATGCGCGATCTCGCCCTCGCCGAGCTGCCGAGTCGCCAGCCCCTGGTCGGATAGCACGTCGAGATGAGCTTCGCAAGCGTTGTATACCAGCAGATGCTCGCGGGGCAAATCATCGACCCCGCAGCGACCAAAGGGCATCGAATAGGACCATTGGCCAGCGGCATCCGCAGAGGACGGCTTGTCGGCCAGTCCCACGTGGCCGCGCAGCGTGTGGTAGAGATTCTCCGCTTCTTTTCCCTCGTCGGTCTCCCCTGCTACAACCGCGCCCTCTGCGCCGATGCTAACCCTGTAGGGCGTCCCGTAGCCGAAGAGCCGGACTTTGAGTGGATCTCCCATCACTGCAACTCCTCAGCATGCTCGGCGACCTTGCGGAAGGCCGTGGCGTACTGGCCGATGATCTCGGCGTCGAAGTGCTTAAACCACGGTATCGAGTAAATGCGACCGGGCAGGCCTTCGGTGACGGGCAGGCTGCCGGCGGGTTGCCGCAAATCGCGGTTGGAGTTGGCGATGCGCGTCGGCTTGCCGTGGCCGTAGACATCGGCGTCGTTGAGCACCGGGTGCAGGTGCATCAGCGGGTTGGCGCCGGGCATGATTTTGAATTGGCCGCACTCCGCTGTCACCGCCTCGCAAAAGCGCGCCACCGGCAGGCCGCCCAACTCTTCTGGCGCGTACAAACCCTTAGCCGCGTACCATCCGCCCATCGTCGACCCGCTGTCCTGGGGCGGCCGATGGGCCACAACCCCGGGCACGCCATCGAGCAGATCCCAGAAGTGGTTCATCGCCCGCTGGATCTCGGCCATGCGCTCGGGATAGTGCTTGAGCTGACTGCGACCGACCGCCGAGGAAAGCTGGTGCATGCGGTATTTGTAGCCGCCCAAGGGCATCCCGGCCAGAGGCGACAGCTCGGGGCTTTCGAGGTCCCTGGTCCGGGAGTAGTGGCCAAAGGCTACGGCGCGCTCGTACAGCTCCTGGTCGGCGGTGACCAGAAATCCGCCCTCGCCGCAGGCCAGCGACTTGCCCGACATGATCGACATCGCGCCGATATGGCCGATGGTGCCGAGCAAGCGCCCCTTATAGAGCCCCCCCTGGGCGTGCGAGACGTCTTCGATCACCTTGAGATTATGCTTTTCGGCGATCTCCATGATGGGATCCATATCGGTCGGATAGGCGCAGTAATGCACCGGGATAATGGCCTTGGTGCGCTCGGTTATGCGGTGCTCGATATCGGCCGGATCCATGGTCAGGGTCTTGGGAATCACCTCCGAAAACACCACCGTGCCGCCAAGCGAAAAGACCTGCAACGAGGTACCCCAGTAGGTCAGACTCTGCGATATCACCTCGTCCCCCACGCCCACCCCGCAGGCCCACATCGCCGCCTGTATCGCGGCGGTACCCGTGTTGTGGCACAGCGCGTAATCTAGCCCGAAGTACTGCTTCAGGTCGCCCTCGAATGCGTGGGTGACATCGAGGCCTGACATCGCCCCGCGGCGCAAAACCGCCAATACCGCCTCCTCGTCCTCCGGCGTGACGATCGGCCAGCGAAAAATCTCGCTGTCGTCCGCGCTTACGGCTTTGGGACCGCCATTGATAGCCAGTTTACTCGTCACAATATCCTCCTTAAGAGCCCGTAATTTCCTTCATCCGCACCAGCCCGGGCACGAAGTCCCGCTCCCACACCGACTGCACTACGCCGTCTTTGACATAGGCCAGCCGCGGATAACCATGGCCGAAGGTGAGCCGGTAATAGTCAGTTTGCGAAATGGTCGCGATGGTGAAGCTCGGCTGCAGCCGCTTGACGAATTCAGCCAGTTGCGGCGAGTCCTGCGCAAAGGCGGTCAGCGCCACGACCGGTGGAACTTCGGGATCCTGATGCAGCGTGTTGATCTTGGGCACGGCGTCCATGCAGTGGCCGCAGGTAGGGCTGAACAATTCGACCAGGTATTTGCCCTCCATCAAATCGATATCCGTCCCCTTGAGACTGAGCCCGGTCAGCCGCACACCGCTCTTGAGATCCGACTGCGCCAGACGGTCGGCTGCGGGAAAATAGCGCGCACCAGCCACGGCCAAACCGGCGACCAGCGTACCTACGACGATCTTGTTGGCCAGCGGAAAGGCAGGCGCCCCGCCGCTCCCCCACCAATTGGCCGCGACCTCGCCTTCTTCGCCCTTGGCCGCCCGGCGCATCCCCCACCACGCAAAGACCAGCACCGCCAGCATTACCGCGTCCTCGACCGCCGCTTCGCCCGGACTACGCTCGACCAGCGCACCGAAACAACCGCAGTCGATCGAGGCGCCCATCTGCCAGGCTTTGACCATCAAGCCGGTGAAAAAGGCCATCAGCACCGTCGCCACGGGCAGCGAGATCTGCGGACGCCAGTTGAGCAATAGCGCCACGCCGAGGGCAAATTCGATTGGGCCCAACAAGGTCGCGACCTTGGCCACAGCCGTCGCCTGTTCCCAGTTGTCGCGGCCAATGCCGAGGATCTGGGTATAGGGAATGGACTCCCAATAGAAAAGCACCGGCTCCCACACCTTGATCGCCCCGGCGACCAGATAGATAAGTCCAATGATAATTTGGCCACTTCGCGCGACCTTGCTCACACCGTCCATACAGTCTGATTCCTCCATTGGTATAGGGGCCAGCAGCGTCAGCGGAGCGCCCCTAATACACGCAAGAAAATACGCCTTTCGCCACCCCGCGTCGAGTTGGCTGCACACTGCCCGCAACACTTACCCACCGCTGCCGCCCCCCAACTCGCGGGCAGCAGCCCGTTCCATCTCCCCGAGTTTGGCCACCCGGCGACGAAAGTGGTCCTCGGTGCTGAATTGCGCCCGCAAATACGCGGCGAGGATTTCCTCGGCGAGTTTGACACCGACAATCTGTGCGCCCAAACACAATACGTTCACATCGTCGTGTTCGACGCACTGATGCGCCGAGTAGACGTCGTGGCATACCGCGGCGCGAATACCGGGAACTTTGTTGCCAGCGATGCAGGCCCCAACCCCAGTGCCGCACACCAGCACGCCCCGCTCGGCCCGACCTCCCCGCACCGCGCCGCACACCAATTGCGCAATATCGGGAAAATCCACCGGCTCAGCACTGTGGGTGCCAAAATCTGTGACCGCGTGCCCCGCAGCTGCCAAAAACGCGCGCACCGGCTCTTTCATCGCAAACCCAGCGTGATCGCCACCCAGGGCTAAATTCATTGGTTCGCCTCCGCATATTATAAAGTTTTGGATACCGCGCAAAGAAAATCTTTGTCACCGCAGCCGTCAAACCGCACCGCCCCTTTTCCGGGCTTGACACCGCGCCGCTGGCTTAGTATCCTTAGCTTACTCTTTTTAAACCCCAATGTTTACAAGAACTTATTGCTCCAACGCCGGGCTCCCCTGCCTCGATCCGGCGCGGAGGACTAGCCATTGTACCAGGACTACTGGGGGTTGCAGGAAAAACCCTTCGAAAATACGCCCGACCCCCGCTTCTTCTACCGGTCACCCGCCGTTACCGAGACCTTTGCCAAGTTGCTCTACGCGCTGCGCAGCAATCAAGGGGCTATTCTGCTCACCGGTGAGGCTGGCTGCGGCAAAACCATGCTCTCGCGTTCCCTCGTCGCCGAGCTCGAGCCCGAAAAAACCGAGGTCGCGTTGCTGACCAGCCCCAGCCCACCCCGACCGAACTGCTGCGCGAAATTCTCTACCAGGTCGGCGAAACCCACCTCGATACCGGCCACACCGAAATCGTCCATCGGCTCAACGGACGCCTCTACGACAATTTTTCGCTGGGCAAGACCACGCTGGTCATTATCGACGAAGGCCAGTTGCTGGCAGACGACGCGCTCTTCGAGGAAATCCGCCTGCTGCTCAACTTCCAGCTCAACGACGCCTTCTTGATCACCTTGCTGCTGATCGGCCAACCCGAACTCGGCGAGCGCATCCGCAATCTGCCCCAGTTCGACGACCGCCTTTCGGCGCGAGGTCTGCTGCGCCCGCTGGAACGCCGCGAAGTCGGAGCTTATATCGACCACCGCATGAGTGTCGCCGGTCGCAGCGAAGCGGCCTTCTCGCCCGAAGCCGTCGAGTTGATCTCGCAGTATTCGGGTGGCATCCCCCGCCGACTCAACCACATCTGCGACCTCTGCCTGGTGCTCAGCTACAGCCGCCGGGTCGAATGGGTCGATGAGGAAATGGCCTACCGCATCATCCTCGACGAGGAAGATAGTCGTGTTTAGAGTATCCATGGGTAGTTGTCATTGGTGCCATAGATAGCACG
>PBOD01000116.1 GCA_002724215.1 Gemmatimonadota bacterium | reverse complement strand
GTGCCACTTACCGTACCAGGCGGTGTCGTAACCAGCTGCCTTGAAGGGCTGGGCGATGGTGAAGAGGTCGGCGGGCAGCCGCATCTGGTGCCCGGGCACTGCCTTGTGCGGATAGCGGCCCGACAGCAGAGAGCCGCGGTACGGGCAGCATAGCGGACAGCCCGCCACCGCGCGATCGAAGGTCACGCCGTCTGCGGCCAGCGCGTCGATATGGGGCGTCGATAGATTCGGATCGCCCATCGTGCCGAGCGCCTGGGCGCGGTGCTGGTCGCCGAAAATCCAGAGTATATTGGGTGCAGTCGCACCGCTTTCTTTTTTAGTAGTCATAGTAGCCCGTTCGCATGTTGCCTAAAACAACGCCTTTAATACGCCAGGACGAAAGTCCGCAGCACCGCCGCGTCGCCGCCCGCCGCGCCACCGATCTGCCAGCGTTGCCACTAGGCGTCGGCCGCCACAGCCAGTGCCAGCAGCAGTAAAATCACATAGGGCATATANACCCCTTNACACCACCGGCNTAATATTATACTACCATCCACTCCCCCTTCCAAGCGACGCGCAAGCCTGCTGATTTCTGATCCTGCAACGCGCCGGTNCCGNTGACATTCTNCCGATCCGCAGGGGTTAATATTTGACAAAGGGCCGACAAATCGCCGGCTATTCCTTATATTAAATNANCTTTGCCCGCCGCCAACTATTTGAAACGTCTTATCTTAGGCGAGGGCAAATGCCGGAAGAAACTACTTCAAGGGGCCGGATTGCAGTGATTGCACAGGGCGTTCTGGTTTTTGACGATCCCGCGACGACCGGGTTACAGGTCGGTGGTCGCACCCTCCTCCAGCGCGGTGTCCGCACCCTGGCCAAGGTCGGGATCGATCGTATGCTCGTCGTCTTGCCACAGGGCCAGGCGACCGATATCCAGTCTCAGTTCAAAGATCTCAACCTCCAGCTCGAATGCGTCAATTGGGGCTCTGAGGCGCTGCCCTTTTTCGAGCTCGACGAACCCTTTTTGCTACTGGCGGGTGACCACGTCCATCACCACTCGTCGCTCGGCGCTCTGGTCGGCACCAGCCTCGACGGCGCTGACCTCGTCGCCCAGACCAGCGACGCGGCCCCCGATGGGCGCCGCTGGTTGACGGCCGACGACGCGGCGTTCGTCCCAACAGCCGGCTCTGGCAGCCGGGCCAGCAGCGGTGCGTTCCTCTGCGCCGCCGGGCTATTTGCGCCCGCCGCGCTAACGGCCCACACCGCCGACTTCTGGAGCTTCCTCAACGACCATATCAAGGGCCGCATCGTCCACGGTGCCGACATCGACGCCAGCCTGTGGTTGCCGGTCGCCAACAAGCAAAGCGCCCGCGCCGCTAAATATCTGCTCTTCGACCAGGTCAGCAAGGCCACCAGCGGCACCGTCGCCCGTCTACTCAACGTAAAAATATCAGTNCCCATCAGCCGCTTTATCATCGATAGCGGCATTTCGCCCAACATGGTGACTTTCTTCATGGTGCTGTGCCCGGGGCTCTTCGGCGCCTATCTCATCNCCCGCCCCGACGACTATGCCCGTATCGTGGTCGCCGGTCTGTTATGGCAGTTGGCCTCGATACTCGATGGCTGCGACGGCGAAATAGCGCGGGTCAAGCTCGCCGAGACCAAATTCGGCGCGTGGTTCGACACCGTCACCGACAACCTCGCCTATGTCGTCGGCTATACCTGCATGATCTTCGGGATGCTGTGGCTGCACCCCGAAACCGGTCTGCCACTCTACCTAGGCATTTCGTCCATCGTCTCGCTGGTGATGACCATCGGCCTGCTCTATGGCTACGCGCTCAAGACGGGTACCGGTAGCCTNCAGCACTATCTCTTCGATTTGTCGAGCAAGGTCCCCGAAGCAGAGAAGGACTGGACCTACCGCCTGCCCGAGCGCTTCGGCTTTATCACCAAGCGCGATTTCCTCTCGCTCTATATCGCCCTCGGCATGGTCGCCAACCAGTTCGAATTCGTCTACTGGTCGCTGGTNGCCCTGACCCATCTGTCCGCGCTGGGCACGCTCACCACCCATTACCGCCTGATGGGCGGCCAGTCGGCCGCCGCGGCGTGCGAGCCGCAGCTCGAACTGGCGATCAACCGCGAGGAAGTCGCGTGAAGGTTTTGCAGATCGCCATGGTGGCCCTGGGCTTTCTGCTGCTGGGCTTCCTGGTCGGCCAACTCGGCTACGACGAAGTCCTGCACCACCTCGACGCCATCAAGTGGGCCTTTCCCCTGATCCTGGTCCCCTCGTGCATCTGGCACCTGTCCAACACGGTCGCCTGGAGCTTCGCCTTCCCGCCCGACGCCTTCAAGCCACGCCTGCACACGCTCTTCGCCGCCAAAATCGCCGGCGAGGCCGTCAACCAATTGACGCCATTGGCCAATATCGGCGGCGAGCCGGTCAAGGCCTACCTGCTGACCCACAAGACACCCGGCCCCCGCGGCATGGCCTCAGTCGTCGTCGACAAGACCGCGCAGCTGGTAGTCGGCCTCGCCTTTACCATCCTCGGCCTGGGCCTGCTATTCCACTACCACGACTTATCTGAGCTGATCCCCTTCGAGTATCGGGCGCTGTTCACCTCTTTGCTCCTCGCCAGTTCGATCGCCCTNTATCTGTTTTACAAACGTCAGAACCGGATGTTCACCTCGCTGTTGCGCTTTGTGCGCTCGGTCGGCATCCGCACCGACCTCATCGAGCGCAATATGGGCCGGGCTGCCCGCATCGACACCAATATCGGCTCCTTTTACCGCGAGCACCGTACGCGCTTTTTGCAGGCGCTATTCTTCCAGAGCGTCGGCTGGTTTATGGGCACCTGCGAGACCTATGTGATTCTCAATGCTCTCGACGCCGGNGTCGGCTTCTGGTTTTGCTTCCTGCTCAACGCGCTCGGCGCAGTGATCAACGGCCTGTTCTTCTTCATGCCCTCCAATATCGGCGTGATGGAAGGCAGCCTGGTTTTCCTGTTTGCCAGCCTCGGACTCAACCCGGCCCTAGGCCTGTCGCTCGGGCTCACCCGCCGCCTGCGTCGCGTGGTCTGGATCTTTATCGGCTGGATCTGTCTGAGTTACATGAGCCGCAATGCTATGAAGAGCCGGGCCGCGGCGCCCGCACCAGTACTCCNTGAACAGGACGAAGCGACCTGANCCCACCGTGAGGTAGAGCCATGCGCCGACATATACTCGCCTGGCTGGCGGGCTTCTGCGTCCTCTCTATCCACCCGACCGACCACCAGTCGATCGCTCACGCCCAGACCGCAGCCGACTATATCACCCTNGAGGACTTCGCCGACACACCCGTCGACAGCTTGCCCAGGGGCTGGCGCTGGCGCAGCAAGGACGACGACAAGCCCAAGCTCTACGCCGTCCACGAGGCCAACGGGCAGCATTACCTGGCGGCGCAGGACACCGGCCACTCCGTCGTATTGTTCAAACGCATCGAGCTAAATCCCCACCAGTACCCAATCGTGACCTGGTGCTGGCGCGTAGACGACCTGCCGGTGGGAGGGGACGAGCGCTATACCGAGACCAACGACAGTGCCGCTGCGGTCCACATCATCGCCTCGAAGACCTTTTTCCTCGGCATTCCGCGCCAGATCAAATACGTGTGGAGCACCACGCTCGAGCCGGGCACCATCGGTCGCCGCAAGGGCATCGGCCGCCCGTGGTTCGTAGTGTTGGAAAGCGGAGCGGAGAAGGTTGGCCAGTGGGTAATGGAACAGGTCGATATCGAGCACGACTACCAGCGCACCTTTACCGGCGCACTGCCCGACGACGAAAGGACCATGGCCATCGGCGTACTCACCGACGCCAACCAGACCCGGTCGTTCGCCCGGGCTGCCTACGCCGATTTCCGCGCCTGGCCACGCGCGGCGCTCGGCCAAATAACCAACTACTGCGCGACGCTATCTTGCGGCCAGACCACCGTTCTGTCCCCGCGTTGAGCCGCCCGCGATGAAAATCTGTATCGACGCCCGCTCGCTGCGCGATACGCCCACCGCCCTCGGTCGCTACGCCGCCACCCTCGTCCGCCACATCGCTCTCCAGGACCGCGACAACGACTACGTCGTCGTGCGCCGCCCGTCGCGCCACGGCCCCATCGCCGAGCAAGAAAACTTCCGCGAGATCGAAATATCTTGCGATATCGCCGCGCCGCGCAATATCCTCACCGGCGCCCGCGCCATCAACGCGCTCCGGGCCGACGTCTACCACTCGCTATTCCACTTTTTGCCCGCCGGCGTGCGCGCCGGCAAAGTCGTCATCACCCTGCACGACTTCATCTGGGTCGACCGCCCCGACCTGGCCGACGGCCGCCGCCTGCACCGCTGGGTCAAGGGCTCGCTCGGCCGTATCGGCGTCAAGCGCGCCGTCGCCGCCGCCGACTCGATCATCGCCGTATCCGAGACCACGCGCCGCGCCGCCATCAACGACCACGCCGTCCCCGCCGCCAAGATCACCACCATCTACCACGGCGTCGATCCCAAATGGCGCCTGGGCTTCAATGGCCAGGATAGCGCGCTGCCCACCGCCTTCGCCAACCGCCGCTTCGTTTTCAGCCTCGGCAACAGTCTGCCCTACAAAAACCTGCCGCGACTCCTGCGCGCCTTCGCCGCGCTCGCCGAGCCCGACCTGCTGCTGGTCTTCGCCGGCCGCGGCGAGGGCAACGCCCAGTTGCTCGACCTGGCGCGGCAACTGGGCGTCGCCGACCGCGTGCACTTCACCGGCGCGCTCTCCGACACCCAGATCCGCGCCTGCTTCACCGGCGCGCTCTTTTTCGCCTTTCCCTCGCTGATCGAGGGCTTTGGCCTGCCGGTGCTCGAAGCGATGGCCTGCGGTGCGCCCGTATTGACCTCGAACTGCTCCTCGCTGGCCGAAATCGCCGCAGACCACGCCCTGCTCGTCGATCCCACCGATGTCGATTCAATCGCCGCCGGCATGCGCCGCTTCCTCGCCGAGCCCGATTTGCGTCAACGCCTGGGGCAACAGGGCCAGCAGCGCGCCGCGACCTTTACTTGGGAAACCAGCGCCCGCCAGACCCTCCAGGTCTACGGCCAATTCGCAGACTCGGCGGGCGCCCCAAGCGACTAGTCCACCTCTTACAGACAAAACGGTCTGGCAGACCTGCCCCTCATACCGTTGCTAATAGCCATAAAGCGCCGCCGTCGCCCCGCAAATATCCGCGATCATCTCCCGCTCCGCCGCACTGAAAGGCGCCTCGTACTTCGGCTTATAGTCGATCCGCCTCCCCCATGCGCGAACCCAGTCGGGCTCCGCATCCAGGTTGCAAAATGCGAGAATATCCGTAATTTTTGCTTCGGCTTGCGCGCACAGGCGTTCAAATGGCACCACTGTGCAACGGTCCTTGAATTTTGCATCACCGAGAACGTTTTTATAGGTCCACGCGTAGATCGCATTCCAGTATTCGGCCCACCCCTCCACATCGCGCCCCTGGTCCCACAACTCTTCGATGCGACGGGTCGCATCGACGGCCGCGGTGATGGGAATGCGACCGCGACCGAATTCGAAGTGGCCCGCGTTGCGCAAATAGTCGAGGTGGTGCGGCGTCGAATAGCGCTCCAGGTTGATCTGGTGCTGGCGCATGATCGATGCGATATGGTCCACCGGTTCGCGCACCGCCAGCACGAAGCGCGCATCCGCAAACAGCCGGCCCAGATAGGCGATGCGGGTGATATTGTAGTTGTTTTTGCAAACGATCCGCTCGGCCCGGCGGCACAAGAGCAGTTTTTGCAAAGTGGCGCGGTAGACGGTCTCGAACTCGGGGTGGTCGGTTGCCGCCGCGACTACGTTGCTGGTGTCCGTGGTGTGGAGATAGTCGAAAAACTGCATCCATATGACCTCCTCCATCGCCTCGGGGCTGTAGGCGTTGACCAGCATGCCGTCGTCGTGGGCCCGCTCGCTTTTTTGCGCCGTGCCCAAACCCGCCGCACGAAAAACGCGGTCGGCCAGATAGGGCGTAAAGGCACCATAGTAGTCGCAGTATTTGAACGACGTACACCGATGGTGGGATTCGAGCACGCTGAGCAACAGCGTGGTACCGGCGCGGGCCAGGCCAGTGACGTAGACCGGCGCCTGTACGGGCTTGAGCCGCCCTTTGAGCAGCCGCGTCTCCAGCTTACCCACATCGATCCACAGATTGGCCTGCGAGTGAACCAGCCAGCCCAAAAAACGCATCAGTCGCGTGTGGTTAAATTGGTCTTGCATCGCAGATCTAATATAAGGTAATCGCGCTTTTCCATGTCCTCTGTACTGCACAAGAGTTATATCGCCACGCTGTTTTGCTGCCTGCTCTTCCTGGTCTATGTCTACGGCGTTATCTCCGCCTTCTTCCACATTCCGCCCGCCGCCGACATGCGCCTGCCCGCGATCAATGCCTTCGGCCACTTCATCTATCTCAAGGAGAGCCTGACCGACAGCAAAAACCAGTATACCTCCACCATGTGGTTCGAAGACGACAGCGAGCTCTCCGGCGCCTATGTCTACAACGCCGAGACTATACAACCGGGCTACACGCTCGTATCTAAAAACAAGACCGCAGCGGTGCTAATCGACCGCGACGGCCATGTCCTGCACGAATGGGCCTACAACTTCGCCGACGCTTTCGACGAGTCGGATTTCGCCGTATTCCCGCAACAGCCCGACATGCTACACTGGCACCGCACCTGGCTCTACCCCAACGGCGACCTGCTGGCCAACCACGACTATGTCAACCACTACCCCTACGGCTACGGCCTGGTCAAGCTCGACAAGGACTCCAACGTCCTGTGGAAATACACCGGCACCGCCCACCACGACTTCGACCTCGATGGTCGCGGCAATATCTACACGCTGGTCCAGGAAACCGGCATGGTGCGCATCGGCAATATCGCACCGCCTTATATCGAGGACTTCGTAGTGATAATCGACGAAGCCACCGGAGCGGAAAAGCACCGTTTCTCGCTTTTTCAGGCACTAAAAAAATCGCCCTACGGCTATAAGTTCGACGAGTGGACCACCACCAAGCACAGCGAAGTCACCCATACCAACGCCATCCGCCTGATTACCTCGGCGTGGGCTGACAAGGCAAATATACCGCGCGCGCAAACGGGGGATTTGTTAATTTCTCTAAGAGATCCCAACGCCTTGGTCATCATCGATATCGAGACTGAAGAAGTACTGTGGTACGGCGAAGGTATCTGGAAGAAGCAGCACGACCCCGACCTATTGGCCGATGGCCGGGTGCTGCTCTTCGACAACCGGGGTCTGCCCGACAGCCCCTATGGCCATAGTCGGGTGCTGGAAATCGACATTTTTACCCACGAGGTCTACTGGCAGTACCGCGGCACCGACCAATCCAGCCACTTCGACAGCTGGATCCGCGGTGCACAGCAACGGCTGCCCAATGGCAACACCTTAATCACCGAATCGCAGGGTGGGCGCCTGGTAGAAGTCTCCCGGGCGGGCGAGATCGTCTGGGAGTACTACAATCCCGACCGGGCCGAATACGACGGCCGGGCCCTGCGCGGCATGATGACCCAAGCCCAGAGGATAACCGAAGATGTGGTGCACTTTCTCCATCCTTAGCTTCCTGACCCTCGCGGCGCTGCTTGCAAGCGGCACCGCCGCCCACGCCTATATCGGACCGATCATCGTCATCGGCGCGGTCGGTAGTATGTTTGGCTGGGTCGCAGCCGTCGCCGTCGCCGCGCTGATCGTGCTCTCCTATCCCTTCTACTTGCTCTACCGGCGCAAAAACAGCCGCAAGCAGAGCAAAGCGGAAGACAAAGCCCCCACAGCCGAGACCGCCCAAACGCCCGAAGCGGCCGTCAGCGAATAGCGCGACGGCGCTGGATATACCAACGCCGTGCCCATCGCCGGGCACGGCGTTTTCTATTGTCCTGGATATATGGCGGGCACCGCTATAGACGGCTCAACCAGCGCCGTAGGTGCGAAACAATCGCGCGCCATGTTCGAGCGCCCCTGGAGTATCGACATCCTGCCACCAGGCAGCTCCGATATCGAACGCGCGAAAAGTCGCGTCGCGCAACAATACCTTCATGCCATCGGTCAAGCTACAGTCACCCCGGGCTATCTTGACCTCGTCTAGACACTCCACCAATCGCCCACTGCACGCGAACAAACCCGTATCCACGGCGTTGAATTGGGCGATCTCCTTGCCGATATCGACGATGCGCGGCACCTTGCCCTCGACCTGTACCTTCGTCGCGTCGTCCATGTCATAGATCGCATCCAGCTTGCGGTCCACGGCCAGAATCACTTCGTCGTCGGCCAGTTCGACATCCCGCATCCGCGCGACCATCGCCGGGTCGAAGAGATGGTCGGCCATCATCAGTAAATAACGCTGTTGTAGCACCTCCGCCGCCGCCAGCACCGACAATCCGTTGGACAGCTCCCAGTGCGCGTTTTCGACAAAGTGCAGTTCGACCCCCAGGCCGGGAACCGCCTCCAGCGCCGCCCGCAGCTCCGCGCTGCGATGACCGGTAACCACGACGATTTCGCGCAGTCCGCTCTGCTCGAGCATGCGGCAGGTGCGCGACAGCAAGGACTCGCCCTCGATTTCGACTAGGGCCTTGTGCGGCACCTGTACGTGGTCGCGCAGGCGCGAGCCGTGCCCGGCGGCCAGAATCAGGGCTTGGTCGATCACGCTAAGGGCTCCTTTGCGAGTTGGAAGGGGTCAGAGAATGGTAGGCCACGAGGCAATTCCTGGCAAGGCCGGATCCCGGCCTCAGCCCAGGATAAATAGAATATTATTGGTCTTGCCCGTAAAGTAGTCGATGACCACCCACAACCCGTTACACAGCGTCTCGCCCATAATCAGGCCGAGGAAGAAACGCACACTCTGTGCGTAAAAGCGCGGTCCCCCGAAGCGCAGCACCACCCGCTTGATCGCCCAGGCGACGAAAATGCTGAACCATATCTTGTCCATTAGATGATTGGCCGCCACCGCGAAGCCGAGGGGATGAAATGGCCACCATAGCACGTGCTGCCGCGCCCACATCAAGGCGAACATGACGGCCCCGCCGCCGGCGAAAAAAGCCAGCCCGTCCCAGGCGATACCCTGCGGTTTGAGCCCGAGCACCGCGTAGTTATAGACCGTCTGCGGACCGCCCTTGTAAAACCATCCGACCAGATTGATACCCCCGTGGCGATAGGTGATGTGCAGCACCATCCAGCACGATCCGGCCGCGCCGATCAAAATCGCCAGGTAGACACCCCACAGCACCATGCGACGGCTGCGCCGGTCCATATCCTCGACCAGCTTGAGCCCATTGGCGATCAGCGCCATGATGAAGATCCGGATATCGGCCGCCCAGATATAAGCCAGCGATAGATTAAACACCCCGCCAGCGCCAATGAGATTGGAACCGAGCCCGTGGATCATCAGATCCGGCGCGATCATCGGCGAACGCACCGCCGCCAGCCCCGCCTCGGCCACTACCCGGCTGATGCCGATAAAAATCAGCAGCGCCACCGCGATAAAGCCGACTGCCACCCACCACTTCACCCCCATCAGCCACAACCAGCCCACCATCACCGCCACGCTGGCGATAAGCCCGAAGACCGATGCGCGGTACGAGGCAATCTCGTCGTCGTCATCCACTTCCGCCGCTCCCGCAAACGCCTTGCGACACACCGCGCGCAGATGGTCGCGTCCCATCCACAGCCCGACCAGTACCATCGCAATCAGCGCACCGCCACCCTGATAGGCCAGATAGGGCTGGCCGGCGATGCCGTAGACGAATTTCTGCTTGGAGGTCACGCCCATCAAAATCAGCGCCTCCGACTCGGCCTTGGCGATCAGCTGGAATACCCACAGGCCGGCGGAAATGCTGGTATTGATCAGATAGGAAAAACCGATCATCGCGAAGCTGATCCGCAACTGTAGCGTCTGACTGCCCACGTAGGGGATCGACCACTGTAGGGCGTGGATGCTGGGGATCGCCGGATCGTAGTGGTGCAGCGCCTTGAACATTCCGAAAAACATCGGCAGCGCGCAGCCGTACCACACAGCCCGGCTCTTGAAGAAGCGATTGACCAGCCCTTCGCCCTCGCCGTGCACCATCGCCAACCCCACCTGTGTCAGCGGGTAGGCCAGCCTTTCGCGCTCCATCCACTGCCGCCGCAAAATCACCGCTATCGACACCATTGCCACGTAGAGCGCAATTAAAAATATCGCCCACCACGCCAGGGGCTCGGCCCACGCGGCGTAGGGTATTGCGCCCGTTCCAGGTGCAATACCCTCGAAAAACGAGCTGTTGTCGGCGCCATCGTCAACCAGGATCGCGTGCTGAGGGAAAAGCTGGTGCAACTTCTCCTCCCACTTGTTGGCCGGGGTCGCGTAGTAGAAGAAGGCGGCGAGGATCGGCAATAACTGCTGACTCATGCCCATCGAACACAGCGCCGAGACCATCAACAACATGATGTATACCAGCACCAGGTCGGCCCGCCCCAATGCCAGCGTGCCGCCGCGCAACACGAGCCCGACATTGAGGGCGGCCGAAGCCACCAGAAACGACGCAAACCACAGTCCCGGCTTGAGAAAATCCACCTTGGGCTGCGGCAGGTAGTAGGCCAAATAAGCAGCGAGCGCCACCAGCGCCAGCCCCAACGCCAGCCCTCTGTGCCGCGCCGCGACCTTAAACATCACGTTCAACAGGCCGATCAGCACCAGAAAGAGGAAGATCGCGCCCGGGGTGTTGAAATCCCAGGCCATAAAGGTCGCGTGCATCGCGGTATTGGCATAAGGCGCGCCAATGGCGAGCAAGAAGCTCAGAAACGTTCCGGTCCAGAAACCGCGCCAGGTCACACCCGCACCACCACCCGGGCTCGTCGCCGCCCGCGATTCGAGGTGCTCGCTGAATGTGTCGGGTATCACCCTTTTCAAATGCCCATAGCCCTTTGTACGGTGTGCTGCAATAGTATCGACCCCAAAGGACCTAGCGACAATTGGACAGACGCTTGACGCAATTTGACTTTCCTATCCTCATCGAACAGATGAGCGATCCCATCGTACTAGAGACAGGTGCATCGCGTGGCAATGCGGGTGGTGCCCGGTCGCAACGGCGCTACGAGGAGGAGCAGAAATAAAAAATGCGCCGTCGGGCGCAAGTCGTGCCGCGATACGGGTGCGCGTTTAGCAAACCTGCTAATCGGTGTGTATTTCCCTAAGCGACGCCGTCTGCTCCACCAGCTCCGCGACCCGCTGCACATGCTGCCGCCCCTCTGGGCTCAACACTGCACCCGCCTCGAGCAAATCGCGCTGCTCCAGCGCATCGCTGGCCAGGTCGAAGAGCATCGACCCGGTCCAGCTGTAGTTGATCAGTTTCAAGTCGCCGGCGAGTATCGCATAGCCCTTGCGCGACCACCGCACGTGCTCGTCGGTATTGACCACCACCACCAGTCTGTCATCAGCGACAGGTCGTAGCAGCGATCTCCCGTCCAACTGCTCCAGCCACCTTTTGACCTTCGCATCGCCCGACAAGCCAAGCAAATCAAGCGCCGTCGGCACCAGATCCGTCAGTGCCGTGCGCACCCCAGCATTGGACCGCAAACGCGCGAAGCCAGCGCCCAATCTCTGGCGCTGACGCTCCGGTATTACGAAAAAGACCGGCACCGCGATCGTCGTCTGATAATACGAATCGGTGCGGTGCAGCTTGTGCACCACACCCAGATCCTCGCCGTGGTCCGCCGCAAAGACCACGCTGGTATTATCCGCCAAACCCGTCTCGTCGAGATGCTCGAAGAGCATCCCTAGCAAGTGGTCCATATAGACGATCGAATTGTCGTAGCGCGCGTCGCGGTCGCCGCCCGACTCGTCCCACACCTGTACCTCAGGCGGCGAATAGCCAGGATAGTGAGTGCAATTGAACTGCAGCACGACGACAAATGGCCCCTCTTGCGCAAAACGGTCGATCGTCGCCAATCCCTCCGCCAGCATGCGCCGATCGTCCATCCCCTCCGAATTGACGATCTCGGCGTCGGAGCGCTCAAGCGTGAAGGCATGGTCGAGCCCAGCGTCGAGAAAGAAGCCCTCGAGATTATTCCAGGCATAGCTCTGCGAAGTGATCAGCGCGGTCTTATAGCCGGCGGCTTTGACGTAGTGGTACAATAGCGGAAACGTGTGCTGCTCTACTGACTCGCGCGAGGGAAAAAGCCCCGACAATAGGGCCGGCAACGCCACCTTGGTCGCCGAAGCATTGGCCACCGCGCGCTCCAACTGCACCCAATCGTCCGGCCGTGCATCGCGCACGGCCGCCAATCTGGGTGTCGTCTGCCGTGCATAGCCATAGAGTCCGGTGCGAGAGAGCGCCACGCTCTCGCCGATCACCAGGATGAGATTCGGCGCGGCGGCACCGACCGGCGACCCGCCGTAAATCTCCGCCGGCGCTGGCCGTCGCGCCTGCAACAAGCGCCCGCGCACCCCGCCAATCGCCGCATTGACCCCCAGGTCTACCGCCAGCTTGGCGATCGCCGCGTCGGGCACCATAAAGCTGGCGTGGCGGTGTATCGCGCCAAAGAGCACCAGCCCGGCGACGCATAACACCGACAGCATTCCGTGCTGCACCCGCCCATAAGCCGGCAATGCCCACCGCAGGCCCCAGCGCCACCAGCCGACGATATAAACAGTCCCGACGACCAGCACCAACCAGTAGAGTGGATCGTAGCCATCGCGGATATAGCCCCAGGCTTCGCGGGGCTCGCGCAGCATGTGCACCATCGCGTAGGCAGTCGGCCAGGTGTAGAAGATGTGGTGGAAGGCCACCGCCAGCATCACCAGCGCCGCAGCCGACAGCGCCGCGCTATAGACCCACGCCGTTTGTAGCCATCCCCCCATGCGCCGACTTGCGGCGAAAGCGCCCTGCCACATCACCAGCGAAAAGACGATCGACGCGATCCACCACAGCCACTGCATAAACCGCAGATCCCACGACGGCCGCAACCAGACATCGATCAGCAACCACAACGCGGTTATCGGCAATAATGGACAATGGGCCAGCAATCGCCGGCCCGCGGTAAACTTGTCGCGCAAGATGCTATCCCACCTTTAGCGCTACGCAGGTCATCTCGTCTCCCGCGTCATTGAGCGAGACATTGCCCGCGACCAGCAGCCTGTCGTCGGGATAGGCGTTGCGGCCCGCGTCGAGTCCTATTAGCATCTGCCCGCCGAGATTGGCATAAAAAATGGCGATCGCGCCCGCCCGCAACCCGCGCCTATTCCCGCTCCCACCCAAACTCCAGCTCGTTGGCCCAGTGCGCCCCGCCCACGGCGTGAAACGCCGCCGCGTTGCGCCGGGTCGCGCTGCGCTCCGTGCCCAGCTGGCGCGAGCCCGTTCGTGCGTAGTTGACGCGAAAGGAAAACTTCACCGGCTCGCCCGCCTTCATCAACGCCTTGACCCCGGGTATTTCCTCCCATGGTATGGCGACTTCCGCCACCCGCATCTTGCCCTTGTGCACCACGGCCAACTCAGCGTCTGCGACCGCGCCTTGACCCGCGCCGCTAGAACGCGGCAAAAAATCCCCAGGCGCCGTGCCTGGCGCCAGCAATCGCCATACCTCGGTCCCCCCGCCGTAGGTCTTGGCTACCTTGTTGAGGGCGAATTCGTAATCGGTACAATCGTACTCGCCCCACCCCGGCGCATCACCGCCGACATTAAAGGCGATCTGCACATTGTCGAAGCCCGGCGCGTCACCCGAGGGCAATACCGGCTCGCGCCGGTAGCTAAAGCGCCGCACGTCCTCGGGCCACCGGAGCTTGGCCTTCTTCACCACCTTGGGCACCCGCAAGCTCACATCCGGCGGATCGACCCGCTCGGCGCCAACCACATAAAAACCCTCGCTGCCATAGGCGTCAAACCACTCGCCCGATGTCTCGCGGTCAAACCCCACAAAGCCCGGTGCGGCATCCGCCGGGTCAAAAAAGATACCACCCAATCGCGCCCTGTAGCCCCAGCCGTGCGCGCGGAAGGTAATGCGCACTTTGCCGGCCAGCCGGTAGACCGCATAGACTCCGCGGCCCAATTCCGCCAGACGCTGGCGATCGACGGCGACCTTGCGCTGGCGGTCGTACAACTCCAGGTCCATCCCCTCCGCCCCGAAATCGCCCGGCGGGATATAAAAGGCCACCTGGCGGGGCTTGTTTCCGGGAATAGTCAGATCGACGGCGAAAGCCAGAACCTGCGGCGCATTTTCCCAGCGTCCGTCCACCCGCCCCCGGCCGTCGGGATGCCACAGATGTACCGGATTATACGAGGCCCCGTTGATCCGATTGACTTTAAACAATCCCTTTTTTACGTCCACCTGCTGACTGACCGCGGGATAGAAGAAGGCATCGTCGTCGCGCTTGGCAAAGCGCAGCGTGCCCCCGCCCCGGGTGCGGTCCTTTACCTGAGCCGCGAAGTAAAAGTGCTCCTCGTCATAGGCGGCAAAACCCGTGATCCCCTTGCCAATCGCCTGTGGCAGCACGCCGCGCCAGTCGCCGAGCTTGCCATCGACCTCAATCGACCGCCGTGCGATCCAGTTGACCCGCATCACTTCCTCGTGCACCGCCTGCCCGTCCGCCCCCGCTTCGAAAACCACGCGCAGCGGGTAGGCGTTGTCGGTGGCAACCTGCCCTCCGACGATCTTCACCTCTACCACGCGCCGTTCATGCGCCGCCAGCGCCAACCGCGTCGGCGCCTCGACCTCGAGCTCGCCCAGCGCCACTTGCAGCGTTCCGGCGACCGGCCGGTTGAGCACATTGCCCAGTTCCAGTTGTAGCATTGACCATTGCCCGACCGGCCCCGTCATATCGCGCGCCACCACCTGCAGCGGCGCGACGCCCGCGATCCGCGCATCGCGTACCGCTGCCACCAACGCATCCCGCGCGCCGCGCAAAAAGTAGCCCCGCCCGTCCAACGCCAGGGCGATTTCACCCCCCACTACTGCGATTTCTTCGCCCAGGGCGTCGTAGGCCGCATACGGCCCCGCCGTCAGCGCCAACCGCGCATCCTCCATCTCAATCCCGCGCAAGGCCAGTGCGCCCGGCACCACCCGATCCAGATCCCCCACGACCACCAGCGTCGCGTCGGCGCCCTCGCCAAAGGAAAAAACCCAGGGCACCCCACCATCAAAAAGCAATTCCCCGTACGCGCGGTCTCCCACCAGGCGCTGTACCGCCCCCAACGCCCGATCCACCGCCGCATCGCCCACAATCACCAGCACCTCGTCCGCTGTTGCCGCCGCCAACGCCGCCAGGCCCGCGACATGCGCCGCATCATCGACCCACCGCCGCTCGATCCGCACTACCGGCACGCCCGTGCCCTCCACCGCCTCTGCCAGGTGCCGTTCAATCGCACGCACGCGCAGCGGATCGGCCTGCAAATCGCCGCCCAGCGCAATTGCGACGACCGGCGCCTGGGCAACCGCGCGCACGAACGCCGCGAAATCGCCATCCAGCGCCGGCAGCCAGGTGCGATCTCCCTCGCCGCCCAGCATCACGCCCTTGTCGTTTAGATAGGGCCTGGGCATTGCCAGAGGCTGTGGAGCCGCGCCCGGCACGATCTCGAGCACGACCTCGATGCCGCGCTCTTGCAACGCTTGCAGCGACTCGTCCAACGCGTCCTTGAACGCGACATAGTCCTCGCTGGCAACCGGCGTATAGGCCACCGTTTTCACCACGCCGCCGACCCCCGCCCGCACCAGATCCGCCAGCGGCTTCTCATCGACGTATACGCGGGCACCCGCACACTCGGCACCTGCGAGGAAAACGACCAGCATCAATCGGTACAATGTATTCTCCTCCCCCACCTTGGAGTGATAACCAAAGATACGGCGATCGCGAAAAAAAAGCCCGTCCACCACATGTGGACGGGCGCAGAGCATAGCGAGCAATCGAAACCTACCAGCGATCGAACTGCGGATGGTTGACTTCGTTGAAAAAGCGCTGCGTCATCGCCGCGTGGAGAGCGGCGTGTATGCGGTCGCTAGCACGACATATCCTCTTTCGCTCAGGCACCCAGAATCCCCAAGCGCTGCAACTCGGTCTCAATCTCCCCCCGCTCCACCGCCGTCAAATCCACCCGCGGCGGCCGCACCGGCCCACCGGCCAAGCCAATCAACTCCATCGTCGCCTTGAGCATCCCGGCGTCGTCGTAGCGGGCGCGCAAGCGCTCCAAATGCGCCAATTGCGCCTGCAATTCGACCATTCGCGGCCAGTCTTGCTCTTGCGCGGCCGCAAACAACTCCAGCTCCAGCTCGGGCGCGAAGTTGACGAAGCCAGCGGTAAAGGCCTCGATCCCAGCCTGGAAGCGAAAGTGCAATACGCCGGGGTCGTGACGCTTGTTGCCGATCCACACGAAGCGATCGCCGAGCCGCTGTATAGCGCGGAAGAGCGGATGGTCGTCGAAGCAGGGGTCTTTGATCGCGATGATCTGCTCGACTTCGGCCAACCGTTCGAATAGATCGGCCGACCAGCCCTGAGTGTTGTAGGGCATCAGCGCCAGCCCGCCCGACCGCGACCCCAGCGCCCGGTAATAATTGCAGACCGCCGCGGGATCGTCCGGTGCCTGGTGGCGGATCAGCGGCGGCATCGCCAGCGCTACGCGCGCGCCCAAACTCTCGTAGCGCGGCGCCAACTCGGCGGCCTCGCCCAGATTTCCCGGCAAAGTTGGGATCACCAGCGCCCGCTCACCCACTGCCGCCATCGCCCGCTCGGCCATGACCACGCGCTCGGCGGGCGTCAGCGCGTCGTTTTCGCCGGTCCCGCCCGCGACGACAAAAATCGCCACCCCGCGCTCGGCCGCCCAGACCAAATTGGCGGCAAAGCCGTCGAGATCGAGCGCGCAGCAATCGTCGCGCTGATAGATCGTCAGTGCATAGGCATGGACGCCCTTGAGTTGGTTGCGCAATGCTTGGTCAAACATCTTCTTCTCCTGTGATAAGCATGATTAATAACGTGACAATATTCGCAACTAGCAGCTTAGTTGACACTCGGAATAGGGACCATATTAATCTATTTTTTACAATATCTTACACATTTTATCAATTGCATCTCTGGCCGCCTGTAACCCGCGGCCGACCCCACCTGCGAGTGAGGCGCTGCCCCACGAGGCAGACCGCATACAACCCTACCCGCCCAACCCCTGCTACTGGCAGTACAAGGGGGCCCCCGTCCTGCTGCGGGGCGGCAGCGTTGAGGATGATCTCTTCCAAATCGCCGCTATCGCCGCGCATCTGGACCTGCTGCAAGCGGTCGGCGGCAGCTACTTCCGCTGCACCATGCCCAGCCGCGATCGGCGGCGGGTCGAGCGTTGACAGTGCACTGACTGGATATACGGCAAAGCGAGTGGGGGAGGGCACCACCATTGCGAGCGATGGTTCACTGCAGTTGGTCGCGCCGGCAGACACGGGCTATTGGGCCGCGGTAATCAAAGTCGTAGAGTAAGAGCTGGATCGACCTCGCGGATATTGACTACAAGCTCTCCAGCCGGTCGCGGCAATGTCGATCAAGATGCTGCGCGGTGGGGGGATCCAGTAGGCAAAAGCCCGGCCCATACCGCCCTCCAGCACCGCTGCGATACAACCGTGCAGCCCCGGCCAGGCCGCGAACATCTCCACGAGCACCCCGCGCCGCTCAGACGCCAATTCCACCCATCCGGTCACGCGTAGTACATTTCCCCCCCGAAGGGCAACGGCTCGCTGGGCCGCGGATAGCGCAACTGGGTGGGGGTTTCCGCCAATCTTTGCGCCCAGGCGTCGCGCCAATCCTCGTACGCGGTTTCGCCAGCGGGGTCGCTGCGGCTGCGGACGATTTGCGAAGGCCATTCCGGCCGCGGCGAAGGCTCGCCGGTCTTCTGGTAGCGCAGATCCATACTCCAGCGCACTGCGTCGGTCTTGTTGGGGCCAGAGCCGTGCGGCGTCAGCTTGTGCATGATCAGCACATCGCCCTTGGCCATCGGCAGCGATACTGGTTCCACATCGGGCAGGTCAGCCGCATACGTCCAGTAGACCATGCGCTCCTCGTGCACGCCCGGCATCACCTGCAGACAACCATTTTCTTCCGTCGCCGGTACCAGCGGCAACCACACCGTCACCTGTAGAATGTCTTTCGCTTCCTGGGTGGTAAACACCGCGTCCTGGTGGAACATCACGTCGGTGCCGGGCATCTTGGGGCGGATGTGCGAAACGGGGTTCCAGGTGATTTCCGGACCGATAAAGGGCTCGATCGCATCGACGAGGTTTTTATTGCGCATAAATTCAAAGGTGTCGCGGCGACGGGTCGCGCCGATATCGGGGCAGAAACCGATCTCGGGAGTCTCCTCGACTCCGGCCAATTGTGCGGCCAAACGCGCGAGCCGGGTTTCGAAGGGTTCGCCCTCGCAGAGTTGTGCTATCTTGCCCTCTGCGTGCAGTGCGCGGGCCTTCTCGTCGACGATGGCGATGTGGTCCTGGATCACGGGCTCAAGGTCGTCATCGCTCAGTACGCCCTCGAGGACGACATAGCCGCGTTCTTTGTAGAATTCGAGATGTCGATCAGTGACGCTCATTGTGTCCTCCCGCCCTCAGGTCAGGGCATTTGTCAAAGCGACGAGGATTTCCGCATCGGCCGCCGGTCCGGCAAACGCCCTATCCCCAGCTTCCTTTACAACTACTTCGACCTCTTTGCAGCGCACGCCCTGCACCAAAATATCCCGCACGGCCGCCAGCTCATTCTCCCCCATAGCGCTATCCAGGAATACCGTCGCCGACGCCTGTCCCATAGATTCCTTGCGCGCGCCCTTCTCGAAGTACTTGCGCTTTTTGCGTTCCTGGCTGCGCTTTACCGTCACCCCCCTAACCCCCTCCAAGACCATGAGCAGATCGTCGGTATCGCGGCCCGACACATAGAGGATCATCAGTGCGCCACCGAGCCGTCGGCGTGGAAGTGCCCGGTCACCGCCACCCGCTCGTAGGGATATTTCGCCAGCGCCTCCTCGACGATCTCGATCCCCAGCCCCGGCTTGTCGTTGAGTAGCCGATAGCCCCCTTCCACCGGCAGCTGTCCCGCGACGATCTCGGCCATCGGCCCCGTCAGCGCATTGTGCTCGGTGTGGGTGTAATTGGGAATCGCCGCCGCCAGATGCGCAAACGCCGAATTATTGATCGGGCTGCCCATTAGATGCGGAAAGATCCCCACAAAGGCGGGCTCCGCAATGGCTGCGATTTTCTTCACCTGCGTAAAACCACCCGCCAGCGACAGATCCGGCCGGATCAAACTCACCACCTTGCGGTCGATTAGGTCTTTAAACTGATAAATATTGTAGAACCTTTCCCCCGTCGCAATCGGCAGCCTGACGCTCTTCGCTATATATTCCACCGCCTCCACGCTCTCGGGCGCCAGCGGGTCTTCGTAGTAAAGAATCTTAAACGGCTCCAGTTCTAGCGCCAGCGCAATCGCCTCTTCCGGCCGCAAATTCCTGTGGATTTCCAAACCAAGATCCACCCCATCCCCGATCGCCTCCCGCGCCGCCGCCACCAACTCCACCGCCGTCGCGACATTCTGCGTGCCGGACCGCTGTTCGAAACCGCTGGCAAAGGGCGTCATCCGCAGCGAGTGAAAACCGCGCTCGACCTGCTCCCGCGCGCTCTCCGCCACCTCCGCCGCCGTATCGCCGCGAATATTCTCAAACACCTTAACCTTCTCCCGACATTTCCCGCCCAACAACTGATATACCGGCACGCCCAGCGACTGCCCCAGAATATCCCACAGCGCAATATCCACCGCGCTCATCGCCGCGCTCAACACCCCGCCCATAAAGTGCGAATGGCGCGATACCACCTGATAGTGGTGCTCGATCGTCCGCGGATCCTTCCCCACATAATAGTCTGCCAACTCGTCAATCGCCGCCTTCACCACCCCGTGATGCCCCCACAACCCCCCTTCTCCATTGCCCACGATCCCCTCATCGGTATACACCCGCACCAGCAGGAACCTGCCCACCAAAAAAGTCCGAATTTCCGCAATCCTCATTTTCTTTTTTCTCTTCTTTTTACAGGTGTTACACCCTCAAAATTCAGCATGCCCGGTCCGTCAGCATCAGTCCCTAGTACAAACTCATCAATCCTTCCGCCCCCACAATCTGCTTCTGCTCAAACCCCTTACTCATCCACCGCGCCCGCGATTCCTCCCCTGGATTCCGATACGCATACACCACACACCACCGCGTATCACTGCCCTCCTTGCGCGCATTCACCCCATGCGCAGCGTGCGTCCACATCAAAATCACCGTCCCCTTCGGCACGCTCAATTCCTCAATCTGCAGTTCTTTTCCCGTCTTCAGATGTACCTTCCCCGCCATCCACCCCTCCTCCAATTCCCGATCCGATCCCGCGCTGATCCCCGCATCCCGGTATAAATGGCTCCCCGGCACGACCTTCAGTCCCCCGTCGTCCGCCGCAAATCCATTCACGTAAAAAAACACCCGAACAAAACCCAGCGCCGGATTGTCGTTGCCATACTCGTGGCTGTGCCAGTGGCTACCGGCATTGCCGCCGGGACGATTCAAAGCCACGCAGTGATCGTAGCGGATTTCCTCACCCAGCACCTTGCGCACCAATTGCAGCAATTGCGGATGCCCGATCAGACCCTCTAAATACTCGTTGAATTCCGCAGCAAAGCGACTCGGCAAATACGCCTCGTCGTCGCGCGGCAGCGACAGTATATGCGCCAACGCCTCGGTCAGCCGCGCCTGCGCGTTTTCCGTCAGCAAGCCCGGCAGCGCGTAGTGACCGACGTGGTCCAACTCGGCTTTTTCAGCCGCGCCGAAGGTATATCGTTTGAAAATATCGTCCATAGGGCCAAGCTCCGAGCCAGTTGTCCGATCGTTCTCTGCAAACTATAGTTTAGACCCAATCAAAGGAGCTGATGAATATGTTTCCCAACACCATCCTCGCCAAAAACCAGCAGGGCAAAAAGGCCCTGAGCCTGGGCCTGGCCTTTCCCGATACCCACCTGGTCGAATACGCCGCCCGCGCCGGCTTCGACGCCGTCAATCTCGACGGTGAGCACGGCGCCTTCAACCCCACCGATGTCGATCGCATCGTCCACGTCGCCCACGCCCACGGCCTCTCGGTCACCGCTCGCGTACCGCACATCCGCGCCGACGAAATCAACCGCTGGCTCGACCGCGGCGTCCAGGGCATTATGGCACCACATATCGAGACTGCCGACCAGACCCGGGCCCTGGTCGATGCCTGCTACTTCGCGCCGCTGGGCCAGCGCTCCTGGGGCGGTGGCCGCGGCACCGAATTCAACGACGAAGCCGCCCTTGCATCCTATGGCGGACGCCCGGGTTTCCGCCAGTTCGCCGACGACAATATGCTGGTCTTCGCCCAGATCGAATCGCAGCTGGGCTACGACAATCTCGACGCCATCCTCGCCATCAAAGGTCTCGACGCCATCGCCTTTGGCCCCAATGACCTGGCCGCCTCGCTCGGCTTCCCCGGCGCCCCCGCAGACCACCCAGAAGTAGTCCGCGTCCACGCCGATATCGAAGCCCGCACCCGCGCTGCCGGCAAACGCATCTCCCTGGATTACGCAGCCCAGGCCAATATGTCGGACTTGCTCATCGATGCGACGCGCGCCTTCGCTGCCACCCACGCCGACGAGCCCTTCCCGCCGGCCTAATCGACGCCGATCACCGCTATGTGCATTGTCGCGTCCTTTCCGCGTGTGCGTCTGACACAATAAGCAGAGAATGGAGATGCGCGTAAAGTCTGGCCGTGCTTCGGGAAATTCAGTTTCTTACTTGCCAGCGCACACCTCACCCTAGCGCAATGGGAACAGCCAATGGACAAACGCAGACAACTGGCAGACTGTCTCGAGGCATTTCGCCGCGGAACACTCACCGAAGCGACCTTGCGCCAAACCCTGGAGGAATTGGGCACAGCGAAGCCAAAGTACCAGGATCTGCTCTACCTGCAGACCAGTAGTACGGCCCTCGACTCCAGCGTCCACGGCATGGCCCTGGTCGAAAACGGCGCAATTTCCGACGGCCCGCCAGACCCGGCGGACTGGCCCTATAAAACCCCGCTCCAGGCCATCTGCGACGGCTGGCGCATCGTGCAATTTCCCAATATGGCGTTGCTGCTCGACGAGTCGAAAACCTACGGACTCGGCTGCGAGTTCATCCTCGAGAGGTGGCATTGATGACTGCGCGCATGCCCGATATCGCCCCCACCCTGACCGACACCCAGGTCCTCGAATTCTGCCACCGGGGCTACCTGATCCTCGAAGGCGTGGTGGCCCCGGAAACCAACGAGCGCGTTGGCGAATTCATCCGCGCGCATCCCTACGCGGCCGGGGACGGCGGCGAATTCGAAGACGACCGCTTGCTGGCAGAAGAGTGGTTCATCAAAGAGGTGATCCTCAACCGGCAGGCGGCCGGCGCGGTGCGCTCGCTATTGGGCCGGCAGGCCGCCCTGCCGACCTGGATGTTCAACCACCGGTCCACTCAGCCCAAACCGGCGCAGCAATGGCACCGCGACGGCTGCTCGCGCTACGGGCATGCCGTCAACCACCTGCAGGTATTCTACTATCCCCAGGACACGCCCCGCGAACTCGGCCCCACCGAAGTGCTGCCCGGCTCGCATTTTCTCTTCAACCTCGGATCGTATATGGGCCACTACGGCGGCATCAGCGGGACTGCGTCCACTGCGGCGGCGGCGGGCACCATTTTCATTACCGCCTACCCGATCTGGCACCGCCGTGGCACATCTTCCGCCCCGGGCGTGCGCGATATGCTCAAATACCTCTACTGGCGCATGGCACCACCGCGCCGCGACTGGATCGTCGAACCCGATTTCAACCTCGACGACCTCGACAACTTCGAAAACGCCCTCTACGGCGGCGGGGTGCATCCGGCTAAAGACCAGTTCCACCACTGGCACGACGCGGCCAGGATGTTCTACTGGCTGGCGGGCAAGCAGGACGACTTCCACAACTTCCTCGGCACCGCAGCCTGGCCCATGGGCCACCCGCCGCGCCGCCAGCCCGGCGATTTCCACACCTATCCCGAACAATCGTAATCCCGGTGGACAGAATTCTCCCCTTTTAGTATCCTCAGAACGGGGAGAATTGTCATGAAGCTAACTACCGACGAACTGCGCTTCTTCAAGCGCAACGGCTACCTGATCAAGCGCAATATCCTCAATCCCGAATTGACCGAGCGCGCCCGCGCCCGACTGTGGGACGGCGCGCCCAAAGGCCGCACCCGCGACGATCCCAGCACCTGGGTCGGCCCCTGGGCCAAGGAAGAGGAAAACGACGAGGGCTCCAACCACCGCCGCGGCTTCCGCTGGAACTTCCGCGAGCCGGGCGACGAAGAGTGGATGGTGCGACTATTAGCCACCGAGCCCAAGATCTGGTCAATGGCCGAGCAGATGCTCGGGGCGGGCCAACTGGTCCAGCCCGAGCGCATCCGCGGCATTTACTGCACCCTGCCCTACGGCGACCACCCATCGCAGGAATTGAACTGCCACACCGATGGTCACCCCTTTCACCTCGGGGTCGTCGGCTATATAGATGACGTACCGCCCGAGGGGGGCAGTTTTATGGTCTGGCCCGAGAGCCACCGCGCCTTCTATCCGTGCTACACCTCGCAGTATTTACGCGACCAGATAGACGCAGAGCACGATAAGGTACGGCTCGAATTCAACACCCATACCCCGGTCGACACCCACGGCCGGGCTGGCGATATCGTATTCTGGCACCACCGCCTCGGGCATATGGCCAGCCCCAACACCTCTGGCCAATTGCGCCAGGCCGTGCTCTACGACTATCTCAAGACTGATATCGAACAAGCCCAGCAGGAGCCGCCGCAAGAGGATATGTGGCGCGACTGGTCCGACGAGTTGCGCGCCATCGGCGATTGGCAGGACTAGCGACCGGAGCCCTCTCAGACCACAACCCCAACCCCTTAGAGCGCCGCGTCCCCCGCAGCCGACCGCAGGTGCCAATCGCCATACTCGTCCAACGTCTGCAGGCCCGGGCACGGCTTGTGGTGATCGGCGTAGTAGCATCTCCACTCCGAGATGCCGAATACCGCTACTTTGTTGCCACTTGCCCCTCGCACTGCGAGCATTAGATTACTCCCTTTATGGACGACAAAGATCCCCTCGCCGACGACGACTGCAGCACCAAATTCTACCTGCCCCGCGCCGTCATCTATCCGCTCATCGCGCTGCTGATCGCCGGCGCAATCCTGATCTTCGGCGAATGAGCGAAGACGCCTCCGACCGCCGCGGCTTCTTCCGCCAATTCCTCAAGCGCGTCGTCGATCCGGCCGCCGCCTACGCCGAAAAGCACCTGCCGCAACCAGGCGCCCACCTGCGCCCGCCCGGCGCCCTGCCCGCAAGCGCCTTCCAGGACACCTGCCGGCGCTGCGGCCAATGCGCCGAGGTCTGCCCCGCCGATGCGATCAAACACCACACCGACGGCACGCCCTATATCGATCCCGCCGACCAACCCTGTGTCGCCTGCGACGGCCTGCGCTGCATGGCCGCCTGCCCCAGCGGCGCCCTGCAGCCGACACCGCTGGAGCAAATCCGCATCGGGCTGGCCAGCGTCAGCAGCGACATCTGCGTCCGCCACCGCGGCGACGACTGTCGCGTCTGTTTGGACAACTGCCCCCTCGGAGACAAAGCGCTTATCCTCAACGACGCAGGCGCGGTCGTCGTGCTGACAGATGGTTGCATCGGCTGCGGCGTCTGCCAGTGGACCTGTCCCACCCGTCCTGAGGCGATCGCCGTACAGCCGCTCTAGTCGCGGACCGGGTCAATCGATCCATCGCGGTAGATCTCTTTCGCAGGCGAAGCGCATGCGATATTTTCTAGAGGGTCAACGAAATAGAAGTGGGATTGAACCGTGAAAATCGTCTTAATAGGCTACCGCGCCTCGGGCAAATCGACCCTGGGGCAATTGTTGTCGCAACAACTCGACATGCCCTACCTCGACGTCGATCGCCGTATCGAAGAGGATATCGACGGCCAGACCCTGACCGACTACTGGCGCCAAATCGGCGACGCGGCCTTTCGCGAACACGAAGCGCGCGTAGTGCAAGCATTGTGCGCCTGCGATCACGCCGTCATCGCCTTTGGTGCCGGCACCCTCAAGTTCCCCACCAGCCGGCAGACGGCCCAGCGCAACGCCCTGGTCGTCTACCTGCAGGTCCCCATCCCCGAACTCTGGCGCCGCTTCCAGAGCGATCCCCGCACCGCCTCGACCCGCCCCAACCTCGCCGGCGGCGGCATCGAAGAAATAGAGCAGCTGCTGGCCGAACGCGAACCCGTCTACCTCGAATGCGCGAGCCTTGTCATCGACGGCACCCGGCCGCCGCAAGAGTTGGCCGCCGAGGTCGCCACCGCCTTCACAACCATCTGCGATACGCCTGAGACATAACCCAAGCCTCAGAGATCTGCACTCAGTCTCAGCTATTACCACCGGCCAAAAACGCCGCCAACTCCCCCTTGGCCAATCCCGCGATTCCCAACGCCTTCACCCCGCGCCCCGCTGCCCAGCCGTCAAAGCCCATCACCGGGGTTGCCAGATTGACCAGCGACTCCATCACCGGCGTCGCCACCCCGTATTGCCGCGCCACCGACACCCAGGCCCCCAGGCCATATGGCACATCCTCGGTCAACCAGCGGCTGTCGAGCGAACCGGGCGCCTTGAGTCGCGTCAGCATATAGCTGCCGTTGATCGCCGACCACAGATCGCCGCGCGGCCCAAAGCCCGCCTGGTGGAAGGCTTCGTTGACCGGCATCAGTTCGTAGCCCAGCGCCTTGCCGATCGCGCGGCGCTCGTCGTCAACGGCCATAATCGCCCGCGCCACCGCCGGCGTCACACCCTCCTCGTAGAAGTAGAATTCGCCGTGCGAACGCTCAATCCGGCCAGCGTTCATAAGCACCCCGGCCGGGTGTACCACCGGATTCATCGAGGACAGCCCGCAGGCCATGACGTCGGGATGGGTCTGGATGCCGGGAAAGAGCGGATCGATCACCTCCCTCACCCGCGCGGTCTCCGTCGCCGGCAACACCCCCAGCCCCAAACCGGACACCACTCCCCAGATCGTGGCTTCGTCCGGCGCAGTCTTACGGCACACGTACGGGGCCGTATCGACCTCGGCCAGCGTCGCCTCCTTGCCCGCTGCCTTCAGCATCGCCGCCCACTCCAGTGCGCCGAGTGTACCGGGCATCAGCACTACAGTGTGGCGCGGCTCGATATGGGGGATGCAGGCCTCGGCAAACGCCCGCTGCGCATAGGCGGGCACGATCAACAACAGCAAATCCGCTGCCGCGAGTGCCTCGGCCATGTCCGTAGTCACCTGCGCAATCTCGGCCGATCCCGCGCCAGCGACACCGTGTAGCACAATCGTGCGGTGCGCGGCGATCGGCTCGACCATCTCGGCAAAGCCGGGCAATTCGCACAGCGCGATATCATAGCCGCGCAACGTCAGCGAGGCTGCGACCGCAAAAGCCGTGTTGCCCCCGCCCAGTACTGCGATGGTTTCATTGGCCATGGCGCATCATCCCGCGTAAACGGCGGCGGGCACGCCGCGGGCACCGGGATCAATCTTGACCAGCGAACCGGCCAGCGGCTGCCCGGCCCGGGCTGCATCGTCCATGCCCTGGCACGCCGACGTGATGTAGAGCTCGTCGAGATTCGCGCCGCCAAAGGCGCAGGATGTCACATTGGTCATCGGCAACGCCAGTTCTTTGATCAGCGCACCCGTTTTGGAGTCGTAGTGTTTGACGCACGAGCCCCCGTAGACCGCAATCCAGAAGTTGTCCTCCGCGTCGATAGCCATGCCGTCGAAGATGCCCGGCCCGTCGTTTACTGCCACCACCCGCTCGTTTTGAATCGCCCCGCTGTCAATATCGTAGTCGTAAGCGCGCACATTGTTGAGGGGCGAGTCGATATAGTACATGGTCTTCGCGTCGCCGCTCCACACGATCCCGTTGGAGATGCTGACCGGCGCGAGCTTCTCGCGCACCGAGTGGTCGATATCCAGGCAGTAGAGCTTGCCTTGGTCTTTGGCACCGGAAAACTCCATCGTCCCCGCCCACAGCCGGCCGGCCGGGTCACACTTGCCATCATTGAAGCGATTGGCGGGTAGCGACCGCTCTGGATCCTCACCGATGGGGGTGATCTTCCCGCTCTCTACATCCACGCACGCGAAGCCATTGTGCAGCGCCACCACCAGCCCCCCGCTCTGCCGTACGACCACCGTTCCCACCGCCTGGCAGGTCGGAATCGTCGCGTTGTCGCCGTTCGCCGGGTCGTAGATATACAATTCGTGACTCAAAATGTCGACCCAGTACAAAACCTGCTCGTCCACATCCCATATCGCCCCCTCGCCGACGAGGGCGTCCTTTTCCACTACCAGCTCAACATCTACCTGTTGACTGCTCATTTCGGTATCCTCCAGAGTTAGTTGGACGTCGAAACGGTAGGCATCGCCTCCGGCCCTGTCAAACCACAAAAAAACCGGCCCCGGGCAACCCGGAACCAGCGGCGCGCATATTCTAACGGCTTACCCCGCCACCTCCGTTGCGACTCCGCACACCTCGTTCAGCTTCGCTACCACCTGCCGCAAATCCTGCTTCGAAAGATAGGCGTCCTCCCCCCCGACCTGGTGGCACTTATCGGCGATTTACTGGGTCACCATGGACGACAGGATCACCACCAGAAAGCCCGCAGCTATAAGGAAAGGTGGAGCAAGTTATTCTGTTCATTCTATCTTGCCCTGGTTGCAGTTGCGCAATACCCTATGCAGTGGAACACACATAAAGGAGTCCGCATATGCAAGCTGCCGTACTTCATCATTTGGGCGGTCCCTTCTCCGTTGAAGAAGTCGACTTGCTCGCACCCGGACCGGGCGAGGTGCGCGTGCGTCTGGCTGCCGCCGGCGTCTGCCATAGCGACTGGCACATGGTCGTGGGCGATTTGCACCGCCCACTGCCAGTCATCCTCGGCCACGAAGGTGCCGGTATCGTCGAGGCGCTCGGCCCCGGTGTCACCGCCGTCCAGCCCGGCGACCCCGTCATTCTCAACTGGGCCCCCGACTGCGGCCACTGCTTTTACTGCAGCCGCGCCCAGCCCGCCCTTTGCGAGACCTTCGCCCCGGTGCGGCGCTCGGGCACAATGCTCGACGGCACCACCCGCTTTCGGATCAACGGCGAGAGCGTGTGTCAGTTTTCTACTCTCTCGACCTTTGCCGAAGCCTGCATCGCCCCACAGCAGGCCTGTATCCCTATCCAGCGCGACATCCCCCTCGATATCGCCGCACTGGTCGGCTGCGCGGTCACCACCGGCGTCGGCGCAGTGCTCAATACCGCGCAGGTCAAATCCGGCGAGAGCATCGCCGTCTACGGCTGCGGTGGCGTCGGACTCAATATTCTCCAGGGCGCGGCGCTGGTCGGGGCGCATCCGATCATTGCCATCGACCAGGCCCCGGCCAAAATGGACATCGCCCGGCAATTCGGCGCCACCCACGCGCTTATGGCCGGCGCCGACACCGAAGCCGAGATCCGCGAATTGACCGGCGGCCGCGGCGCTGACTATGTCTTCGAAGCCATTGGCCTGACCGCGGTGCAGGAGGCGGCGATGGCGGCGGTGCGCCCCGGTGGCGCACTGGTCATCGTCGGCGTCGCCCCCCTCGACTCGAGCGCCCGCTTTTCTACCTTTGAAATGCACGTGCGCGAAAAGCGCATCCTCGGCTGCTTCTACGGCTCGACCGTCACCCGCCGCGATTTCCCGCGCATACTGGATCTATACCGGGCGGGCAAACTCAAACTCGACGAACTGATCTCAAAACGCTATCCCCTCGAGCAGATCAACGAGGCCTACGCCGACCTGCTCGAGGGCGACATCCGCCGCGGCGTCATCCTCTTCGATGGAGTGCAACCAAATGGCTGAACTCACCTACACCGACTTCGACCGCGAGATCTGGGACAAGGATCTCGAGGACTTCGTACCCGACACTGTCTACGATATGCACACCCACATGTGGTCCGAAGCGCACTGCGGGTCGGTAGGCGGCCCACCCGTAGGCCTGCGCCTAGAGATCGACTTCCGCGCGCACCGCGACTGGGCGCAAAAACTCTACCCCGGCCGCGAATTCCACCTGTTGGTTTTGGGTACGCCCATACCGGGCATCGACTACGAAGGGCACAACGACTGGATGGCAGCAGAACTCAAAGCCGATCCCGCATCGGCAATCAATATGCTGGTCTCCCCCGCAATGACGCCCGAATACATCGCCGAACAGGTCGATAAGCACAAATTCCTCGGGCTCAAACCCTACCGCATCTTCGCCCCCGATCCGGTCAACGGGCGCATCAAAGACTTCCTACCCGAGTCCTTTATTGAGGTCGCCCACGACAAAAACCTGGCCATCACCATGCACCTGGCCAAGCCCACCGGCCCGGCCGACGCCGACAACCAGCGCGACCTCGAGCGCTATACCCGCGAATACCCGGGCGCACAGTGGATTTTGGCCCACTGCGCCCGCTCCTTCAACGCCTTTATGATGGAGGACTCGATCCGCTTTCTCTGCGACCTGCCCAATATCTGGTACGACACCTCGGCCGTGAACGATCTCTACTCACACTTCCTGCTGATGAAGCACGAGGACCGCAAGCGGGTGATGTTCGGCTCCGACAACGTGGTCGCCGGTTGCGCCCGCGGCAAGTACATCACCTATGGCCGCGCCTGGCTCCACTATCCGGGCAACGAGGAGGGCACCCCGCACTGCGACTCGCGCGCGACGCTGGTGATCTACGAACAGTTGATCCAGGAACGCCAGGTAGCCGAGATGCTGGAATTGGGCCGGGACGAGATCGAGGACCACTTCGCCGGGAATGCCAAACGCTTCCTAGCCCGGATGCGAGAAGCGCAGTCATCATGAGCGGAAAAGCGCCACTCTACGCAGGGCGCTGGGATAAGGGGTGGCGCAAAGAGGTGCAGGGGGCATGGGCGGACGGCGCCATCGCTCACATCTACGATGGCAACAATGAGCTGGTCGAAATCGAATACTACGAATTCACCGGTGAGTACTGCGGGAAGGAGCCACTGGTCAACACCCGCACCGAAACCGCCGACGGCCGGCTGTTGATGCGCCAGATCGCACACCGGATCTCAGACACCGAGCAGGATCTCCACGTCATCGACGCCGCAGGCGAGCTGCGACTGATCATCCACCACAGCGATATGGACAGAGGAGAGCCCTATACTATTCGCGAAGAGTGGATCACACCCGACCCGCAAACTCCTCGCCGCGGATCAACATAAAGCGAAATTCGCCGGGCGATTTTTCGCACTCCAGCATCAACCGCAGTTCCTCGTCGCGCACGCCCAGATACATCGTCTCCGCACGCATGTAGTGCAGCGCCAGGCCGCGGCGCCGGTTTGGGGTGGAATTGGCCCCGGTGCGGTGGAAGTTCAAACCGTGGTGAAACATGCAGTGCCCGGCCGGCACTTCGACCGGCACCGGCTCGGGCAAGAGCGGGTGCCGCAAAAAGCGCTCCCTCTGGTCCCGCGCGATCGGCCCCCATTTATGGCTGCCCGGGATTACCGTCATACAGCCATTGTCGAGCGTGGCGTCGTCGAGCGCGACCCAGCAACTGACGTGGTCCTGCGGCGCGAATTGCGGCCAGGCCACCGAATCCTGATGCCAATCGGTCACCGTGCCGTTGAAGCGCGACTTCATCATCAGTTGGTCGCAGTAGAGCTTGATATTGGGTCCGAGTAGATCTTCGATCGGATCGACGATCGCCGACTTGCGGGCAGTAGCCTCGAAGAGCTCGTCGTAATAGCACAGATGGGTCATCTTGCGGACCTGGTCGAGGCGGTCGCCGGCCGCCGCCGCGCCGCGAAACGCCGCCTCCAGCTGGACAAAGCGCGGCGGCACGTGCTCTACCCGGCCTCTGGCAATTTCCTCTGAGCGCTGCCGCAGACCTTCGACCTCGGCATCGTCCAGCACCCGCCCGTAGGGCAAGTAGCCATTGTCGGCGAAAAAGTCCCGCTGATCTTCGCTGAGCGCCATACTATCCCCGTGGCAACGGCAGCTCGATCTTGGCACTGCCCGCCTCCTGCGACGCGAGTGCCGCAAGCAAAATCTCAACCGTGTCGCGCCCGCGCCGCACCGGCGACGAACTCGGCGCGTCGCTGCGGATCATTTGCGCCAGCTCTTGCACCGCCGGGATCAGATTTTCGCCGAAGGGCTGGGCGTAGCCGCGCTCCGGCGGCGGCGCTACCTCTCTGGGCGTCCCTTCCGGCTCGTCGCATTTCCAGGCCCGGCAGCGCTGGTCATCAATGATAAAGCGTCCGCCCGGCCCCTGCAGGTCGCATTCGGAAAATTGCGGGGTCAATTTGGCGCTGTTGAGAATGCCCCGCACGCCATTGGCAAATTCTATTATCAACGTCGAACCCGGGTCGAATTGCGGGTCCTTGCCCCCCTTGCCGTCGTAGACCGGCCCATAGTCCTCAAAGCCGCGCTCGTGCGCGGCGATCACCCATTTGGGCGCAGCGTCGGCAAAAAAGCACACCAGATCGACGATATGCGTGCCATTGCGGAAGAGCATCGAGCGCTTGCCGCCCATGTGCGCGATGATCCGCGTCAATCCGCCGATCTCGCCGGCGCGTATCGCCTGGCGCACCGCCTGGTAGGAGGGAATAAAGCTGCGGGTGTGATCGACCGAGACCTTGGTGCCATTGCGCTCGGTGACCTCGACCATTCTGTCGGCGTCCTCCACGGTCGTCGCCAGCGGTTTCTCGCACAGGATGCCCCTGACCCCAGCCTCAGACGCATCGCATACCGGATCGGTGTGCAGGTGGTCGGGCGTGGCGACGCTGATCACATCGAGATTTTCCTGCGCCAGCATTTCGCGATAGTCGGTGTATTCGGCGATGTCGCCGCGCGCGATCTCGGCGCGCTCGAAAAAACGGCCCAGAGCCACCGGGTCGATGTCGCAAGCAGCTACCAATTCGCATTCCTGCGCCCGGGCATAGGCATAGCCGTGCGCGCCGCCCAGACCGCCGCCAATTACTGCCGCGCGCAATCTCTCCGCAGCCATGATTATTGCATCCTTTCGCGTACAAAAGCCGCCGAATCGGCCACCTGGCCCTCTTCCAGGCTATGCAGAATCAGCGCGCCGTCGAATCCGCTCTGCCGCAACAGCGCCAGATAGTGGTCGTAGTCTAGTACCCCGGTCCCCGCCGCCTGGTGCCCGGCGTCGCCGTCCTTTTCGAGATCTTTGGCGTGGGCCAGGCGAATATCGTCGCCGAGCAGGTCGAAAGCCTCGTCGAGGATCTCCTGCATCTGCGGCAACTCGCCCTCGTGGAAGAGGTTGGCCCCATCGATGACCACCTGCAAATGCTCGGAGGGCACCTCGTCGAGTAATTGCCGCGCCTTGACCGCCGAATCGACCACGTTGTTGACCTCCGGCTCGAAGACCAGCGTCACCCCCCGCGCCTCGGCGATCTCCACCGACTCCTCCATCGCCACCAGCATGTCGGCCCAGGCCTCGGGCGACTCGTTTTCAGGGTGGTAGGCCCACTCCGAATCGGGATCGCGGGTGCCGGTGCAGAAGGTGATCAATTCGCTGCCGATCGGCGCACAGACCGCCGCCAGCGCGTCGAGCCACTCCATGCGGGTGTGACGCTGCTCGAGGTCGGGATCGATGATATTGAAAGTGCCCGACAGTGCCGCCACCGCGATCCCGCGCGACTCGTGCGCCTCTCTTATCCGCGCGCAGTCCTCATCGGACAATTCCGCCGGGTCGAGGCCCGCCGCCGTCAGATCGAGTTGCACCGCGGTCAGGCCGGCGTCGCGGACCGCGTCCAGACTCTCCTCCAACGTCGGCCGCTCGAAGACTTTGTGGAATATACCGAGTCTCATCATTTATTTCCTTTCCGGCTAACCCGCGCCATGGTTTTTTCGTAGCGTGCGCGCATCTCCCGACGCCGCCATGTGAGAAAGCGCCCCTCGTGCTGGTCGCGATTGGCCCTCGACGCGGCGGCCGGGATCTCAATCGACGCATAGGTAATGGTCGTCTCCTTGCGCGACAGCGCCACCACTTCGCCCTTGCTGACGGCCATCGTCACACCCACATTGGCTTCGACGATGGCCACGCCATTTTCGCGCGCCCGCGCCAGCACATTCGCATCCTGCGATTTCGAGCGCGAGCCATAGGAGGGAATCAGCAGATACTGCGCCCCATCAAGCACCGGAATCCGCGCGATATCGGGATTCCAGCGGTCATTGCAAATGAGGAAGCCGCAGCGGCCGAAGGGCGTGTTGAAGGCGCGGCTGTTCTTGCCCAGGCGATTGAACCACCACGACCGATGGTAGCCCTCCGCAAGCTGCATCTTGTGGTATTTACCGCACAATTTGCCATTGTGGTCGATAAAGACGGCGCAGTTGTAGAGATCGCGCCCGATCTTTTCGGCCAACCCGAAAGCCAGGCACATTTTGAGCTCTCGCGCCAGCGCCCGAAAGCGGTCCATCATCGCCCCGCGCGTCGCCACCGCCACCGCGCGCATTTCCTCGGCCGCGACCCGCCCCTCGATAATATCCATCACCACATAGCCTTCCAAAACACCCTCCGGCGCCACCGCCAGTTGCGCCCCGCGGGCGGCCGCCCTGCGGAACTGCGCCTCCAGGCGGTTGGCATTTTTGTCGAGGGCGAATTTCTCGGGAACGAAGGATATCGCCGCGACAGCAATTTTTTCGAACATGACCTTTCTCCTCGAAATCGGCCCCAAGATACCCTGCCCGAAGCCCACGGTCAATCTTGACAGTCGCATCCCGTTTTGAAATATTGTGGCCCATTTGCCAAAACCATATATCGGGAGCGCCCAGATGAAAATCGCCGCCATCGAACAAATCCCCATCGCCATGCCCTTCGCCAGGCGCTACGACGACCACGCCGGCCGCATGCGCATGTACGACATGGACCAGCACCTGGTCACCAAAGTCACCGCTGATAACGGCCTCGTCGGCTACGGTAACTACGAAGACAACCCCAATCCGGCCCCGCAGACCCAGATCGACGCGCTGATCGGCACCAGCCCCTTCGACCACCTGCTCAACGACTACCACCTGGCCCTGGGAATGGCGCTCTACGACCTGATGGGCAAACACCTCGGCGTGCCTTGCTACAAACTCTTCGGCCAGAAGATCAGAGACCGCGTGCCGGTCGCCGCCTGGACCCGGCCCTGCCCGCCCGACGTCTTCGCCGCCGAGGTGCAGCGCGCCGTCGACCAGGGCTATCGCGTCTTCAAGATGCATTCCGACGCCCGCTACGATGTCATCGAGCAGACACGGGCCGCCGAAAAAGTCGCTCCGCCCGGCTTTAAGCTGCACTGGGACCTCAACCACAACCGCACCCTCGGCACCGTCCTGCCCATCGTCGCCGAGCTCGAAAAATCGCCCATCGTCGGCTTTATCGAAGATCCCGTGGTCTGGTCCGACATCGACGGCTGGCGCGCGCTGCGCGAAAAGGTCAAAGTGCCGCTCATCATGCACGTACCGCAACTGGGGGGCATCCAGGAGGTCATCCGCGGCGTCGCCGACATCTACATGATCGGCGGCAGCATCGGCAATACCATGCTCTCGGGCTTCGCCTACGGCAAGGCCAATATCCAGTGCCTGATCCAGCAGTGCGGCAATACCCTGATGAAGGCCTTCACCATGCACCAGGCCGCCGTGCTGCCCACCGCCTCGTGCCACACCATCAATCTCGACGACCAGTTCGAATCGGATATCACCACCGAAAAACTGCCGGTAGTCGAGGGCCTGTCGCCGGTGCCCGAGGAACCGGGCTTGGGCGTTACAATCGACGAGCAGGCGCTCGCCGCCGCCGCCGAACGCGCCCACCTGCCCGCCTACGACTATATTGGCGTTTTGCACTTCGCCGGCGGCCACAAGGGCTATTCATTGGGCAAACCCGACGTCGATCGCATGACTGGCACCGAGGAGGGAAGACTGGCGGGGATCCAACACGAGTACTGGATCGACGACGGCTCGGAGGAATACGCGCGCGTGCTAAAGCGGCTCAAAGAGGAAGGCCCATTTATCGAATAGCAGCATGGAGAGTGATCGCCTCTGTGCGCACCGAGCAAAATATCACACAGCCCTGCACCACCCGCTGGCAGCGGGTGGGCGGCATCGCCTGCGACAATCTGAATTCCGTATTGCGACCGCTGCGACGCCGAGTGAACCAGGTCGCACCTACCCGCTGTACAGCACCCCCCTCATGGCCCGCGCGCGGAAGGCTGCAGACGCGTCGTAAAATTTGTCCCGCGCATCGATCTCGTTGACCACCAGTCCCGCCCGGTGCTGGCGACAAGACGCGCCGATCCGCCCATCCGGCAGGACAAAGGTGCTGGGCCAGCTCTGGTAATGCCCGGAGGCGTTGGGAGCACTGATATAGAAGTAATTTTCCGCCGCGTGGGTCTGCAGCGAGGGCCGTACGATCTCAGTGTGAATATTCGGCCCTTGCCCCCGGGCGTTGTAGAACGACTGGAACAACACCTGCACGCCGCGCTTTTTGTAGGCGCGGTAGAGCTCGGGATAGCGCATGTCGTGACAAATCAGCAAGCCGCAAGTAAAGCCTTTGAGTTCAAAGGTGACGAAGCGCTGGCCCGCCCGATAGTACTCGAGATCCCCCGTGGTGCAAAAGCGCTTGTCGTAGCGCCCCTCGCGCTGACCCGCTGTCGCAACGTAAAACAGCGCGTTGCGCACATCGCCGGCCGAGATGCGGTGGTTGGTGCCGTATACCAGCGCGATGCGCAATTTTCCGGCCAGCCGCTGCAATTCATCGTCGGCAGCCTGTAATTCGTCCCAGTCGTAGCCATCCCAGCTTTTAAACTCGCAGCCGGCATAGCCGCCCAGGCAGGTCTCGGGAAAATGCACCACATCGGCCTTTTGCTCCTTGGCCTGGCAAATGAGATCCGCCATATAGCGCAGGTTGCGCGCAATTGAAGCTGCAACCGGAAATTGTGCCGTGGCGACGCGCAGCTTAGCCATCGCAAACCCTCCTAAACCCCGGTGAACTGCATCGCGTAAAGCCGGCAATCGCGCATCTCAAAGCGCAAGCGCACCGCCCGCCCCGCCAGCGCGCCGATCGGCTCTTGCCAGCGGACCTCTTTAGCGGTCCCATTGCCCATCACCACCCCGGCTTCCTCCCGCCCGTAGCCGGCAATCGGCGCGCCTCCTTCATCCAGCACTGCAACCCGCAACCACCCACCCGCGCCACCATCAAAATTCACCTCCATCCGCTCGCCGGCAAAACGCAGAGGCGGCGTGGTGAACGACCCGCCCCCATAGTCTGCCTCCACCGCCACGAAGCCGTCAAGCCGCAGGCTGGCGCGGAATATCCCACTGCGCCGCTCGCGCTCGACATCGTCGCCGGGCCCGTGTTTGCGCGCCGTGCCGTTGTAGTAGAGCCACAACTCGTCGCCGACCGGAATAAACCACGGATTGGCGAACAACATCCCGCTCAGCGCGGTGTCGTCGAAGCCCTGGCGCAGAAAAGCCCTGCGACCGCCCTGACGCCGCCACGCGATTCCGTCGCGGCTGGTCAGCAACTGTACGTCCATCGTCGCCGGAAAGTCGTCCTCGCCCCAGTGGTAATAGGCCGCCGGCAACATGAAATAGGCGTCCTGCGCCGCGTAGTACTTGGTGGCACAACTGGTGTAAAAATCGATATTGGGCCGCGGGTCGTCGCGCTGAAAGGGCACCGGAATAGCCAGGTCTTCGGCATCTGCCACGAAGACGATCTGTTGCTCCGACCACTCTTTGCAATCGGGTGAGGTCAGCCGCCCGACGCAGCGATAAGACCCCTCCCGCCCCTCCGATGCCTCCGACAAATACTGCGTCTCCCGCACCCGCGCGTAACCCACGTACAATTCCAGCCGGTCGTCCCACCAGAACATATTCTGCGTGTCGCACATCGTATCCGGCGGGTTCGGCTGGTCGGCATAGTATGACCATTCAATCCCATCTGGCGAATACATCGCCCACAGCCCCGGCTGGCTGCCCTTTGCGTGATCGGCGTCGGTCGGCCGAAATTTGGTCCACAACTTATAGCGCTCCGCCGCCGGCGCCCGCTCGTCGCGAAAGACCGTCGCCCCCTGCAAACTCTCGCGCTCGTGGTGCGGCGCAACAATATTGTTGGCCTTGCTGCCCTGAAACTCGACCAGCCCCAACTCCGGTTTCTCCCAGTGCAACCCATCCGCCGACTCCGCATAACCCAGCCGCCGCGCCCCCTCAACCAACCCCGGCAAAAACGATGCGTCATACCACAGCCGCCAGCGCCCGTCCGCCTCCCGCCACACCGTATTGTACGCGCCGATCCCCCGCTCTTCCCACGGCTTGTCCGGCACCAACACCGGCTTGGGATGCTGCACCGGCGTCCCCATCACCAATTCTATTCCCTCACTTTCGGCGAAGAACAAATCGTCGAAGAATAACTGTTTTCTATCCCCTATGTCCAACATTCCCCCCTCCTCTCAACGGTAAAATCCCATTCCACCAGGTACTGCGGTACATGGCGCTCAATCCACCCGCAGCACGGCGTTTTGCGCTGGCAAATCCCAGGTCTCGCTGTAGACCAGCGGCTGCGGCCGGGCGGGCGGATAACCGGGCGGCGGATCGTCCGGGTCGATAAGTTCCAGGCGGTCGCGCCCCCGGGGCTGGTCCAGCCATGCCCGCTCCTCGGCCGCTGCCGCGACCGGGCGCCGGAGAATAAACTCCACCCGATCGAAGCGCGAAAACGCCGCGTGGGCGACGAAAACCCGGTGTACGTCCCGGCCATCCCAGGTCGCCATATCCGGCAACAAAACCGGCCCAGTGCAGACCTGAAACTCGCCGTCGGCGGCGTTGAGATTCATGACATTGACCGGATATTCGAGTTCGACCTCAATGCCGGTCGCTTCGTCGCGGTAGATAGAGCGGGCGTTTTGCGCGTCGCCGGCCAGGGTCGATGCGACGATAGCGCCGACCTCCGTCAGCGCGGTCGCATCCGCACAGGTGCGGATATCTATTTTGTAATCCTGGTAAGCGCCCGCCAGCGGCCGAGCCCGTACATCCTCGACCTCGTGGCTGGCTTTGCCCGCGATGACCGGTATCGAATGCCGTCTGAAGGGCATACGCCACTCGCCGCTGGGGATCTGGAACAGATTCTCACTGGCGATGGTGTATTCGCTGCGACAGGGCGCGCCCAAAAACAACTCGGCCAGTTCTGCCCCCGCGGCATCGCGCAAGACGCAGCGCGCCTCCAGGGTGAAGCGCACGTGATAGGACTGGCCAGCGGTGCCAACAAAGCCGCCGGCCCATTTGTAGTGCGGATCTGCTTGCCAGGGATGGCTTTGCCAGGTGAATGAAGAACGGGAAAAATTGATCATGTCACGCTCCTTGCGGGGGCTTGCCCCGGCCGCTGATTGTCTACATCTTAGCGCGCGAATTGTAGTATAGCAAAAGCGGTTCCAGCCACAAAGAGCCTATGCCCCCCATCCTTCAGCCCACCGCGCAAACCAGCCGCGAGGCTGCCGCGCTACTCTCCCGCCATCTGACCCCGGCACCGCTGGTCCGCGCCGACGGCCTGGGCGCACTGCTCGGCGTCGAAACGCACGTCCAGTGCGAATTCCACAACCCCGTCCGCTCCTTCAAAATCCGCGGCGCGCTGACCCTGGTCGATCACCTCGTCGGCGGCGGTAAGACCCGCTGTGTGCTCACCGCCTCGACCGGTAACCACGGCGCCGCCATGGCCTACGCCTGCGACAAGCTCGGCCTGCCGCTCACCGTTGGCGTGCCCGAGGGCTGCGACGAGAGCAAGGTCGCGCTCATCCGCCGCTTCGGCGCCCAATTGCAGTATCTGGGCAGCGATCTCGACGCGACCAAGGAAATCATGCTCACCGAGCGCCTGCCCGCGGGAACCGTCTTCGTCGAGGACGGCTCGAATCCCCAGATCGTCGCCGGCACCTCCACCATCGGCGCCGAGATCGCCCGCGCCCTGCCCGAGGTCGCGACCGTAGTGGTGCCGGTCGGCAATGGCGCGCTCATCGGCGGCCTCGGCACCGCGCTCAAGCGCCACAATCCCGCTGTGCGCCTCGTCGGCGTACAGTCCGCCGCCGCACCCTGCATGGCGCTGTCGTTTGCCGCAGGTGCGCCGATCGATACCGAGGCCTGTGCCACCTTCGCCTCGGGCATGGCCGTGCGCGTGGCGGTGCCGCAAGCCGTTGAACTAATGCTCGAAGTAGTAGACGAGATGGCGCTGGTGGACGAAGGCGATATCGAAGACGCCATGCGCCACTTCCACCACCATGCCAATTATCTACCCGAACCCGCCGGTTGCGCACCGCTGGCAGCCGCCCTAAAATTGCGCCCGACGCTCGAGGGCCCCCTGTGTCTGGTGGCCACCGGTGCCAATATCGACGATGGCCTGCGCCGTCGCATCACCCACGAGGAGTAAGAAACCATGTATAAAGCCGGAGTCATCGGCTGCCGCGGCATTGGCGTCCAACACGCCACTGGCATTACCGGGTCGGACAAAGCCCGCCTGGCCGCCGCCTGCGACTTAGATCAGAATATGCTCGACGAGTTCAGCACGCGTTTTCCAGACGAAGAGGTCGTCCAGTACCAAAACCACCGCGAGATGATCGAAAAAGAGCAACTCGACATCGTC
>PBOD01000115.1 GCA_002724215.1 Gemmatimonadota bacterium | reverse complement strand
ATGGCCTGGTTTTCCGAACCGGGATGCAGGTTGTTCGGCGGCTTGAAGTGCAGCCCGCGATCCATGTTGTTACGCGACCGATTTTCAACCAAATCGCGGGGAAATACGCGGAAGNTCACCCGGTNCTGCTCCCTCGAATCGGCGACATTCTCCAGCATCAAGGGTAGATAGACATCGTTCTCCTTGCCGACNTTGTCGGGCANGGTGCGNACTACCATATCCCTGATCTCATCGGCCATCTGGAAGTAGAGCAGGAAGCCGACGTTAGTATTGATTTCACGCAAGTAGTTATTGGGCTTTTCGACCATTACCTTGCGCAGTTTGTCATGTTCAATGTCCGTTAGCAACGCGCCCTGCACCATCAAGGTCAGGTCGCCCATATTGCCCAATTCGTCAATGGTGATCTGCTTTATCAGCTTATTGCCCTCTTTTTCGAGGTACTTGTCGAGCGGGTCGCGGATATTATTGAAGAAGTGCCCCTGAGAGCTGCGTTGGGCCCATCCACCACCGCCGGGAATGACGTGCAATTGCGCCTTGTACAAATAGCGCTCGAGAATATCGCGCGGTATGCGACCGGGCCCGTTGGGCATCGAGGTCACGCTATCGACTCGGATTTCGATGATATCTTCGCCCTGGACGAAGACATCTTTGGGTAATTTTTCCTTAGCCTCTTCACGCGGGCCAGTCCAGGGCTTGCCCGGATTGGCCGGGTCTTCGGCGATATAATAACTCTTGCGCAGAAAATAGGCCTTGCCGACGAAATAGATGGGTTTATCGGTACCGTCGACTTCGACGGTATAACTCAGCGAAATCGGCTCACCCGGCTTGAGCAAGCGGTCGGTCGGCTCGAAGCTCCCCCCCGCCACACCCTTGGGCCAGTTTATAAAGAAAACCGCTTTGGGCTGTCCGCTGAATTTGCGGAAGGTGAAATTGAGGATAATGCCCCGGCCGCGACCGTTCTCTACCGACTCGGTCAACATCCTCGGACGAACAATATCTCCCGCGACATCGCCCTCCCTAAACCCGGCAAATAGGGGCTGCATGAGCCCGGGCTTACTATATACTTCCACCCCGGTAAGGGGTTTCGGCTCGGGTTTCTTGGCTGCGCCANTACCCCCTTTATCGCCCTTTATTCTGGCTTTTTTTTCGCCTTTTGCAACCTTCTTTTTGACTTTGCCCATCGGAAACCTTCCGTGCCATACCGTCTTTCAAACAAAGAATCTTNTTTCAGCCATGATATATAAAATCAGCTAGTTAGTCAAGTATTCACCCCTGCATAACTCGGCGANCACTTCGCAGTGGGGCGTTTGCGGAAACATATCGACCGGTCGCACGCGCCGCACTTGGTAACCGCACTCCCCCAACTCAGATAAATCACTGGCNAGTGCATGGGGGTTGCAGGACACGTAGATCATTCGCGGCACCTTTAGTGCGACGAGTCTGGCGANAGCCTTCTTGTGCAGCCCAACCCGAGGTGGATCGACTACGACCAGGTCAAAGCGCCGATCCGCCANATCCCCGAGAATCTCTTCGGCCGCACCGGCGACGAACTGGCAGTGCTCCACCCCGTTGCGCGTGGCATTNANCCGCGCATCGGCAACCGCATCCTCCACTACTTCGACCCCCAAAACAGACTGCGCCTGGGNGGCCAGGAGTAAACTGATGCTACCCGTACCACAATACATGTCGAGTACNGCTCCGACCGATCCGGCCATTTCGGCAACCAGGGCATAAAGACGCTCGGCCTGGACNGGATTGGTCTGAAAAAAAGACTGNGGCGAAATATCAAACTGCAAACCCGCGCACTCTTCGCTGATCCGGCCGTCCCCNTTGATGAGNAACTCGCGCTCCCCTATCGCGACCTGGGCTTTGCCGNTATGCANCGTAACGAGAAAAACGTCAATTTCTCCAATATCGGCAATCACGCGATCGACCAGTTCAGCGATCGCCGGGNCGGGATACGAGGCGACGACCAAGTTGACCATCACCTGCCCCGTNCGCTTGGCGTCGCGCACGACCAAAAAGCGCAACAAGCCCTCGTGGCGCTTCAGATCGTANGGAGCCAGTTGCAGACGGCGCGCCGCGCANCGCACTGATTCGACGATCCGATTGGATAGTGGCGACTGCAGGTGGCACTCCTCCAGGTCAAATATCCAATTGAAGCGCCCCCGCACGTGCAACCCGAGTTGCAATAGACCGTCGCGATCGCGGCCAAAGGAAAACTCCATCTTATTGCGGTAGAAGAAGGGGTCTGGGCTGGGNANAATCGNCTCGAGCGGCGGCAGGTCCTGTCCGCTCGTCGCCAAGGCCTCGGCGACCATCTGCTCCTTGACCGCAAGTTGGTCNGCATAAGCCAACTCTTGCCAGCGGCACCCGCCGCACATGCCAAAGTGGCGGCAGCGGGCTTGCTGCCGCGCGTAACCCTCAGTGACAAGTTCTTCGANCTCCGCCTCGAAGNNCCCCTTGCGCTTTTTGACCAGTCGCACCACAGCCCGGTCGCCGGGGACCGCGCGGCGCACCAGCACTTCGCGTTCGCCAACACGGGCGACTCCGTCCCCCTTGGCGTTGAGGGATTCAATGGCGACCTCGATTCGATTCCCGGGTTTCACTGCTCGACCTCTCCTGGAATAAAAAAGGGGCAAGATGACCAGCATCTTGCCCCGCACTACTAATCGCCTACTGGACGCGCCTATTCCTCTTCCACCGACTCCTGATCGTCTTTTTCCGGCTCAGAAACCTCGGAAGCACCCGGGCGATCGACGAGCTCTATGATGCTCATAAAGGCACCGTCGCCCCGTCGCGGCCCCATCTTGACCACGCGGGTATAGCCGCCATTGCGACTCTTGTAGCGCGGACCGATCTCGTCGAATAGTTTGGCGACGACCTGCTTGTCGGCAATAACGCGCAATACCTGGCGCCGGGCGTGTAAATCACCCCGCTTGGCGAAGGTAATCATCTTCTCCGCGCTGCGCTTGAGTTCCTTGGCTCGGATCTGGGTCGTGGTGATCGTCTCGTTGGTGAAAAGCGAGGTCATCATATTGGACAACATCGCCTTGCGGTGCGAGGCTGTGCGGCCCAGTTTGGCTACTTTCTTACCGTGTCTCATCAGTATATTCCCGACTGCTAGAATTCTTCGGCCAGCGGATTGGCCGCTTCTTCGTCGATCTCGACGCCCTCGTAGGGAGCCAGATCCATACCCCAGCTGAGATTGAGCGAATCGAGAATCTCGCCCAACTCGTTGAGCGACTTGCGGCCGAAATTGCGGTATTTGAGCATCTCGGCTTCCGACCGGGATACCAATTCCTTGAGATGGGTGATGCCCGCTGCGCGCAGGCAGTTGGCCGACCGCACCGATAGCTCGAGTTCGTCCACCGGCATGGCCAACAGGCGCGCGACGCGCTTAGTCTCCTCGTCGACTTCCTTCTCCTGCGCAACCTCGGGTTCATCTTCAAAATTGATAAAGAGGCTCAGGTGTTCGGTCAGGATCTTGGCGGCCTGGGCCATCGCGTCTTCGGGATGTACCGAACCGTCGGTCCATACCTCCATGATCAGCTTGTCGTAATCGGTCCGCCGCCCGACCCGGGCATTCTCAGTATCGTACTGTACCTTGAGTACCGGCGAAAAATTTGTATCAAGTGAAATCGCGCCGATCGGTTGGTCGGGCATCTTGTTCTCGTCGGCGAACTGGTAACCGCGGCCCTGGCCGACCGTCAACTCCAGCTTCAACGAACCGCCTTTGTCCAGTGTGGCGATATGGAGTTCGGGGTTCATCACCTGGACACTGGGATCGACCTCCAGATCCTGGGCCGTTAACGGCCCGGCGCTGGTCTTCTCGACGCGAAGGACGCGATCCTCGTCCCCGTGGTAGCGGATAGCCACTTCCTTGAGGTTGAGGATAACTTCGGGCACATCCTCGCGCACGCCCTTGACGGTGGAAAACTCATGCTGGACGCCTTCGATACTGACCTGCTTGATGGCGGCACCCTGAATTGAGGATAACAACACGCGGCGCAACGCGTGGCCCATAGTAACGCCGAAGCCGCGCTCAAGCGGTTGGACGACGAACATGCCGTAGGTGTCGCTGAGACTGTCCTTCTCGACCTCAGCCAGTCTAGGCATCTGCATAACTTCTAATTTCATATTAGCCCCTTGCTCCTTGTATATGGCGGAGTTAAAGACTCTTGGATCCCGATCTAGACGCGGGAGTAGAATTCGATAACTAACTGCTCTTCGGCCACGGTCGGGATATCTTCGCGACTGGGCAATTCCGATACGGTTCCGGTGAGGTTGACCTTATCGATGGCCAGCCAGGGCACCGTCTCCCGCGAGCGACGCAACGACTCGTGGATAGACTCGTTCTGACGGCTGCGCTCGGCGACCTGGACCACGTCGCCGGTACGGGTCAAGTATGAGGGGATATTAACCCTTTTGCCATTGACGGTGATGTGATTGTGGCGCACCAGTTGCCTGGCGGCCTTGCGCGAAGCGGCGAAGCCAAGCCGGTAGACGATATTGTCCAGACGGCATTCCAAAAGGCGCAGCAAATTCTCGCCGCTGACGCCGGGTACGCGCGTGGCCTCTTTGTAATAACCGCGAAACTGCCCCTCGCGGATACCGTAGAGACGAGCCAACTTCTGCTTGGCCCGCAATTGCACGCTATAGTCTGACTGCTTGCGCCGGAGGCCCTGACCGTGCTGGCCAGGCGCATAACTGCGCCGCTCGAAGGAACACTTCTCCAAGTTGCAGCGCTCGCCCTTGAGGAAAAGTTTGGCGCCTTCCCTGCGACAAAAGCGGCAGTTGGGACCGGTGTGCCTGCTCATCTATGCTATCTCCTCTAGACCCGGCGGCGCTTGGGCGGCCGGCAACCATTGTGCGGAATGGGCGTGACATCGCGGATCGCGGAAATCTCCAGCCCGGCATTCTGCAGCGCGCGGATCGCCGATTCGCGCCCCACCCCCGGTCCTTTGACCCAGACCTCAACGCGGCGCAAGCCCATGCTCCTCGCCTCCTGCGCAGCTTTCTCGGCGGCCAACTGGCCGGCGAAGGGCGTGGACTTGCGACTGCCCTTGATGCTCATCTTACCTGGTGTAGCCCACGAAATCACATTGCCGTTGGTATCAGTCAAGGTGATGATCGTGTTGTTGAAGGTCGCCAGAATATGGGCTACGCCGACGGCTTCTACCTGTTTCGACTTCTTGCGTCTTCTGCGTCTTTCGGGCGGCAAAGGTCAATCCTCTCCGTTTGGGTTTCTCTTACTTGGCCGGGGCCTTTTTCTTGCCGGCAATGGCCCGACGCGGTCCCTTGCGGGTACGGGCGTTAGTCTTGGTGCGCTGGCCCTTGACCGGTAGGCCGCGGCGATGGCGCAAACCCCGATAACAGCCGATATCCATCAACCGCTTGACATTCATGGTATTTTCGCCGCGCAAGCTACCCTCGACCTTATGACTGGCCTCGATAATCGAACGCAGGCTATTGAGTTGTTCCTCGGTCAAGCCATTGATGCGGGTCTGGTCATCAATCCCGGCCTGGGAAGCGATGCGCTGGGCCGAGGTGTGGCCGATGCCGTAGATATAGGTCAAAGCAATGGAGACCCGCTTGTCGCGGGGCAAATCTACACCAGCTATACGCGCCATATAACGACCTCCTCAGCCTTGTCTCTGTTTGTGGCGGGGATTGCGCTTGCAGATGACGCGCACGACCCCGTTTCTGCGGATGACTTTGCACTCGCTGCAGCGCTTGCCGACGGATGCCTTGACTTTCACGATACTCGCTCCGTTTGGATAATTAGCTTCTGCGCCCCTGGATCTTGCCCCGCTTCATGAATCCCTCGTAGTGTCGAGTCATCAGCTGGGATTCTATCTGCTGCAAGGTATCCAGGGCCACACCAACGACGATCAACAACCCCGTGCCGCCGAAAAATTGGGCGAAGGAAGGGGCCACGTTGAAGTGCCGCGTGACGAAAAAGGGAAATATCGCGACCAGCGCCAGAGCGATTGACCCCGGCAAGGTGATCCTGGTCATGATGCCGTCGATGTACTGGGCAGTGCGCGGCCCGGGGCGAATGCCCGGAATAAAACCACCGTGCTTTTTCATGTTGTCCGCCAATTGGTTCGGGTCCATCACAATGGCGGTGTAGAAATACGCGAAGAAGATGATCATCATCGCGTAGACGAACCAGTAGAACATCGACTCGGTCGAGAAAAACGAACCGACCGCCAGCATGAATTCGTTGCCGGGGAACATCTGGGTTATGGTCCCGGGCAGGAACATGATCGATTGGGCGAAGATGATGGGAATCACGCCGGCGGTGTTGATACGGAGCGGTATATGGGTGGTCTGCCCGCCGTAGACCCGTCGCCCGACCACGCGCTTGGCGTACTGGACGGGAATCTTGCGCATGCCCTGGGTCAACAGGATCACGAAAGCAACCACGGCGAACATCATCACCACCAGAATGATCTCTTGGATGATATTCTTGTTGAAGCCGCGGTTGATGATAAAGTGGTTGTATTCTTGGTTGATCGCGTAGGGCAATTCGGCGATAATGCCGATGAAAATAATCAGCGAGATACCATTGCCGATGCCGCGCTCGGTGATCTGCTCGCCCAACCACATGATGAAAATCGTGCCGGTGGTGATCGTCAGCATCGTCGAGAAGGTAAAGGCGAGGCCGGGATTGGGCACCGCCGGGGTACCGGAAATGGGTGCGGTTATACTTTCGAGGAAGAAGCTAACGCCATAGGATTGGGCGGCGGCGAGAAACACGGTGCCATAGCGGGTGTACTGCGTGATTTTCTTGCGGCCTTCCTCCCCTTCCCGCTGCAACTTCTGGAAATAGGGGATCACCGCACCCAGCAACTGCAATATAATTGAGGCGCTGATATACGGCATTATGCCCAGCGCGAAGATTGTACCACGGGTAAAGGCCCCGCCCACGAACATGTCGTAGAGGCCGAAGAGGGTGTTGCCCGAGCTTTGGAAGAATTCGGTGAGCACGGCCAGTTGGACGCCGGGCACCGTGATCTGTCCACCAATGCGGTAAACCACCAGCAGACTGATGGTGAACAAGATCCGCCGCCTGAGATCGGGGATCTTGAAACAATTCTGAAAGCTCTGCAGCATCTGCACTTTAGATCACCTCGGCCTTGCCGCCCGCTTTGGCGATCTTCTCTGCGGCGCTAGCGGAAAACTTGTGCGCTTTGACCGTCAGGGCTTTTTCCAGTTCGCCCTCGCCGAGAACCTTAATCAGACCGGAGGCCTTTTTCACCAACCCGGCGCCGGCCAACTCTTCGGGACCGACTTCGCCCTCGAGGTCGCTGGCGGCGAGATCCTGTACGTTGAGGGTCTGGTAAACCGTTTTGAACTTGTGGTTGGAAAAGCCGACCTTGGGCATGTGCCGGAACAGCGCCATTGTACCGCCGACAAATCCGATGCGGTTGCCGCGCCGAGCACCCGAGCGGGCGCGCTGGCCCTTGTGGCCCTTACCCGCGGTCTTGCCGGTGCCCGAACCGGGTCCCTGCCCCAACCGTTTACGGTTCTTCTTCGNGCCCTTGGGGCACTTTATTTCGCCTAAACGCATTTCGGGCTCCCGTTAATCTGCGACTTCTGCNACATCGACTANGTGCTTGACCTTGTTGATCATNCCCCGGATCTGGGGCGTGTCGTGGTGTTCAACTGTTTGGTAGAGGCGCTTAAAACCAAGGGCTTCGATNGTCGCCTTCTGCCCCTTGGCNCGNCCGATGGCGCTGCGCCGCTGCGTTATAACCAGTTTCATAGNAAAATTATCCCCAGGCGCGGAGGCTCTCGACCGGCACCCCGCGCTCCCTGGCGACCATTTCGACATCGCGCAGTTCCTTGAGTGCCGCGATCGTCGCCTTGATCGAGTTCTGGACATTGTTCGAGCCGAGCGACTTGGTGAGAATGTCGTGGACCCCGGCCAATTCGAGNACGATGCGGGTGCCGCCGCTGGCGATGACTCCAGTCCCCGGCGAGGCTGGCTTGAAGAGGATCTTCGCCGCGCCGTAGCGCCCGACGATCTCGTGCGGGATGGTCCCGTCAGTGACCGAGATCTGCACCACATTCTTCTTGGCCGCCTCAGTACCCTTGCGGATCGCCTCTGCAATCTCGCCGGCCTTGCCGGCACCGACGCCGACCTTGCCGTTGCGGTCACCGACCACGACCATGGCGTTAAAGCTGAAACGCCGACCGCCCTTGCGCACGTGCGAAACCCGCTTGATGCTGTTCTGGACGACGACCTCGCTCAACTCCATNCCACTGGGGTCGGCTTGCGACCTTCTGTTANCTCTGTCCCTGGAATCTGCTTTCGCCACGCTGCTCTCCTTAGAAATTCAGTCCGGCTTCCCGCGCCCCGTCGGCAACGGCTTTGATCACTCCGTGGTAGAGAAAACCGCCGCGGTCGAAAACGACCTGCTCGATGCCCTTTTCCCTGGCTTTGGCGGCTACNATCTTGCCTACCTCGTGCCCCTGCGCAACGCGGTTTTCAAAATCGTGGCCCTNTAAATCCTTGGACTGNGTNGAAAAACCGAGCAGGGAATGCCCGGCCACGTCATCGACCAATTGCACTTCGATATGGCGAAGTGAACGGTGTACGACCATCCGCGGCCGCTCGGGAGTGCCCGAAACGATCTTGCGCAACCGGTGCCGGCGCCTTTCGCGCCGCTGGCGGTTCTTAACCAGGTGTCTCTTATCTTTCATTTTAGCCTACTGCCGCCTTGCCCTGTTTCCAGTGGATAACTTCGTTCTCGTAGCGNATNCCCTTGCCTTTATAAGGTTCTGGGCGCCGTTTGAAGCGGATGTCGGCGGCCACCTGGCCGACCANCTGCTTATCGATACCCTGCACNGTAATCCGGGCCTGGGCCCCGCCCGTGCCGTCGGCAACCTCNATCGCAATCCCATCTGGGGCATCGTAAACCACCGGATGTGAATAGCCGACGTGGAGCGTCAGCTTCCTGCCCTGGACCTCGGCGCGATAACCGACGCCGTGCAACTCGAGGTTCNTGGAAAAACCTTCGGTAACGCCGGCGACGGCGTTGGCGATCAGGGTGCGGGTCAAACCGTGCAGCGCACGCGCCTTCTTGTCATCGNTCTTGCGCGTTACNGTGACATCGCTGTCTTGCTGGCCCACTTCCACGAATTCTGTCAGGAAGGGGATCTCCAACTGCCCTTTCGGCCCTTTGACCGCAACTTCGGCGCCGGCAATTTTNACCTCGACGCCCTGGGGCAGTATAACCGGTGTGGTTCCTATACGCGACACTTTNAATGCTCTCCCTGGATCTACCAGACGTTGCAGAGGACCTCGCCGCCGACGCCGGCCGTCCTCGCTTCTCTGTCGGTCATCACCCCCTTGGACGTCGAGACGATGGCCACGCCCAACCCGCGNAGCACACGCGGAATTTCGTCNTTTCCCGAGTAATTCCTCAGGCCCGGCCGGCTGACGCGNTTNAGACCGCGGATAATGCTGTTGCTCTCGCGGTCATAGCGTAGATAAAGCCGCAAGACGCCCTGTTTGTTGTCTTCGATATGGGCGAAATTGTCGATAAAACGGCACTCGGCCAATACCCGCGCAACCTCGCGCTTGAGATTGGATGCCGGCACGTCGACCCGAGGATGCTTGGCGTGGCAGGCGTTGCGGATGCGCGTCAACATATCCGCGATGGGATCAGTCATACTCATATCAGATTCTCCCAGCCCCCTACCAACTCGCCTTGGTCACGCCGGGTATCTCGCCCTTGAGGGCNAGATCGCGGAAGCAGATCCGGCACAGGCCGAACTTGCGATACACCGCGCGCGGACGACCGCAAAAATGGCACCGGGTATAGGCGCGAGTCGAGAATTTGGGTTTGCGCTGCGCTTTGGCAATTAAACATTTCTTCGGCATTGGTTACTCCCGGTCCTATTCGCTGAAGGGCATGCCCAGCGACTTCAGCAGTTCGCAGCCCTCTTCGTCGCTATTGGCAGAGGTCACGATGGTGATATTCATGCCCCGGACCTGGTCGATCATATCGTAGTCGATCTCGGGGAAGATGATTTGCTCTTTGATGCCCAAATTGTAGTTGCCGCGACCGTCAAAACTCCTGGGAGATACCCCGCGAAAGTCGCGAACCTGGGGCAGGGCGAAGCTNATCAGGCGATCGAGGAATTCGTACATGCGNTTGCCCCGCAGCGAAACCATACAGCCAATGGGAATACCGGCGCGCAGCTTGAAGTTCGAAATCGCCTTCTTGGCCCGGCGAATCGCAGGCTTCTGGCCGGTAATCGCCGTCAATTCGTTCACGGCGCTCTCGAGGACTTTGGGNTCCTGCACCGCTTCGCCAACGCCTATATTGACGACGACCTTTTCCACCTGCGGCACCTGCATGTCGTTTTTGAAGTCGAAGCGCTCCTTGAGCTGGGGCATCGACTGTTCTTTATACTGTTTTTTTAGTCTGGCTTCGTNCATGATTTACTCTGGATCAATCATCTCGCCGCTACGGGCTGAAACGCGCACGTATTTGCCGCTGTCGAGTTGCTTGTGGCCGATGCGCGTGGGCTGGTCGGTCTTGGGGCAAACGACCATAATATTGGAAATGTGGATGGGCGCTTCGCGTTCGATTATNCCCCCCTGCGGATCGCGCGAAGTGGGGCGGGTATGGTGCTTGCGCATATTGACGCCCTCGACGATCGCCCTGCCCCGNTCCTTGAACACGTTGAGCACCGTCGAGCGCCGCCCCTTGTCGTTACCGCTGATAACTTGCACCGTATCGCCTTTGCGGATATCCATTGCGACCTTCCTTAGACCACTTCGGGAGCCAGAGAGACGATGCGCATGTACTGCTTTTCTCGCAGCTCGCGCGCCACGGGGCCGAAAATNCGAGTACCGGTCGGCTCCTTGTCGTCGTTGACTANTACNGCNGCATTGTCGTCGAAGCGGATATATGAACCGTCGGCGCGGCGGTACTCCTTCTTNGTCCGCACGACNACNGCCTTNGCCACCTGCCCCTCCTCGAGGGCGCCGTTCGGGGNGACCCCGTGCAGAGCGACGACAATCAGGTCGCCGATGCCGGCGTAGCGCTTGCGCGAACCGCCGAGCACGCGGATGCANCGTCCCGTGCGGGCGCCGGCGTTGTCCGCCATTTTAACTACTGAATATTCGTGAATCATCGTATCGCGGTCCTAATCCTGGTTTTCCTGACGTTCGAGAATCTCGACCAGCCGCCAGCGCTTGGTCTTGCTCATGGGCCGGCACTCCTCGATGCGTACCAAATCGCCGACTNGTGACTCCTCGCGCTCGTCGTGAGCGACGAATTTGGCGGTGCGGCGGATGACCCTCCCGTACAGAGGATGCGGCACCCGTTGCTCGATCCCGATAACCCGCGTTTTGATATTATTTGACTTGAGCACCCGACCTTCGGCCTGGCGCCGGCCTATCTTTTGTTTAGCCATGCCTCTCCTATGCTCCGCCGGCCAAGGTGCGGATCCCGATCTCGTGTTCCTTCAGCACGGTGTGCGCCTTGGCNATATCGCGCCGCACCTCGCGCAGCCGGATCGGGGTGGTCAACTGGCCGGAGACGTGCTGGAATCGCAGATTGAAGGCCTCCTCGTGGAGTTCTTCCAACCTGTTCTTGACTTCGTCCGCGCTCATCTCGCGCAGTTCGCTCACTTTCATAACCATCAAACTCGCTTGACGACCTTGGTCTTGATCGGCAGTTTGTGGCCGGCGCGGCGGAATGCCTCGCGGGCCATCTCTTCTGGGACGCCCGCCAACTCAAACATCACGCGGCCGGGCTTGACNACGGCAACCCAACCCTCGGGTGCCCCCTTACCCTTGCCCATCCGGGTCTCGGCGGGCTTTTTAGTGATCGGCTTGTCGGGAAAAACGCGGATCCACATCTTGCCGGTACGGCTCATTGCGCGGCTGACCGCCACGCGCACCGCCTCAATCTGGCGGCTGGTGATCCAGCAGGGCTCNAGCGCCTTGAGGCCGAATTCGCCGAAGGAAACTAGGTCTCCCCCTTTGGTCTGCCCGCGCATGCGGCCCCGCGACTGCTTTCTCCACTTNGACTTCTTCGGCATCAACATGGTGCAGGAATCCTCGCGTTAATCAGACCGCCTGGGCGGCCCCTTCGTCCTCGGCCACGACTTCGCCGTGGCAAATCCACACTTTGACTCCAACGGTGCCCGAAACGGTATAGGCGGTGGACATCGCGTAGTCGATATCGGCGCGCAGAGTGTGCAGCGGCACGCGACCCGCCGGCTCAGAGCGCTCNCGGCGACCCATTTCGGACCCGCCGATACGGCCGGAGCAGACAATGCGGATGCCCTCGGCTCCCATGCGCATTGACGAGGCCACAGACTTTTTCATCGCGCGGCGAAAAGACACGCGTTGCTCAAGCTGGCGGGCCAGGCCGTCGGCGACTAACTGGGCGTCGAGTTCGGGCTTTTTGACTTCCTGGATATTGAGCGAGACGTCCTTGCCGGTGAGGGCCTTAAGCTCGTCGCGCAGTTTATCGACTTCGGCGCCGCGGCGACCGATCGCGATGCCGGGCCGCGCAGTGTGCACCTCGACGGTCACGCGCTTGGGCTGACGCTCGATATTGATCTGCGAAACGCCGGCGCGCTGTAACCGCTGACGCACGTACCGCCGCAACATCAGGTCCTCTTTGAGCAGTTCGGAGAAGTCCTTTTCGGCATACCAGTTAGAGCGCCACGGTTTGATAACGCCGAGCCTAAAGCCGTACGGATGTGTTTTCTGTCCCAAGATTCCCCCTTAATCGGTCTCGTCGCCGACGACGACCGTGAGATGGCAATGGCGCTTTTTGATGCGATCGGCCGCGCCGCGGGCCCTGGGCCGAATGCGCTTGAGGTCGCGCCCCTCGTCGGCGTAAACGCGGGTTACTACCAAGTCTTCGGCATCGACGGGATTCTCCTCGTCTTGGTTGATACCGTTGGAGATAGCCGAGCGCAAGGTCTTCTCGACCAGCTTGGCCACCGGTCGGGGCGAAAAGCGGAGTATCGTAAGCGCCTCCTCTACCGGTTTGCCGCGGATCAGGTCGATGAGCTGACGGACCTTGGTGGCCGGCACGCCGATCTGCTTGAGCACTGCCCTTGCTTCCATCTTATTGAATCCTCGTGCCGCGCTCAGTCAAACGCCCGCCGTGGCCGCGGAAAGTGCGGGTTGGGGCGAATTCTCCGAGTTTATGGCCAACCATGTTCTCGGTGATGTACACCGGGATGAATTTGTTGCCGTTGTAGACGGCCAGCGTATGGCCGACGAAATCGGGCGTGATCGTCGAACGCCGCGACCAGGTCTTGACGACTGTCTTGTCGCCCGTGCGATTGAGATTCTCGATCTTACTCGCCAGATGCCCGTCAATAAAGGGGCCTTTTTTAACCGATCTTGCCATGAGTCCTCGCTACTTCGAGTTGCGGCGGCTGATGATCCACTTATTGCTCTGGTTTTTGCGCTTGCGGGTCTTGTAACCCTTCGTCGGCTTGCCCCAGGGGGTAACCGGATGGCGACCGCCTGAGGACTTGCCCTCACCGCCGCCGTGCGGGTGATCGACCGGGTTCATGACCACGCCGCGGACCTTGGGTCTGCGGCCCAACCAGCGCGAACGACCCGCCTTGCCGATGACTATATTGGAATACTCGATATTGCCAACCTGGCCCAGAGTCGCCATGCACTGAACCAGCACCTCGCGCCGCTCGCCCGAAGGCAGCCGCAACTGCGCCCGCCCCCCCTCGCGACCCAAAAGCTGGACTTCGGCGCCCGCGCTGCGCGCCAACTGCCCGCCGCGCCCCGGGTTGAGCTCGACGTTGTGAATCGTCGAACCGAGGGGGATATTGGCCAGCGGCAGGGCATTGCCGACTTGAATCGGGGCGTCGGGACCGGCCGTGACCTGGGTGCCGACCTTCAGGCCAAGAGGTGCGATGATATAGCGCTTATCGCCATCGGCATAAACCACCAAGGCGATGAACGCCGAGCGATTGGGATCGTATTCGATCGCAGTGACCCGCCCGGGTACGCCGATTTTGTTGCGCTTGAAGTCGATGACGCGGTAGCGGCGCTTGTGTCCGCCGCCGCGACGGCGCATCGTCATGCGGCCCTGGCTATTGCGGCCGCCAGATTTATTTACGGCACCGGCCAGCAGCGACTTCTCGGGCTTGGAGCGCGTCAATTCCTCAAAGGAATTGACCGTCTTGTAGCGCAGCGTTGGGGTTACGGGGCGGAATTTCTTGAGTGCCATAGCTTAGATATTTTCGGTGATTTCGATGGAGTCGCCAGCCTTGAGGGTTACATACGCCTTTTTCCAACCGGCACGGCGCCCCTGATAGAGCCCCTGCCGCTTGGGCTTGCTCGGGACCTTGACCGTGCGCACCGACTCGACCTTGACCGAGAAGATCTCCTCCACCGCCTGGCGGATCTGAATCTTGTTGGCCTTGGAATCGACGCGAAAGGCGTATTTATTGCCCTCGCGGAGGATAGTGGCCTTTTCGGTGATAACGGGCTCCTGGATGATCGAACGCGGATTGCTCACTTGTCAATTCCTCTCAACTCTTCTGCCCGTGGGCTTCCACAAGGCTATCCAGGGCCTGGCGCGTAAACAGCACGGCATCAGCCCTCACCACCTCATACGTACCCAACGAACCCAGGTGCGTAGCATTGACCTTGGGCAAGTTGCGGCTCGACTTGACCAGCACCGGCGCGTTCTCGGCCGTGACGAAGAGCACCTTCTGGCCCTTAAGGCCGCAGGCTTCGATGACTTTCTGGAAGGACTTGGTGCTCGGTTCTTCGAAGTCGAAAGCATCGACGACTTTCACCTGTCCCTGTGCACCCTTGACCGTCAGCGCCGAGCGAAAGGCCAGGCGTTTGAGAGCTTTGGGCAACTGGGTCGAATACGAGCGCGGCTGGGGACCGAATGCGACGCCGCCGCCGCGCACCAGAGGTGAGCGCAGCGAACCCCGACGGGCCCAACCCGTGCCCTTCTGGCGATGGTGCTTCTTGCTCGTCCGGGCGATTTCCGACCGGGTCTTGGTCGAAGCCGTGCCCTGCCGCTGATTGGCCTCGTAGGCGACGACCGCCCGGTAGAGGGCGTATTCGGATACTTCGATGCCGAAGAGATCGTCGGGCAACTCCACTGAGCCGCTCGCCTGGCCTTCACTATTGAGAACTTCTACCTGCGCGCCCATTGCCCCCTCAGACCTTTATATCTATGCCGATGCCCGCGGGCAGGTCGAGCTTCATCAGCGCGTCCACGGTCTGCGGCGTCGAGTCATATATATCGATGAGACGCTTGTGGACGCGCGTCTCAAACTGCTCGCGCGACTTCTTATCCACATGGGGAGACCGCAGCACGGTGTACACGGTGCGGGCAGTCGGCAGCGGCACGGGGCCGGCGATGCGAGCCCCGCTCCGCTTGACCGTCTGGACGATCTCGTCCACGGACCTGTCCAAAGCCATGTGGTCGTAGGCTTTGAGTCGAATGCGAATTCTGTCAACTGCCACTTGCTAGAATCTCCCTGTGGGTTGCCTAGTCGGCGACCTCGGTGACGACGCCGGAGCCGATGGTCCGGCCGCCCTCGCGAATGGCGAAGCGCAGCTGGGTCTCAATCGCGATCGGCTGGATCAGCTCAACTTCCAAGTTGACGTTGTCGCCGGGCATGACCATCTCGGTGCCCTCGGGCAGCGCGATCGAACCGGTCACATCGGTGGTGCGGAAGAAGAACTGCGGGCGGTAGCCGGAGAAGAAGGGCTTTTCGCGACCGCCTTCCTTCGGGGTCAGCACCACGACCTCGGCTTTGAACTTGGTATGCGGATTGACCGAACCGGGCTTGCAGATGACCATGCCGCGCATCAATTCGGCCTTTTCGACGCCGCGCACCAGCAGGCCGACGTTGTCGCCCGCCTCGCCCTCGTCGAGCAGCTTGCGGAACATCTCGACGCCGGTGACGGTGGTCTTGCGCGTCTCTTTGATACCAACGATGTCGACCTCTTCGCCGACCTTGATACGACCGCGCTCAACGCGACCGGTGCCGACGGTGCCGCGACCCTGGATCGTGAAGACATCCTCGACTGGCATCAGGAAAGGCTGGTCGACATCGCGTTCTGGGTCGGGTATGAAATCATCGACGTTCTGCATCAACTCGTCGATCGACTGGGTGCCGGTCGGAGTGTCCTCCCCCTCGAANGCCTGCAGCGCCGAACCGCGGATAACCGGGGTGTCGTCGCCCTCAAAGCCATACTCGGAGAGCAACTCGCGGGTCTCGAGNTCGACGAGGTCCAACAACTCCTCGTCATCNACCTGATCGACCTTGTTGAGGTAGACCACGATGCGCGGCACATTGACCTGACGGGCCAGGAGGATGTGCTCGCGGGTCTGGATCATAGGGCCGTCGGCGGCGCTGACGACCAAGACCGCACCGTCCATCTGAGCGGCGCCGGTGATCATGTTCTTGATGTAGTCGGCGTGACCGGGACAATCGACGTGCGCGTAGTGGCGCTTCTCGGTCTCGTACTCCTGATGCGAGACATTGATCGTTACCCCGCGGGCCTTTTCTTCGGGGGCATTGTCGATGTCTTCGATATTCTTGGCTTCGCCCAGGCCCTTGTTCGCCTGGTGCATAGTGATCGCCGCAGTCAACGTAGTCTTGCCGTGATCGACATGGCCGATGGTGCCGATGTTGACGTGCGGTTTATTGCGCTGAAACTGTTCCTTAGCCATTGCTCTGATCCTCTCCTTGTCTTTCTTGGGAAGATTAGTTGGAAGTTTCTGTTCCTTGAACCTTGGCGACGATCTCTTCGGTGATCGAAGATGGGACCGCCTGATACTTGGAAAACTGCATGGTAAAAAGCGCCCGCCCCTGGGTCAGCGAGCGCAAGCGGGTGGCATAGCCAAAGGTTTCGCTCAGCGGCACAAAGGCCTTGACGACCTGGGCGTCGGACCGGGGATTGATCCCCTGTATTTCGCCGCGGTGCGAATTGAGGTCACCCATAACATCGCCCAGGTACTGCTCGGGGACGACGACCTCGAGCTCCATGATCGGCTCCATGAGATAAGGCGCAGCCTTTTGCGCGCCATCCTTGAAGCCTATCGAACCCGCGACTTTAAAGGCGACCTCGGACGAATCTACCTCGTGGTATGTGCCATCGACAAGGGTCACTTTCACATCTTCGATCGGGTAGCCGGCAACCGGACCCGTCGTCATTGCCTCGAGAATGCCGTCGCGAACCGGGTTGATGTATTCCCTTGGCACATTGCCGCCGACGACCTTGGATTCGAAGATCAGGCCGGTGCCCGGCTCACCCGGCTCGATCTCGAGCTCGACGTGGCCGAACTGACCGCGGCCACCCGACTGCCGCACGAAGCGACCGGTAGCCTCGACGGACTTCTTGAGACCCTCTTTGTACGCAACCTGGGGCTTGCCGACATTGGCCTCGACCTTAAACTCGCGGAAGAGCCGGTCGATGAGGATCTCCAGGTGCAACTCGCCCATCCCCGACATGACCGTCTGGCCGGTCTCGTCGTCGAGCCTGACCTGGAACGTCGGGTCTTCCTCGCTGAGCTTTGACAGGGCGATGTGTAACTGCTCCTGATCGGCGCGGGTCTTGGGCTCAATAGCCACGTGCACCACCGGCTCGGCGAACTCGATCTGTTCAAGGATGATAGGATTCTGCTCATCGCAGAGTGTGTCGCCGGTAGTCGTATTCTTGAGGCCGACCACGGCGACGATATCGCCGGCGTAGGCCTTGGACAACTCGGTGCGGTCGTTGGCGTGCATTTCGAGCAGGCGCGAGGCGCGCTCGCGGCGCTCGGTAGACACGTTGTAGAGATAGGAACCGGCGTCCATTACGCCCGAATAAATCCGCACGAAGGTCAAGCGGCCGACAAAGGGGTCGGTCATGACCTTGAAAGCCAAACCCGAGAAAGGCGCATCTTCGCGCGCCGAGCGAACGACTTCCTCGTCGGAGTTGGGCAATACGCCCTTGACAGCTTCGACATCGGCGGGAGCGGGCAGATAGTAGATGACATTGTCGAGCAGGCGTTGCACGCCCTTGTACTTGTAGGCACTGCCGCAGACNACCGGCACCGCCTTGAGGGCAATAGTNGCCTGGCGCAGGGCGGCNCGGATCTCGTCGGGCCTGATCTCTTCGCCTTCGAGGAATTTCTCNAGCAGCCCATCGTCGAATTCGGCCACAGCCTCNAGGAGTTTTTCGCGATATTCGAGCGTGCTTGGCATCAAGTCATCGGGAATCTCGTCCTCGAAAAATTTGACGCCCTGGCTGGCCTCTTCGTAGGTAATGGCCTTCATTTCGACCAGGTCGACTAAGCCGTTGAAGGTCTCGCCGCTGCCGATCGGCAACTGGACGGGNACGAAATTGCTGCCGAGGCGCTCCTCNAGCATAGCNAGGACCTTGAAGAAATCGGCGCCGTTGCGATCCATCTTGTTGACGAAGGCGATGCGCGGAACCTGGTATTTGTCGGCCTGTCGCCAGACGGTCTCGGACTGCGGTTCGACGCCACCGACCGCGCAAAACACACCGATCGCNCCGTCGAGGACGCGCAGAGAGCGCTCGACCTCGGCNGTAAAATCAACGTGGCCGGGGGTATCGATAATATTGACCCGGTGCCCCTTCCATTCGCAGGCGGTCGCCGCCGAGGTGATGGTGATGCCGCGCTCGCGCTCCTGCTCCATCCAATCCATCGTCGCCGTACCGTCGTGCACCTCCCCCATGCGGTGGACGCGGCCNGTGTAGTANAGGATGCGCTCAGTCGTAGTGGTCTTACCGGCATCGATGTGNGCGGCAATACCGATNTTGCGCGTATCCTGGAGTGAAAACTGTCGTGCCATTTCCCCTTAGAAACCTCTTAGAATCTGTAGTGGGCGAAGGCCTTGTTGGCCTCGGCCATGCGGTGAACGTCCTCTTTCTGGCGGACGGCGCCCCCTTCCCCCTTCGACGCAGAGATAAACTCGTTGGCCAGTCGCTCGGCCATGGTGCGCTCGGAACGCTCNCGAGCATNGCGNATCAGCCANCGGATCGACCGCGCAGTGCGCTCATCCGGCCGNACTTCTACAGGCACCTGGTAGGTCTGNCCGCCGACCCGACGCGACTTNACCATAACGATCGGCTTGGCGTTTTCGAGCGCCTTTTGGAAGATCTCAATCCCGTCCTGGCCACTGCGTTCGGCAACCAGATCGATCGAGTCGTAGAAAATGCGCTCGGCGACGCTCTTCTTACCCTGCTTCATCAGCGAATTGACAAAACGAGCGGCCAGAACATTGTGGAACTTCGGATCTGGCAATAGTTTGCGCTTAATGGCTTTCTTGCGACGCGACATCTCTTAAGCCTCTCTAATCTGGACGCCGAGCGCCGTATTTGGAACGGCCCTGGCGACGGTCNGCGACACCCGTAGCATCNAGNACGCCACGCACNATGTGGTAGCGNACGCCGGGACAATCCTTGATCCGGCCACCGCGCACCAGGACGATGGAGTGTTCCTGCAGTGTGTGCCCCTCGCCNGGCACGTAGGCCGTGACCTCGATNCCGGTNGTCAGGCGCACGCGCGCCATCTTGCGCAGAGCCGAGTTCGGCTTCTTGGGCGTGGTAGTGAAAACACGCGTACAGACGCCGCGGCGCTGGGGACANCCTACCAGCGCCGGGGAGTCGGTCTTTTTCTGCGATTTCTTCCGGCCCTTNCGGACCAGTTGGCTAACGGTCGGCAATCGCTATCTCTCCCTGTAGTTCCATATAAACAGCAAACCCTAAATTTAGCTACAGTTTATATAACTGTCAATACTCTACTCTCCCAAAACCCCCGTCTCGGCNTGGGCCTCGACACCGGTNAGTTCGGCATCGCCGTTGGTCTCGGGTTCCAGATCCTCGTAAGTGATGTCCTGGTAAGCAGTAGTGCCAGTACCCGCGGGAATCAGACGNCCGATAATAACATTCTCCTTGAGGCCGCGCAGATGATCGACTTTGCCCTGNACAGCGGCTTCGGTCAGCACTCTGGTCGTCTCCTGGAAGGATGCGGCCGAAATAAAGCTGTCGGTGCGCAAACTGGCGCGGGTTATGCCCAACAAGATCGGCTGGCAGGTCGAAGGATCGCCGCCCTCGGCGATGACCTTGTCGTTTTCCTTGTTGAAGCGGACCTTATCGACCTCCTCACCCTCGAGGAAGTTGGTGTCGCCGGGGTCGATGATGCGGACCTTCTGCAGCATCTGNTTGACGATGACCTCGATNTGNTTGTCGTTGATCTCNACCGCCTGCAGGCGGTAGACATCCTGAATCTCGTTGACGAGGTATTCCTGAACCTTGTTGACGCCCTGGACCCGCAAGATATCGTGCGGGTTGACCGAGCCCTCGGAGAGGCGTTCACCGGCGACGACGCGGTCGCCCTCGTGCACGCGTAGGTGTTTGCCATAGGGTACGAGATACTTTTTCTCTTCCTCGTCCGGCGAGGTCACGATCAACTCGCGGTTGCCGCGGACCAACCCGCCGAAGGCGACGGTGCCGTCGATCTCGGAAATGACGGCCGGNTCCTTCGGCCGCCGCGCCTCGAACAACTCNGCGACGCGGGGCANACCGCCGGTAATATCGCGGGTCTTGGAGCGCTCGCGCGGTATTTTTACCAAAATCTGCCCGGGCTCGATGTTTTCGCCGTCATCGACCAGCAGACGGGCTCCGACCGGAATGATGTAGGAACGGGTCCCGTGCTGCTTGCTCTCGATCTCGATCTGCGGGCTGAGCGAACGGTCGCGCTGCTCGACGATGCCACGGGCGCTCATGCCCGTGGTTTCGTCGAACTCCTCGCGCATCGTCACCCCTTCTATGATATCGATAAATTTGATCTTGCCGGGGCGGTCGGTGAGTATGACGTTGGAGTAGGGATCCCACTCGTAGAGCGCCTGTCCGGTTTCGACCTCTTCCCCATCGCCGACCTTCAGTACCGCGCCATAAGGGGCATTCATGCGGGCCCGGACCCGGTTCTGCTCATCGAGCAACTCGATCTCGCCGTTGCGGCCGACGACCGTGGTACCGGCGGCGGGNTTTTCCACCGTATCGACGTTGACGAAGTTGATCAGCCCNGCGCGGCGGGTGGTGATCTGCGACTGCTCNGCAATACGGCTGGCGGTGCCGCCGATGTGGAAGGTGCGCAAGGTCAACTGGGTGCCGGGCTCGCCGATACTCTGGGCGGCGACCACGCCAACCGCCTCGCCGACGTTGACCACCCGCCCGCTGGCCATATTGCGGCCGTAGCAGTTGATGCACACACCGCGCTCCGACTCGCAGGTCAGCACCGAGCGGATCAGCACCTCCTCGATGCCGGCCTGNGCGATGCGGTTGGCATCCTCTTCCTCCAGTAAGGCACCGGCCTCGGCGACNACNTCGCCGTCGGCGTCNATGGCGTCCTCCTGCATCACGCGACCGACGATGCGGTCGGCCAGCGGCTCGATGACCTCCTCGCCGTCTTTGAGCGCGCCGATCATCAGGCCCTGGCTGGTCATGCAATCGTCTTCACTGATGACTACGTCCTGGGCCACATCGACCATTCGCCGCGTCAAATAGCCGGCTTCGGCCGTCTTGAGCGCGGTGTCGGCCAGGCCCTTGCGTGCACCATGGGTCGAGATGAAGTACTCNAGCACCGAAAGCCCCTCTTTGAAAGAGGCAATGATCGGCGTCTCGATAATCTCGCCGACCGCGCCGGTGAGCTTCTTCTGCGGTTTGTTCATCAAGCCGCGCATGCCGCCCAGTTGCTTGATCTGGTCCTCGCTACCCCGGGCACCCGAATCCTTCATCACGTAGACCGAATTGAAACCCTCCTCGGCCTCCTCAAGGGTGCCTTGCACAGCGCGCGAAACCGATGACGTNGCATGGGTCCAGATGTCGATGATCTTGTTATAGCGTTCGCCGTCGGTAATAATGCCGTTGGCATACTGGTCGCGGACCTTCTCGACCTCCTTGAGCGCCTCGTCGATGAGCTTGTCCTTGGCGTCGGGAACCACCACGTCATCGACGGCGATCGATACGCCGGCTAGCGTCGCGTAGTGGTAGCCCATCTTCTTGAGNGTATCGACAAACTCCGCCGTGCGGCGGTTGCCAAGCAGGCGNTGAACGTCGGAGGTGATCTTCTTGATGTCGCTCTTATCGATGGTGCGATTGATAAAGCCGATTTCCTCCGGCANNACCTCGTTGAAGATCAGGCGGCCGACGGTGGTGTCGATAACTTCGCCNTCNATNCGCACCTTGACCGGCTGGTGTAGGGCGATGCGGCCAGCCTCAAAGGCCGAGACGGCTTCGGTCGAATTGGCAAAGCGGCGCTCAGTGTCGCCCGCCTCGCTAAAGCGCACCTTGGTTAGATAGTAGCTGCCGAGCACGATGTCCTGGGGGTTGTCCATGATCACCGGCTCGCCGTCGGCAGGCTTGAGGATATTATTGGCCGACAGCATCANCAGCCGCGCTTCGATCTGTGCCTCAAAAGACANCGGCACGTGGACGGCCATCTGGTCGCCATCGAAGTCGGCGTTGAAGGCGGCGCAGACCAGCGGGTGCAGGCGGATCGCCTTGCCCTCGACGAGGATCGGCTGGAAAGCCTGGATGCCAAGCCGGTGTAGAGTCGGGGCGCGGTTGAGCAGCACGCAGTGGTCGCGGATGATCTCTTCGAGGATGTCCCACACCTCAGGGCGCTCGCGCTCGACCAACTTCTTGGCGCTCTTCACCGTCTGCACCAGGCCCTTTTCTTCCAGTTTTTTAATGACGAAGGGCTTNAACAACTCAAGGGCCATNCCCTTGGGCAGACCGCACTGGTGCAGCTTGAGCTCGGGTCCGACGACAATGACCGAACGNCCCGAATAATCCACGCGCTTGCCCAGCAGATTCTGGCGGAAGCGNCCCTGCTTTCCCTTGAGCAGATCGCTCAGCGACTTGAGCGAGCGNTTGCCGTCGCCGCGCACCGCGCGCGAGCGCCGACCGTTGTCGAAGAGGGCATCGACCGCCTCCTGCAACATGCGCTTCTCGTTGCGGAGGATGACCTCGGGTGCCTTGATNTGGATGAGTTTCTTCAGGCGATTNTTGCGATTNATNACCCGGCGGTAGAGGTCGTTGAGATCGGAGGTGGCGAAACGGCCACCCTCCAAGGGCACCAGCGGGCGCAGGTCGGGTGGAATTACCGGGATATTCTCGAGAATCATCCATTCGGGACGATTTTCGGATTGGCGGAAGGCCTCAACGACCTTGAGCCGCTTGAGCGCCTCTTGTTTGCGCTGTATCGAGGTCTCCATGCGGACCTGGGTCCGCAGTTCGGCAGAGAGTTCCTCGATATCGATCTGCTCGAGGAGCCTCTTGATCGCCGGCGCCCCCATCTCGACATCGGGATCGCCACCAGCTTCCAGAACTTCAAACAACTCTTCCTCGGTCAAGAGCTGCAAGCGCTCGACCTCGGCATCGCGCTCGTCGATGACGACATAGGATTCGTAGTAGAGGATGCGCTCAAGGTTGCGCATCGAGATGTCGAGCAGCGCGCCGATACGCGAAGGCAGCGACTTGAAATACCAAATGTGGGAAACGGGTACCGCCAGGTCGATGTGGCCGAGGCGCTCGCGGCGGACCTTGGCCTGGGTGACCTCGACGCCGCAGCGGTCGCAGACCACACCGCGATAGCGAATGCCCTTGTACTTGCCGCAGTGGCAATTCCAGTCCTTGACCGGACCGAAAGTGCGCTCGCAGAACAACCCGTCGCGCTCGGGCTTGAAAGAGCGGTAGTTAATGGTTTCGGGTTTGGTGACCTCCCCCTGCGACCAAGCGCGGATGGTCTCGGGCGAGGCGAGTTGGATGCGAATAGAATCGAAATCTGTCGGTTTGCGCGAAGTATTAGCAGTCTGTAACACAGAAGCCCCCTTTGTGTCTTAGCTTAGGCGAATTCTCTGGGATTCAATAGGTCTCGACCATCCTGCTGTCTTCGAGGATTACATCCAGACACAGGCTCTGCAGTTCCTTGACCAACACATTGAAAGACTCGGGAATACCCGGTTCGGGTGGATTTTCCCCTTTGACGATGGCCTCGTAGATCTTTGAACGCCCAGCGACATCGTCGGATTTGACCGTGAGCATCTCCTGTAGCGTATAGGCCGAGCCATACGCTTCGAGCGCCCACACTTCCATCTCGCCGAAGCGCTGACCGCCGAACTGCGCCTTGCCGCCCAGCGGCTGCTGCGTGACCAGCGAGTAGGGCCCGATCGAGCGAGCGTGGATCTTGTCGGCGACCAGGTGCGAAAGCTTCAACATATAGATGTAGCCCACCGTCACCCGTTTGTCGAGTTGGTCGCCGGTGCGCCCGTCGAAGAGCACCTGTTTGCCGTCGTTGGGGATCCCGGCCTCGTCGAGCAATTCCTTGACCTCGTCGAGCGAAGCACCGTCGAAAACGGGCGTGGCCACGTGCATACCAAGCGCGTGGGCCGCCATACCCAAGTGAGTTTCGAAAATCTGTCCCAGGTTCATACGCGAAGGCACGCCCAGGGGATTGAGGCAGATGTCGACCGGCGTACCGTTGTCGAGGAAGGGCATGTCCTCCTCGGGGGCGATATAGGCGACGACGCCCTTGTTGCCATGGCGACCAGCCATCTTATCGCCGACGGCGAGCTTGCGCTTCTTCGACACGTAGACCTTGACCAACTGCGCGATGCCCGGCGGCAACTCGTCGCCGCGGGTCAAACGCTCGACCTGGCGCTCGGCCTGCTCATCGACCAGTTGCAACTGCTCTTCGGCATAGCGCAATAGATCGTCGATTTTTTCGCTGACCTTGGGGTTGTCGGTCCAGCCCTCCTCGGGCACGACGGTCGCAAAATCTACCCTCTCGAGCAGGCGCTCGGTCAACTGGGTGCCCTCGCGGACCACGACGCTATCGTCTTCAGTCGAGCGCAGACGGCTGAGAGTGGCATCGCCGACGATGTCGAGCAGCATGGTGTTGCGCTCGGCGAGTAGGCGCTCCTTCTTCTCCGCAGCCTCCTTCTCGTACTCGGCGATGATGCTCTTCTCCTTGCGCCGCGACGACTCGCTGCGCTCCTTGCGCGAGAAGACCTTGCGGTCTATCACCACGCCCTCCATGCCTGGGGGCGCCTTCAGCGAGGCGTCGCGAACATCGCCGGCCTTCTCGCCGAAAATCGCGCGCAACAGTCGTTCCTCGGGCGAGAGCTCGCTCTCGCCCTTGGGCGTCACCTTGCCGACCAGGATATCGCCGGGGCCGACCTCGGCGCCGATGCGAATAATGCCCTCATCGTCGAGGTTGCGCACCGCCACCTCGCTGACATTGGGGATCTCGCGAGTGATCTCCTCCTGTCCGCGCTTGGTGTCGCGAACCTGGAGTTCGAACTCTTCGATGTGTACCGAGGTGAAGATATCTTGCTTGAGCAGGCGCTCGCTGATAACAATGGCGTCTTCGAAGTTGTAACCATTCCAGGGCATAAAGCCTACCAGCACGTTCATACCCAGCGCCAAGTCGCCCTTTTCGGTCCCGGCACCGTCGGCGAGGGCCTGGCCCTTCGCGATCTTTTCGCCGACGCTGACCAGTGGTCGCTGGTTGATGCAGCAATCCTGGTTGGAGCGGGCAAATTTGATCAGCCGGTACTCGTCCTCGTCGGCGGTGTCGAGCGGAGTCAGCGGCGTGCTGTGCCGCTTGTCGCGACGCACGACGATCCGCTCGGAATCGACGCTGACAACTTCGCCGGGGTTGCGAGCAAGAACCACCGCGCCCGAATCGAGCGCGACCTTGCCCTCCATGCCCGTTCCGACATAGGGTGCCTGGGTGAAGAGCAGCGGCACGGCCTGGCGCTGCATGTTGGACCCCATCAGCGCGCGGTTGGCGTCGTCGTGCTCGAGAAAGGGAATCAGGGCCGCCGCCGCGCTGACCAGCTGTTTGGGCGAGACATCCATGTAGTCGAGTTCCTCGGGCACGACCATCGGGTAGTCGTCGCGCTGGCGCGCCTTGACCAACGGGCTGATGAACTTGCCGTTGTCGTCGATCGGCGCATTGGCCTGGGCGATGGTGAAGCGATCCTCTTCGGCGGCCGTGAGAAACTCGATCTCAGTGGTCACCTTGCCGTTTTCGACCTTGCGATACGGCGTCTCCAAAAAGCCGAAGGAATTGACCCGCGCGTAGGTGCTCAACGAGGAAATAAGGCCGATATTGGGACCTTCCGGCGTCTCGATCGGGCAGATGCGACCGTAGTGCGTATAGTGCACATCGCGCACCTCAAAGCCGGCGCGGTCACGACTCAGGCCGCCGGGCCCGAGTGCGCTGAGACGGCGCTTGTGGGTGAGTTCGTCGAGCGGGTTGGTCTGCTGCATAAACTGCGACAGCTGGCTCGAACCGAAAAAGGCCTGGACCACGGTCGATACGGTGCGGGCGTTGACCAGATCGTGCGGCGTGATCTGCTCATCGTCGCGCAGGCTCATGCGCTCGCGGATCGTGCGCGCCATGCGGGTGAGGCCGATGCTGAACTGATTGGCCAATAGCTCGCCGACCAAGCGCACGCGACGATTTCCGAGATGGTCGATATCGTCGGTATTCCCCTGGCCGACCTTGAGGCCGAGCAGGTAGTGAATGATCGACATGAAATCCTCGAGGTGTAGCACGGTACTCTCGAAGGGGATGCCGACATCGAGGCGGCGATTGATGCGGTAGCGGCCAACATCGCCGAGGTTGTAGCGCTTGGCATTGAAAAACAGCCGCTCAAGCAGACCGCGCGCGGTCTCGATATTGGGCGGATCGCCGGGACGCAGCAGATTGTAGATCCGCGTCAGGGCATCTTCCTCGTCCTCGCTGGGATCCTTCTTGAGCGTATTCTCCATGACGCCAGGATCGGTTCCCTCAGGCGCGGCCAAGACTTTAAGCTTCTTGAGCCCGGCCGCCTCCAGGGCGACCAGTTTCTCCCCGCTGATCTGCTCGTAGGCCTCAAGGGCGATCTCGCCACTGCTCTTGTCGATGATGTCGGTGCCGCCGTTGTAGCGGTCGATCAGATCGTCGTCGACTGCGGCATCGACCTCCTCGCGGAATAGACTGAGGATCTGGCCTTCCTTGGCAATGCCCAAAGCTTTGAGCAATAGGGTCACGGGCAGTTTGCGGCGGCGATCGATATGGACGTACATGATATCGTTGATGTCCATGCTGAACTCGAGCCATGGCCCCTTGTAGGGCAGGATGCGCGCCGAGAACAGCCGCTTGCCGTTGGGATGCAGGGTCTCGTCGAAGAACACGCCGGGCGAGCGGTGCAACTGGCTGACGACCACGCGCTCGGCCCCATTGATGATGAATGTGCCCTCGTTGGTCATCAGCGGCAGTTCGCCGAGGAATACCGACTGCTCGACCACGTCCTTGATCGGGCTATCGGGACTTTCCTTGTCGCGGGTGACCAGGCGCAACGTCGCGCGCAACGGCGCCGCGAAAGTCATGCCGCGCTCGCGGCACTCCTCCTCGCTATAGCGCGGGTTGCCGATGGAATAGCCGACGTATTCGAGGGAGTAAATGCCGTGTGTGTCGGAAACCGGAAAAATGCTCTCGAAGACCAGGTGCAGACCGCGCCGCAGCCTTTGCCGAGGCGCGGTATCCATTTGCAGGAAGTCCTCGAAGGAGTCGATCTGAACCGAAAGCAGGTTGGGCATCTCCACGACTTCTTTGATTTTGCCAAAAGAACGCCGCTCGATACTTCCGTTGGTCTTTGCCAAAGTCCAAACTCCTTATTGTAGTTTAAGGCAAAAGCCCATGGATCTGCCGGTCGCCCGCCGTGTGGGCGACCGACGTTCCATGAGCTTTCCTCAGGTGCGCACAGTAGAAGCGCAGGTATGTACAGACCGGTAATAAAACCGCAGCAACCCCCTCTACTGGAGTTCCACAGTGGCACCGGCTTCCTGCAGCCGGTTTTGGATTTCCTCGGCTTCGTCCTTACTGGCACCTTCCTTGACCGGCTTGGGCGCCTCATCGACGAGGGCTTTGGCTTCCTTGAGGCCCAGACTGGTAATCTCGCGAACCACCTTGATGACCTGGATTTTCTTCTCGCCGGCACTGGTCAGCACGACGTCGAAGGAATCCTTCTCTGCCTCGGCCGCCTCACCACCATCTGCCACGGCGCCAGCCATCATCACCGGCGCGGCAGCCGACACGCCGAACTTATCTTCGAGAGCCTTGACCAGTTCGGCCAGTTCGAGGACCGTGAGTCCACCAATGGTTTCGATAATCTCTCCGACCTTGCCACTGACGGCGGTCTCTTCAGTCGTGGTTTCTTCGCTCATGATCTGCAACCTCCTGTGGAGTAAGCGCGTATTGGGTATGAATTCCGTTCGGGTATGGCTCAGGCGTTGTCGCCGCCTTCCGCCTTTTGCTTTTCAATAGCCGACAGCGCGCCGACCAGGCCGCGCAATAGGCCGTTAAGGACTCCGTGCAGCCCATAAAGAGGACCTTGCACACTACCGACGACCTTGCCAAGCAGTTCTTCACGCGACGGCAACTTAGCCAAGGCCTGGACCTCATCGGCGCCGAGAATTTTGCCGTCCATAAAGCCGGTCTTGATAATCATCTTGCCGCCGTCATCGGCAAAGTCCTGGAGGAT
>PBOD01000114.1 GCA_002724215.1 Gemmatimonadota bacterium | reverse complement strand
CGCGCCCAAACGAGACATCATATACATTTTACGAAATTCCCATTGAGTCAAAAAGAGAATTATACGAATGTATCACATTCATAAAAAGAATAATACGATCATCGCAGAAACTGCGCGGACTGGCGCGACGGGTACCATTGCAACCGCGCTGTCGGAGTGAGAGCGAAAAGTCGCCTTTCGCACGAAAAATTTAGTTGACAGCGAGCATCTCTGCGGCGATCTAGTAGTTGGCACCACGGACCGCGCCGAAGAATATGCGCGCAGTCTGCTGGGTGTGGCCGAACAGGTAAGAACGAGAAGTTCTCTGACAAATCGGATAAGGAGAATCCCTGTCATGAATGTGTTTTCCGCTACTGACTCGGGTTTGGCGCTGCGCATACGCCACATGCTGAACGGCAAGATGCGCAGCATGGGCGCGGGCATGCGCGTTATCGCGGCGGTATTGCTATGCGGGTTGGCTGGCGCGATGCTGCCCACTGCTGGCGTTGCGCAGACGCGCGATCGGGATGCCGACACCGATCGCGGTGAGCGCAAGACCGCGGCGCATTTCGAGGAATTGAACCGCAAGATCCGCGCGGCGATCGACGCTGGCAAATTGACCCCCGAGGAGGGTCGGGCCAAGCTGCGTGAAGCCAGGATCTGGCACGCGGCGATGGCGACGGATCCGAGTGAGTGGTCGGAGGAGTTGAAGGCGATGATTTTGGAGCTGAAGCCGGATAGCACGATCGAGGAGATCGCCGAAGGCATTCGCCAGCGCCAGCATCACCAGCGCGCTGAGGTCTCGCGCCAGCGCCAGCAAGACAACGGCGCTGAGCGGATCTGGCGTGAGGCGATGGCGACGGACCCGAGCGAGTGGTCGGAGGAATTGAAGGCGGTGATCTTGGAGCTGAAGCCGGACAGCACGATCGAGGAGATCGCCGAAGGCATTCGCCAGCGCCAGGCCCGCATGCGCGAAAAAGAGGGGGAGATGGTTGATTTCGACGCCCTGAACCGGAAAATCCAGGCGGCGGTCGATGCCGGCGAATTGACACCGGAAGAGGGTCGCCGCAAGCTCGAAGCGATGCGGCGCGCAATGGCCACCGGCGGCCGAGGCGACCGGGGGAACAAAGCAGACACCGACCGCATACGCGCGTATCGGGAGGGCATAGTCGCCCGGGCAATGGCCGAAGCGCCAGAGCAGTGGTCGGACGAGTTGAAAGCGCATATCGAACGGGCGGGTTGGGATCTGGAGAAATTTACCGAAGGCATTCGCCAGCGCCAGGCGGCCGGGACCCGGGTGACCGACTTCTCGCAGCTTCTGATCGAGCTATCGACGGTGGCGGAGCAGACCTCGTGGGGGGAGATCAAGAAGGATGTGGGCGCAGCCGANTAGGTACGGTTGGGCGTTAGGCGTCCTGTGTGTGGTGGTTAATCGCGGCACACANTGCGGTTGGTGCTGAGACGGCCGNCTGACANTCCTCAGCCCGCAGGCTAAACCGATNGTCCTCGTCGGTGACCGAGTTTTCGCCGTCAATANGCCACGTGGACCGAGAATAAAACGTCTTCTGTCCCCCGGTCTGCCGCGACCTCGATGCGGCACAGGTAGATCCCCGGTGGCACCAGCCCACCCGTCGCGTCGCGCCCGTCCCAGCGAAAGTNCCATTCACCGGCTTTGCCCATGCCGCTTGTGGCCCGCCCCCGCAATGTGCCTGCCAGATCGTAAAAGGCTACGGTCAGCGGCCGTTCTTCCAGCACGCGCAGCAATACGAAGCGTCCCTCCAGCGCGTCGTTGATCCCGTCGCCGTTGGGCGTGAAGACGCGGTCGATCGCTACGTCGTTGATCAGGCGGCGTCCGGTCGTGNGCAGCGAGACGCGCGCAGTGCCGCTGTGAACCAGTTCGGTGGCGTCCTGATCGTCGGCGTCGACGCGCTGGAAGAAACTCGCCGGGTCGGACGAGGAGCGGGCGAAGGCGGCAAAACGCGCGCCCTCGCGGAAGGCCTGCGCGGCAAAGCGCAGCTCGACCAGCGCGTGGGTGCCGGGCGGCAGNTCGGCGTTGAGCGAAGTGGCAAAGCGCAGGTAGAGCGANTCGGCACCGGTGGGCAGGATGTCGATCGTCTGGCCCGTNGCGTCTTGTAGCCGACCGTCNGGATCGAGGGCGAACGCCTGCTCGAAGCGCGTGGCGACGGCGCGGGTTGAAAACAGCGCGGCGTCTCGGTCGTCGGCCCGGCGCTCAATCTCGACGCGGCCGATGCGCACGCCGAGGATCTCGGCCGCTTGTGGTGCGACCAGCGGGAGTTCGTCGACGCCATCGCGCACGGCTGGGTCATCGGGGTCGGGCGCGTCGAGGCGTACGAAATACGCGAAGCGCTGCGGGGCCAGCGGGTCGAGATCCCGTGGCGGTAGGTAGTCCGCGGGTGCGGCGCTGAGATCTTCGGCCGTGGTGGCCAATAGCGCCAGTTCTCCGGCTAATTCCAGTGCCAGTGGTGGGGCCAGGTCGATGCGGACTGAGTTGAGGCGTGCGGTTTTGAAGGGATCGGTCGAAGAGATTTTGGCGCGGATCTGCACGAACTTGCGCGGGCTTGGCGAGGTGATCGTGGCCTCGCTGAGGCCAGCGGTGGGCTGGTAGGCCTCGCTCCACTCGCTCCAGCCGACGAAGGCTAGCTCGCCGTCGCGGTCGAAAGTCGAGCGTGGGGCCCGGCGCAACTTGCGACCGTCTTCGTCGATGAGTCCGTCGCCGTCGTTGTCGATGAAGTCGATGGGGTCTTCGTCGGTAGTGCCGTCGCCGTCGTCGTCCTCGCGCGAGACGTGTCGCCTGCTCTCGGGCAGGCTCTGCCAGACCTTCCACGCCGCCCACTCCAGCGCCAGGTCGTCATAGGCTTCCCGGCTGATTTCGGTGCGCTCTTCCTTGCCGCCGATCTCGACAATCTCGAAATAGGTGAAGTTGGTATCGGTCAGGTCGGAGGTGCGGGTCTGGATCTCGACGCGGATTTGCGGATGGCGATCCAGCGGCTCGACGCGCTCGACGATTTGCCCGTCGACCTCGTCGCGCACTACCGCGTCTGCGCTCCAGGCGATGCGCGGCAGGGTCTTGCGCACGAAATCGCCCGCGCCATCGACGAGGCGGATCGGCGGCGAGTAGAGCGAGACATCGACCGGGTAGCCGACGCCGAAGAGTTGCATTTCGGCGAGGCGGCCGCCGCCACCACCGAGCAGGTTGCGGACCTGCATGAAGCGGATTTTGCGAGGCGCGAAGTGCTCGCCAAACATCAGCACCTGCGGCGTGCGGTTGTCGAACTGTTCCTCGCTGATGATATCGTGCCATTGCAAAGCCTCTTCGAGTTGGACGAAGTCCGCGGCGGTGGTCAATTGCACGGGTTTGACCTGGGTGCCGTCGGAGACTAGGAAGCCGTGGCCGGTGAAAGAGGTGTGATTGCGCTGGCGGCGCATCACCACATAGAGCCCATCGACCCAGAAGGTCGCGCCGAGATCGAGCCACATGGTGCCGCGGACGTTATTCGGGTCCCAGCCCCAGGCCGTCCACTCGGTCTGGTAGAGCCCGTCGATGGCCTGGTTGGGGGTGCCGCGGCCCCCGTGTTCGAAGGAGTCGCCGGCGCGGCGCCGGGGGTTGAGCGAGAGATTTTCGCCCTTGGTCCAGATCTCGACCTCGGTTATGCGCGGCACTTCGCGCTCGAAGTAGCGAACCGGGCCGCGTTGCGCGGCGACCACATCGTTGAAGTAGGTATCTTCCTCAATCTCGATGAGAAAGCCGCCCGCCGTCCGGCGCTGGTAGACCACGGCACCGCGCCGCTCGGGTGCCAGTGCCTCATAGGCGGCCCGGCCGGCGGCGTCCTCGCCGAGAAAGCGGTGGCGCTGGAGGTCGGAGTCTATGATCTTGAGGCGGACGTACTGGAGAAATGAGCCTTCGAGATCCGGCAGGCCGTCGAGATTGAAGTCGGCGCGCAGCAAAGGACTGACGGGGTAGGTCTGCCGCACCAGGCCATCGGCGGCGGGGGCGGGCAACTCGCTGGCCTTGGTCTCGGCGACGAGGGTGAAGCTGAGCGTGCTGCCGTCGGGGAAGGGGAAGGGCTCGCCTAACGAGGCGAAGAGCGAATAGGCCTTGGGCGCGTCGCCGCTGGGGAAGGCCACGGTGATGCTATCGACAAAGACCAGACGGCCCAGATCGACGACGAATTCCCAATCGCGCAGCCCCTCGGCTGAAAAGTCTGTGGTGGCTGGCTCCCAGAACGTATTTGGATCGCCGTCGATGAGGCGCGGGGCGATCGGCTGATTGCTCAACGCCTCTACGCCGCCCCGCACCGTCTCGCCATTGGTGCGCACTGCGTCGACATAGCTAAACTGCCCGGCCCGGCGCGTGGCGTTGTCGCGCGACGACACCAGCCGGGGCTGCAGCCCCGCGGTCGAAATCGCGAACAGGTCGGTTGCGGCGGCGCGCTCATTGAGGGAGCTGACCACGTCGTTCTGGAAGATCCATTCTCGCCAGTGCTCGGCGCGATCGATATGCACGGCGTCGGCGGTCAGTCGGTAGCCCTGGCCATGGGCGGCCGTGGCGACCAATAGTGCGAGGACCAGGTGTCGCATCAGTAGACCAGCGAGAGGACGCCGAGCGCCTGCGAGGCTCGCTGGTCGGCGGCGACCTGCAGGCGGTAGAGGTAAAGGCCCGGCGGCAGCAAGGCGCCGTTGCGGGCGCGGCCGTTCCAGCGCAGTGCTGTCTGGCCCGCCGGTCGCGACACCGGACCCACGTGGTGTAGCGGGCGGCCGCTCAGGTCGAGTATTTCCACCGCGACATCGACGCGATCGAGCACCAGGAAGAGATCGAAAGAGAATTCGACCGCGTCGTTTACGCCGTCGCCGTTGGGCGTAAAGGGATTCGGCGCGGCCCGGATAGCCAGCGCGTCGCGCCGGATATCATCAACGACAACCAGCGCTGCATTGGTGACGACCTCCTGCGTAGCGTCGCCATCGCGCACGAGTTGGGGGATGGTGGCCTCGCGCGCGCTGCTGCGGTCGTCCCATACGGCCCCCGAAAAATGCGCCGAGCCGCGAAAGAGCCGCGTCCGCAGGCCGAGTTCTATCGTCTGGCGCGCCCTGAAGTCGGTGACGCGGTGAGCGGGGGAATTTTGACCAGCAGNCGGGNNTCACCGGTGGTGGGGTCGGCGACCGTGGTCTGGGCGAACTGGCCGCTGACGAAGGGATTGTCCGCGTCCGTCGCGAAGCGGGCGGGCTCGAGGATGGCGAGCGGGTCTGCCGCGTCGGTAGCGCGGCGGGCGGGCAGTTCTTCCCAGGCGCGCCCGTCGAATTTGAAGGTGTCGATGCGGGTCGCGGCGTCGGGTACGGCCAGTTCGATGCGGTTGAAGGCGCCGTCTGTACCTGCGGCGAANGTCGGTCGCAGGAAATAGCGCAGTGCGATTTCCTCGCCCAGCGGCACCCGCGGCGGGAAAATTTCGGCGACCACGCCGCCGGGCANCAACGGTTCGTCGTAGTCGAATTCGACATAGTCGATCGACACTGCGCTTGCTATGCTGCTGTCAAAGAGTAGGCGGAACTGGATNTAGCGGGCGCCGCTGGGCAAAGGCAGGGGTACGCCCGCTTCGGTCCAGCGCTCGGGCGGTAGACTTTCGTCGATCAGCCCGTCCTCGAAGGCGAAGGGCGCCGACCAGAAGCCCCAGCCCCGTGGCCCGTCCGCGCCCAACTCCGGCCCCAGTTCGTTGTATTGCAGGTCGGCTTCCGGAATACGGCCCTGGNGCATCTTGACCCAGGTGAAGACATCCAGTGGCCGGCCCTGCGCGTCGCGGGTGTCTATCTCGTCGGCGCCGCTATCGCGGGCGTAGATCCGCATGTCGGGTGCGTTGCCGGCGCGGAACTGAATTCGCACGCTGCCGTCAAAACCCTGCCGACGCCCGCGCCAGCGGACTTTGCCCCAGTTGACCGCAGCGCCGGGCCGGTCGGGGAATTCGGCATCGACGGCCGTCTGGTCGTCGAAGAGTTCGAGCAACTGGCTGTAGCGGCGCACGCGCGGGACGGGCGTNCCGATATCGATGACTTCGGAAGTGAAAGAGGCGTCGGTGGCAAAGCCCACCCCGTAGAGCCCGACTTCGGCGGTCTCCTTGTACTCGGTATTGGGATCGAGCGAGGCGACGTCGAAGCGCCCCATCAACACCGGTGGGTCGAAGCGAAAGTCCTTGACCACCGGCTCCGCCTCGCCGCGGATGACGGGCACTAGGATCTTTCTCGAGTCGANGGTCTGCGAGATGGGGTCGAGAGTGGTGTGGTCGCCATAGGCGATGAAGTAGTTGTTGATGGTGGTGTTGGGCAGGGTCGGTCGCGGCCGGAAAACCAGGCGGTTGATGTGGTGGAAGCCCATCAGTTTCATCGACGGCCCGCCCAGGTGGATGCCCCAGATGCCGGCCACGGTATTGCCGCGGCTGACCCCGCCGAAGGCGGTGGTGAGGTCGCCGTCGACCATCAGCCCGTAGTCGATCCGGTTGATGCTCCCGCCCGANCCGACCTTGAAGAAGTCGCCCGAAATGGGGTCTGCCTGCTCGATGCGGCGGCCGAATTCACTGGGGATCTGCAGCGAGGGGTTGAGTAGTTTGCCNTCGCTGGNCAGCCCGCCGAACTCCCCCTGCAGGTAGCGCTCGTTGAGTAGGATGGCCAGGTTGCGGCGGGGGGTCAGCTCGATGGGGCGCAGCCAGGTGGCAACGCCGCTGTCGTCGCGCAGCCGCGGCCCGTCTTCGTCTACGAGACCGTCGCCGTCGTCATCGGCGCCATTGTACGGGTCTTCGTCGGTGCGGCCGTCGTAGTCGTCGTCGCCGTCGGTGTGNAGCCCGTCCTCGTTNAGGCGTCCATCGCCGTCGCTGTCAAACTGGGGGTCTGGTCCGTCCTCGTCTACGAGCCCGTCCGCGTCGTTGTCGAAGGCCTCGACCGGATCTTCATCGATGAGCCCATCGCCGTCGTCGTCGAGTTTGTTGGCGGGGTCTTCGTTGATTTGGCCGTCGCCGTCGTTGTCGAACTGCTCGTCCGGCCCGTCCTCGTTGAAGAGTCCGTCGTCGTCGTTGTCGATGAGTTCGGCCGGGTCNTCATCGATGCGTCCGTCGCCGTCGTCGTCCGTAACTATTTCNACCGCCCAGCCGCGGCCCCAGGTCAGGCGACCGCTGACGGGCGCGAGTTGCCAGGGATGGGNCCGGTCGCCGATGCGCCAGCTTTTGATTTCGGCGGCGGATTGCAGGGGGCAGAGCAGGATGAGGAGGGTTGCGAGGCGCGAGGGCATGGGCGTTCGCGGGGGGGGTGTGCGTTATGGAGTTGATGGTTGGATTATACCACAATGGGGAGGTGGGGACAAACCCTGCTCCACAATGGGATGCACGTNCCTCCGCCCACCACTGTCTACCGCGAATACCGGCCCCGCAGCCCACCTACCGTGGCTGCGCATCCATCAACACGATATCCACCCTGCGATTCCTGTAGCGCCCGGCCTCGTCTTGGTTGGTGGCGACCGGGCGTTCCTCGCCGTAGCCGACCGCGTGCATCTGTTGCATCGGCAGGCGGTAAACCTCGTTGAGGAAGAGGCGCACGCCCTCGGCGCGCTTCTCGGCGAGCGCTATATTTTTGGCGGCCTTGCCCTGCGAGTCGGTATGGCCTTCGAGAATGAGGGGGAATTGCGGGAAGGCGCGGATGAAGCGCGCCACGTAGTGCAGGCGCTCGTACATTTCGGGAGTGATGACGGGATCGCCCTTGTCGAACTGGATCGTCTCCAGCAGGACCAGTTTTGGCTCGAGATAGTAGCCGGGTTTGAGGGCGACGGGCGACTCGGGGTCGATCTTGTGGATCAGTTGCACAAGGCCAGCTTCGGCGCTGTCGCGCCAGGAGTGGTGGATGCGGATCAGGGCCATGCGCTCGCCGCGGTGCATGACGCTGAAAATGCTGCCGGGCTTGATGCCTTCGCGGCTGCCGAAGTTGATGATGAAGCGGCCGCGGCTGACCCCGGCCTGCGGGCCTCGCGGCATCTCCAGCAGATGGGCTNTGGTGATGCGGTATTTGGAGGGTTCCCACTTGGGCTCGACGGGCGCCTCCTCTTGCTGGGCGAAGGTCGGCGCTGCGCCGAGGGCGANCGCGAGGAGGGTGGCGAGCAGCACCATGCGCGACTCAGGCGAGGGCATCCGCCAGCTTGAGCAGTACGGCCTTCTGGCTGTGCAGGCGGTTTTCGGCTTGGGTGAAGATAAGCGAACGCTCGTCGTGGAGGAGCGCTCCCTCGATTTCGTAGCCGTGGTGGGCGGGCAGACAGTGCAGGATTTTGAGGTCGAGGCCGGAGAGCAGTTCGGCGTTGAGCTGGTAGGGCTGGAACAGCNGCACCCGGCGCTCCTTTTCGCCGGCGAACTTGGGGTCGGAGAAAAACTCCATGTCGATCCAGGTGTCGGTATAGACCGCGTCGGATTTTTCCAGTGCCGACTGCAGGTCTTCGGTTAGCTCGTAGAGACCCTTGTCCGCGGCGGTGGCGTAGAGCGCGTCATCGCGGGCGGCGGCGTTGATCTCGGGGCAGACGCAGGTCACGTGCAGGCCGACCTTGACGCCGGCGGCGATCAGCGAGTTGGCGACGTTGTTGAGGACGCCGACGTAGGTCAGGCGCAGGCCCTCGAGCCGGCCGAACGATTCCTGCAGGGTCATCAGATCGGTCAGCGCTTGCAAGGGGTGGTAGCGGTTGCAGCAGCCGTTCATTAGCGGCACCTGGCTGGCATCGGCGGCGCGGCGCACGTCCTCGTGTTCGAGCAGGCGGGCGACGATGAAGTCGGAATAACTCGACAACACGCGGAATTCGTCGCCGAGATCGGCGAGCCCGAAGTTGGTGTTCTGCCAGTCGAGGTAGAGCGCGTGGCCGCCGAGTTGGGTGGCGCCTATTTCGGCGGCACAGCGAGTGCGGGTCGAGGTCTTCTGGAANAGCAGTGCCACCGTGCGCCCNGAGAGCGCGCCGGCGTAGTGCTGGGGGTTGGTTTTGACATCGAGACCGCGCTNGACGGCCTGGTGCACGTCCTCGACGGACCAGTCTTTTAGCGTAATCAGGTGCACGATGGGNCTCGGTCCAGTTGACGGCCGGTCTCGGCCANNATTTNGTCGATGATATCTGCCGCNGNGCCNTCGGCGCGCAGGCCGGCNGCGCGGCTNTGGCCGCCGCCACCGAAGATGCCGGCGACNGCGCTAACATCGACCGNGTCGCGCGANCGCAGGCTGATGCGGTAGCGGCCGGGCTCCTGCTCCTTGAGTANCACGGCAACCTCGACGCCCTTGACCATCAGGCCGTAGTTGGCCACCTCCTCNGGATCGCCGGCGCGCATGTCCTCGAGGTCGAGGTGCAGCACGGCGACCCGGTCGTCGAGGTGCAATTGCAGGCTCTNNATGGCGAGNCCGCGCTGTTTGACCGAATCGANACTCTTGTTGCCGAAGACGTGGTCTGCGAGATAGTCGAGCNGCACCCCTTTGCGCACTAGNTCGGCAGCCNCCTCGAAGGTGGAGGGTTGGGTCAGCGAGAAGCGGAAGCCGCCGGTGTCGAAGATGATGCCGGTGTAGAGCTGGGCGGCCATGGCGGCATCGATTTCGTAACCGAGGCCGATGACGAGGTGGTAGACCAGCTCACAGGTTGAGCTGAGCTCGCCGGTCACGTTGAGCTCGCCGAAGTGGTCGTTGCCGCGGTGGTGGTCGATATTGAGGATGCGGGCGCCAGCGGCCAGGCCGTCCTGTAGCGGGCCGATGCGATCGAGCGTCGGGCAGTCGGCGATGACGACGCAGCGGTAGCTCGCGAGGTCGAGGTCGGCGTGGTGGTGTACCTGGTCCCAGCCGGAGAGGAAATAGCACTGGTCGGCCAGCGGGTCGGGCAGGCCGATATCCGCGCGTTTGCCCGCTCCGCGCAATAGGCGCATAAGGGCCAGGCAGGCCGACAGGCCATCGGCGTCGCTGTTGACATGGGTGGTTAGCAGAAAGTCGTCTCCCTGCTCGAGAAAGGCCCGCGTCGCTGTCAACTTCAGGTCCAAATATTATCCCTCCGGTCGGGGCGCCTGCAGGACGAAGTGGATGCGGTCTGAGTCTTCAGTGCCCCTATTAAATGTGAAGCCGTCGAGGGCATCGAGCAAATCGAAGTCGCTGGCCTCGATACGGGCGGTGACCTCAGCGACAGCGTAAATGCGCTGGACGTGCGATTCGGCCAGCGCGTCGCCCGCGTCGAAGCAGATGCGGAAGTGGTTGCTCTGCAGCCGCGTCACCGGCTCGTAGACGCTGTGGCGCTCGTAGGTGAAACCGGGGCCCTGTTCGCTGTCGCGCATATCGCGGAAGTAGCGCAGTGAGTTGCGCTCGGTGCAGATGTCGAAGACGAAGAGACCGCCCGGCCGCAGGGTGGCGAGCACGCCGGCGAGTGCCTCGTCGAGTTCCTCTGGCTCGAGCAGATAGTTGAAGCTGTCATAGATGCAGACCGCCGCATCGAAGGGGCCGAGGCCGACGAGGTCGCGCAGGTCGCGCTCGACGAATTCGACGCCGGGGTCACNGGCGGCTTTGCCGTGTGCGACCCGCAGCATATCGGCGGAGCGGTCGATGCCCGTCACCTCGTAGTCGCGCTCGCGCAGCTCGAGCGAAATATTGCCCGTGCCGCAGGCCAGGTCGGCGATGCACTGTGCGTCGGGCGCCCAGCGCTCGAGCAANGAGTGGAGGTAGTCGGCCCACTCGCCGTAATCGACGTGGCGCATCACGTAGTCGTAAATGGGGGCTAGCCCCTGGTAGGGTTGTTGGCGCACGTTGTCGTCGGTCATGTTTAGAAGCTCAGATCCTCGTACGGGTCGCGGCGCTCCTCGCGGATAATCCGGTAAAAGCGGTGGCGGTCGCGTTTGGCCGGGGGCCGAGCCGGGATGGCGAGTATCTCTACGTCGAGCAGCCGGACATCGCTCTCGATGAGGATTTGCTCGCCGACGATTACCGCNTGCGAGGCCTTGGCCGGCTGGCCGCCGATCGTGACCCGCCCGGCGTCGCACGCCCGCTTGGCCTCACTGCGCTGCTTGACCAGCCCCGTGCTCTTCAGAAAGATATCCAGTCGCATCGTCCCCCGGTCGGCGCAGGTCGTCCTCGTCGAGACGGGTCTCGATGTGGATCTGCTGCCGGTATTCTTCGATGAGTTCGCGCATCGCCTCCTCGGTGCGCGACTCGCGGATCAGTCCTTCGAGCGCGGCCTGGTCGTCGTTGATGCGGATGATGTGGCCGCCCTCTTCGAGAAAAAACGGCTCGCTGATCTCGCCCAGCCGCAGGCCGCGCAGGTAGGGCTGGAGGAATTCGGGAATTTGCTCGCGCGGGAAGCTGCCCCACAAGCCGCCCTGCATCGCGGTCTGTGGGTTGTCCGAGTGCTGGCGCGCCAGTTGCGAGAACTCCTCGCCGGCCCGGGCGCGGCGCCGCAGGTCGAGGAGCTCGTCGCGGGTGGCGTCTTTGTCGCCTTCGCCTGTTCGCGCCAGGACCAGGATGTGGTTGGCGCAGAGGGCNTCCTCGCGCTTTTCGCGCAACTTGATCAGGTGGTAACCGTAGGGGCTCAAGACCGGCTCGCTGGTTTCGCCCGGCTTGAGTGCAAAGGCCGCCTCTTCGAATTCGGGAACCATGGTCCCGGCGGAGAAACAGCCGAGGTCGCCGCCGTGGGCGGCACTGCCGGGATCTTCAGAGTGCGCGCGGGCGACCTCGGCGAAGTCGCCGCCGGCGGCCAATANCGCCTGCAACTCGCCGATGCGGGCCAGCTTTTCNCCCAGCACTTCATCGNTGGGCTTGATCTGCAACAGGATATGGCTGAGCGAGATNTGGGTCGGCAAGGTGTCGCGGTGGGCCTGGCGGAANGCCTCGACNTCGCGGTGGCTGACGTGGACCCGGTAGGCGACGACAGCGCGCATCTGCCGCGAGAGCAGACGGTGGCGGATCTCCTTGCGGTAGCGGGCCTTGAGCTGGCGTTCGCTAAGGCCGACGCGGTCGAGCATGCGCTCGAATTCCCCGTCGTCCATATTGCTCNTGGCCAACTGGAACTGCTGGACCAGCATTTCCTCGACCTCGTTGGGGTCGATCTGCACGCTGTCTTTCTGGGCCTTGAGAATCAGCACCTGCTCGTCGACCATGTCTTCGAGGACCTCGCGGCGCAGCGCTTCGAGCCGACCGGGCTCGACGAAGGACGAGAGGCCGCGTTGCTCCGCCTCGAAGCGCAGCCGGTAATTGAGTTCGGACCACAGAATGGTCTGATTATCAACGGTGGCGACGATGCGGTCGATGAGTTCGGGGGCGCCGAGGGCGGCGCCGGGCGCGAAGAGGAGCGCGGCGCAAAGGGCGGATAATAGATGGGTTCGCGTCAGTGGCATAATCCGAAGGGGGCTAGATCCCGGCCGTGGTTCCGGCGTCGATGGGCGCGGTGGGTGGGACTGGGTCNGTGATCGCCCAGTCTGCGTTGTCTTTGAGTCGGGTGACGAGTTGGTCGAGCCGGGNTTGGTGGCGCTCGCGCACCAGGGCTTCGACNATCTCGGCGCGGACTTCCTCGATNGGACGGATTGTGCCGGCGTCGCCGCGTTCGAGGATCTCAATGAGGTGGTAGCCATACACGGTGCGGATGGGTTTGGAGATAGCATTGGGCTCTAAATCGCGGGCCGCCGCCCACAGCGCCGGCTCGTCGACCTCGGAGAAATAGCCGAGCTCGCCGCCGTGGTAGCGGGTATCGACATCGAGCGAGTGCTCGCGGGCGACTGCGGCGAAATCGGTGCCCCTCTTGAGCGCCTGGCGTCGGGCGTTGGCGTCGCGATGGCTGGCGAGCAGGATGTGGCGGGCCTTGATCTCGGGTCGGTCGCGCCGGAACTGGTCCTGGTGCCCGTCGTAGTAGCGGCGGATATCGCCCTCGCCGAAGTCGAGTTCCTCGCTGGCGAATTCGGCGTCGAGCAGCGCGGCGACCAGCAGGTCGCGTCGGCTCTGCGCCAGCTGCAGTGCGAGCCGGGCCTGTTGATCGAGCTCGCGGCTCAAGGCCTCCTGGTAGAGCAACTCCTGGCGCACCCAGTGGTCGATGGTCCGCGCCCGCTCGGTGGCGGCAATCTCGGGGGACAGACCGGGCGTGAGCCGGGCGGCGAGTTCGTCG
>PBOD01000113.1 GCA_002724215.1 Gemmatimonadota bacterium | reverse complement strand
CGAGTTGATCATCGGCCAGGACCAGGTCGGCCCTGTTGCCGAAGCGCTGACGGCGGCGGGACTGTTCGACGACGATACCGCCGGTGTGATGGCGCTCAAGCCGGTGAGCGCGGCCTGTAGCAACCGCGGCGCAAGGCGCTGATCCTGGCTCGCGGAACTATCTTCGCTCCAGGCAGCCGGCTACTGCCTCAGGGCCGCGTCATTTATCGCGGGGGCGAAGTTGACGTGCCGGAGCAAGCGCGGCTAACCTAGCGCCCGCTGCAACAGGCCGAACAATCGGTCGATCTCGGCGCGGGTCTCGTCGTCGAGGAAATAGCTCAGGGGGCCGCGATGGACCTGGTTGGGGAAGAGTCCGCGCTTGTGCATCAGATAGCGTTCGACGACGATGAAGCCGTCGAGCCCGCCCTGGAGCTGGAGGGTGCACAGCGCGCAGATCGGGAAGTAAACCCGGTAGGCGTGCTCCTCGTCGCCAGCGACCAGCGCGCGCCACAGCGCGGTGGTGCCGTCGAGCAATTCGACGCCGGGGATGGTGCCCTTGATGCCGCGGCGAAAAGAGTCCATCAGCAATACGCCGCCGCTGCCCTCGAAGATTGCAGCTGTTCCGCCGGTGGCATCGCGCAGGGCCGAGATACAGGGGCCGAGCGGCGTGGCTTCGGGCTTGAAGAGGATGCGGTCGCCGTGGTCGGCAAAGAGCGAGGCCTGGAACTCGATGCCCATCGGGTTGCCGACATAGGAACTGGCGTCCTGGACCATGACGGGAAGGGTCACCTCGTCGAGCAGGGCTTCGAAGTAGACGCGCAGTTCGTCTTCGCCGAGCGCGCGCGAGACCGGCGGGATCGCCATGACGGCGGCGGCGCCCCCGTCCTCGGCGGCGCGGGCGTAGGCGCGGGCCTGGGCGGTGCTTTCGGCGCCGACATTGACGATGACCGGGCCGCGGCCGGCGGCCATCTCGACCAGGGCGGCGGGCAGTGCCATCCGCTCTGCGGCGGTAAGGCGCAACAGGTCGGATACCAGCGCCAGGCAGAAGCCGTGGGCGCCGAGCTCGAAGAGATAGTCTATTTCTCGCTGCAAAGTGGTGTGGTCGATCTGCTGGTCGTCGGTGTATGGCATGTGGACGACCGGGAGGACATCTTTGATCTCGTGGCTCATGTTCTGTTGTTTCTCCGCACCTGGCGGATTATGGCGAAGAGCCGGGTGGCTATTTCGTCGTTGGCTGCGGCGACCCAATAGGCGAATTTGCGCCGCTGGGTATAGATGGGCCGCCGGTTTTCTGCGACATAGCAACAGGCGCCCGCCTCTTCGGCGATAAGCGCAGGGGGACCGGCGTCGTAAATCTCCATCTGACGGGTCAGATAGGCGCAAATCTCGCCCTCGGCGAGCTGGGTCATAACCAGCGCGGCGCCGATCGGCTTTTCGCGCGGGGCGAATTCGGGCCGCGCCAGCGCCTGGTGTTGCCGCGCCTTGGAGGAGATGAAGGCGGCGTTGCTGCGCGGCTTTTTGGGAAGCCGCAGGCGGCGCGGCCGATGCTTGCCGACGCGCAGATAGGCGCCCTGGTCCTTGATCGCGGTATAGAACTTGCCCTCGGATGGGCGGGCGACGATCGCTGCGATCATTTCGCCGCCTTTGGCCAGGCCGATGGTGATGTGATAAGGAGCGTCGCCGCGCTTGAAATGGTAGGTGCCGTCTATGGGGTCGAGGATGACGGTGTAGGGCGAGTCGTTGCCGACGAAACGCCTTTTGAGCGGGGTCTTCTCCTCGGCGATGACGCGTACCTGCGGAAAGTGTTGCAGCACCGCGCCGAGGAGGATGTCTTGCACCGCGGCGTCGAGGACGGTAAAAGCAGTGGAGGCCTCCTGGGCGTGGTCGCTGATGAGCGTCTGGTCGGCGGCCTTGCCGATATCGGCGACCTGGCCGAAAAAGATCAGCGTGGCACGGGCACACTGATCGACGACGGGCAGGAGGGCGTCGATAAAGGCCTGGGGGTCGATGTGTCGGGTCATGGCGATTCGCAAAAGAAGCGCCCGGTTCCCCCGCGGGAAACCGGGCGCGCGTTGCGATGGGAGTGCTGTTTAGCCCGCCGCCTCGGCCGGCTGCGCCTCCTGCAGCGCGGCGACGACCTTGTCCGGGCTCATCGGCAGTTCGCCCAGGCGGGCGCCGATGGCGTCGTAGATGGCGTTGGCGATGGCGGCCATCGGCGGGACCAGCGGCACCTCGCCGACTCCGCGAATGCCGTGCGGGCTGGCCGGATTGGGCACTTCGACCAGGATGGTCTCGATTTCGGGCACGTCGAAAGTGGTCGGCATGCGATAGTCGAGGAAGGTCGGGTTGGCGAGGTTGCCGTCGTCGTTGTAGAAGTAGCCCTCCGACAGCGCCCAGCCGATGCCCTGGACCGCGCCGCCCTGGATCTGGCCCTCGACATACGAGGGGTGGATGGCTTTGCCGACGTCCTGGACAGCGGTGAAGCGCAGGATCTCGACCTTGCCGGTGTCGGGATCGACCTCGACATCGACTATATGGACGGCGAAGGCGTTGCCGGGGCCGCCGGCGTTGACCGAGCCCTTGCCGGTAATCGGACCGCCGGTCGAGCCCTGGCTGGCGGCGACCTCCGCGAAGCTCAGTTTTTTGGCGGCGTCCGACTTGCTGACGAAGGCGCCGTCCTGATATTCGACATCGTCCTCATCGAGCTCGAGCTGGCGCCCGGCGCGCTTGCACATCTCGGCCTTGACGTCTTCGGCGGCGTTGTAGCAGGCGTGGCCGGTGGCGTAGGTAACGCGGCTGCCGCCGGTGCCGCCGGTAAAGCCGATAGACGAGGTGTCGGGGATCGATGGGTTGATGTCTTCCGCTTCGAGCCCGAGGGTTTCGGCGACGATCATCGCCATCGAGGCGCGGCTGCCGCCGATATCGACAGAGCCCTCGTTGAGGTTGATGGTGCCGTTGTCGTTGACCGATATGGCGGCCGAGGACATGCCGCCGCCGTTGAACCAGAAGCCGCCGGCCACGCCCCTGCCTCTGTAGGGGCCGGCGAGCGTGCTTTTGTAGTGCTCGGAATCGAGCGCAGCCTGTACGGTCTGCTCGCAGCCGATCTGGCCATAGACAGTGCCATCGGCGCGGCGAGTGCCCTCCTTGGAGGCGTTTTGCAGGCGCATCGCAAGCGGATCAATGCCGATCTTCTCGGCCAATTCGTCGATGACGCTTTCAGAGGCGTAGGCCGCGTTGGGCGCGCCGGGGGCGCGATAGGCCGAGGACTTGGGCTTGTTGACCACCACGTCGTAGGCGTCGATGGTGACATTGGCAATATTGTAGGGGGCGAGGATGCAACTGGCNCCGGCGCCGACGGCCGATCCGGGATAGGCGCCGGCNTCGTAGGCCATATAGGCATGGGCGGCGGTGATGGTGCCGTCGTTCCTGGCGCCNATCTTGACTTTCATATAGGAGCCGGGGGCNGGGCCAGTGGCGAGGAAAACCTCGGTGCGGCTCATGATCATCTTGACCGGATGGCCGGTTTTGTGCGACATGATGGCTGCGGCGGGCTCCATATAGGTGGGAAACTTGCCACCGAAGCCACCGCCGATCTCGCAGGGCATGACCTTGACCTTGGAGACCGGGACATTGAGGACCTCGGCGACCTGCGAGCGGATCTCGAAGGGCCCCTGGGTGCTGACCCAGACGGTGACGGTGCCGTCTTTCTTCCACCACACGGTAGTGTTGTGCGGCTCGATATAGCCCTGGTGAATGGTCGCGGTCTCGAACTCGCGCTCGACGATGACGTCGGCCTCGGCGAAGCCGGCGTCGAGGTCGCCCATTGCGTGCTGGTTGTGGCTGGCGATATTGCTCTTCTTGCCAGTGTCCTCGCCCAAGGCTCTGGTCGTGCGTTCCTCGTCGAGCAGAGGTGCGCCGTCCTCCATGGCCTTGCGCACGTCGACGACCGGCTCGAGGACTTCGTATTCGACATCGATGAGATCGAGGGCTTCCTCGGCGATATGTGGGTCGGTGGCGCAGACTGCGGCCACGGCGTGGCCGACGTAGAGGACCTTGTCGGAGGCCAGCGAGTTTTTGGCGATCTCGCGGACGTTGACGGTCGTCTCACCGATATTGGAGAGCTTATCGACGGTCTCGACTAGGTCGTCGGCGGTGGCCACGGCGCGCACACCATCGACTGCGAGGGCTCTGGAGGTGTCGATCGAGAGGATTCTCGCATGGGGGTGCGGGCTGCGCAGAACTTTGCCGTAGAGCAGGCCGGGCAGGCGCACATCACCGCCGTACATGGCAGCGCCGGTAACCTTATCGACGCCATCGTGGCGGATTGGACGGGTGCCGATGACGCGGTATTTGCCATCGGCGGTGTATTCGGGATAGTCTTTGGCGGTAAAGGTGGACATGGTGCGTATGGCTCCTTTACGAAGATGGGTATTTCGCACAATTGCTCCTTAATTTGATTACGCGCGTCGGCGCCGTCAAGTGGAGTGCGCCCTGTCGGTCGGCGCGCGCGAGGCGCTGGCGCGGATGGCAGAAAAGGCGCCGGACCGGGTTGCTGGCCACGGGCAAACGACAAAAGCCGATCGAGAAAAAGACCTGGGTGCAAGTTGACGGTGGTGATCCGCGCGACGTATCCTTGCACCATGTGCTCTGCCTGGAAAACGCCCGCTGCCGCGCCCGAACTGGCTGCCGACGAAGTTCATGTCTGGCGTCTCGACTTGGAGGACGCCGTAGGGGACGACGCCTGCCTCAGTGCAGACGAGCGCGAGCGGGCCGGGCGCATTGCCGCGCAGCGGCACCGCCAGCGCTTCGTGGCCGCGCGGTCCGCTTTGCGCTGTCTGTTGGCGCAGTACTTGGGTTGCGAGCCGGCAGAGGTGGCCTTTGCCTACGGCGAGCACGGCAAGCCCGCACTGCAAGAGGGCGATCTGTGCTTTAACCTGTCGCATTCGCACGAAATGGCGCTCTATGCAGTGGCCCGCGCCCGCGCGGTGGGCGTCGATGTCGAGTGGCCACGGCCGAAGGTGGCGCACGAACAGATCGCGGAGCGTTTCTTTTCGCTCGAAGAACGGGAGGCGCTCTCTGCAGTGGCCACGCCCGAGAAGAAGGCGGCTTTCTACAACATCTGGACTCGCAAAGAGGCCTACATCAAGGCGCGCGGCGACGGCATTACTGCGGGTTTGGATACATTCGGCGTGTCGTTGGGCGCCGAAGCGGCGCTGGTGCATTCGGACGAGGGGCAGGCGGAACTGGCGCGATGGCGGTTGCAAGCGCTCGATCCGGCGCCTGGCTATGTCGCTGCGTTATGCGCCGAGGGCGCGTGGCGGTTGCGGTGCTTGCGCTGTCCCGCTTAGAGAATCCGCTCGCGGACCACGCCGTGCAGATCCATTTCGAAATCGATATCGACGACCGGTGGACGGGTGTAGTACCAGCGAATGCCGTGGCGATGGGCCGGGCCCATGGTCGGCAGCAGAATGTCCTCTAAGATGCCCTCCAGCGGGAAGATCGTATAGACGTTGACTGCGTTGATCAGATCCCAGTCTCCGCCTAGGCCCTTGAGGCGCTGGTCCATCACCTGCATGACATAGGTGGCCTTTTCCCGCATCGACTCGGGCGAGGTGTCGCCGGGGCGGATGAGACCCTCCGTGACCAGGATGCCCTCGCGCAATTCGCCGGCGCCGGCGACGATGAGGGTCTGGCGGTCGATCTGGTCGTTGGCAACTACGTAGGAGAAGGCGTGCAGGACGGGCTCGCTCGGAGGCCGAATTGCATCGTGCGACAAATCAATGGGGGCGACATTGGTGCGGGCGATGGGATTGTGCTCGCCGACGTAGAGATCCCATTGTTGCAAGACGGCGCAGTACTCGCGGTTGAAGTCGATAAAGCCCTGCATGGTAAAGGGTGCCGGCGAGCGCAATTCGATTGCGCAGAGGGCATGGCGGTGAGTTGCATCGCTGCGCGCTGCCCAATCCTCGGCTTTGAGATGGGCATCTATGCGGTCGAAGCCCTCGCGCCAGGGCAGCGCCCGGGAGAGGGTGACGTGGACGATTTCATAGCCCGGATCGGCGATAACGCCGCAGGAATAGGGGTCGATACCCTGGAGGAAGTGGTAGTGGCCGTGGGGGTGCGCAATGAGCATAAGACCTCGCATTAGCTGAAGTAGAGCTTCCTATTGTCGCCCGTAAGTTGCTCTGCGTCAAGGGGGAAGCGCCCTCAGGGGCTGAGTTTTTAAGCTTGACAACGCAATGGGCACTTGATATCGTACTGGCGATGACCAATATCGCTTCCGCACCCGCCGGTGCTTCCGGCCTGTCGGCTATGCGCCGCAGCCAGGTCCGCATGCGAGCCGAAGCCATCCAGGCCGACCGCCGCGCGCAGGTTCTCGACCGCGTCGATCGCTTGGTGCGCAGCATGGAGTCGGTTGCCCGGCGCTTGTCGTCCGACCAGATCAGTTCGACCCAGCGCTCGGTGCTGGTCTCGCGTTTCAACGACATGCAGCGCCGCGTCAACCAGATCGATGGCGTGGTCGGTAGCGAGGGGCGCGGCGACGGCCTCGCCCGGGTGGGCGCGGGCAAGAGCGTGGGAGTCGATAGCCCGGCGGCGGCGGGGCAGACCTTTCGCCAACTGCGCCAGCTGCGGCGCGAACTCCAGGTCGAGCGCCAGGCNCCGCCGCAGCCCCAACGNGNTGCGCCNGAGCNTACGGGCAATATGGTCGACCTCGAAGCCTGAGCGCAGTCCTCNCGCGCAGGCGATTCAGATCCGGGATTTCCCGGATCTNTTTTGTGCCCTTGCCGCTGTCTNCCCCTTACTTATATTCCTTCCGCGATTTTTCACCCAACTTTCCGGGAAATACAGCGATGGCCGAGTATACTGTGCTGGTAATGGCCGAGGTTGAGCCCTACCGCACGATCCTGCCGATGATCGAGCAAAAGTGTCGGGTCGTGCGCTGGCGGCCCGACGACGACGCCTGGCGCGGCGAATTGGCCGACGTAGACGGGATCTACGTCTACGCCCACATCAAGATCAGCCCTGAATTGATGGACAGTATCCCCAAGCTCAAGGTGATTAGCAATTTCGGCGTCGGCTGCGACCACGTCGATCTGGCGGCGGCCAAAGAGCGCGGTATTCCGGTGGGGAATACTCCCAATGTGCTCGATGGCGCCACCGCCGATATCACTTTCGCGCTGCTCCTGGCGGGTGCGCGCAATATCGTCGCAGGCGATCATTTCGCGCGCGGGCCGGACTTCCTCGAGTACGACCCGAGCTTTATGCTGGGGCAGGAAGTCCACCACCAGACGCTGGGCATCGTCGGCATGGGCAATATCGGCTACCAGGTCGCGCGGCGGGCCATGGGTTTCGATATGAAAATCCTCTACCACAACCGCAAGCCCAGTCCGCGGGCTGNGGAGGTGGGCGCGCGTTATGTGGCGTTGGACGAGTTGCTGGCGGAGTCGGATTTCGTGGCGCTGAACATGCCGCTGACCGACGAGACGNGCGGGATGATCGGCGCGCGGGAGTTGGGGCTGATGAAGGAGTCGGCGGTGCTGGTCAATGCCGCCCGCGGTGGGGTCATCGATCACGATGCNCTGCTTGAGACGATGCGGGCCGGAAAGCTCCACTGCGCNGCGCTCGACGTGACCGAGCCCGAGCCACTGCCCCGCAATCACCCGCTGCTCGAACTGGACAATATTATCGTCATCCCNCACCTGGGCAGCGCCACCGAACAGACGCGGCAGGCGATGTCGAGCCGCTCGGTGGAGAATTTGCTGGCGGGTTTGGCGGGCGAGGAGCTGTTGAGCCGCATCGTTTGAGGCGCGGGCGGCATCCAATGGACACACAGTTTTAAAGCAAGGGGAACAATGAGCGAAACCAACCACTACCCAGTTATTATCATCGGCTCGGGCCCGGCCGGGCTCACCGCCGCGCTCTATGCGGCGCGGGCCGATTTGCCACCGCTGGTGCTCGAGGGCCTGCAGCCGGGCGGCCAGTTGACCATCACCACCGATGTCGAGAACTACCCCGGATTTCCCGAGGGCATNATGGGGCCGGAGTTGATGGACCAGATGCGCAAGCAGGCCCAGCGTTTCGGAGCCGAGTGCCAATTCAAAATCGCCACTGAGGTCGATATGTCCCAGCGGCCCTTCAAGGTCAGGACCGACGACGCCGAGTACACCGGCGACGCGCTGATCATCGCCACCGGCGCNTCGGCGCGGCTTTTNGGGATCGAGTCGGAGACCCGGCTGATGGGGCACGGGGTGTCGGCCTGCGCCACCTGCGACGGCTTCTTTTTTCGCGACAAGGAGCTGGTGGTCGTCGGCGGTGGCGACTCGGCGATGGAGGAGGGGACCTATCTGACCAAATTCGCCTCCAAAGTGACCATCGTCCACCGCCGCGAGGAATTTCGCGCCTCCAAGATCATGCTCAAGCGCGCGCAGGACAATGACAAGGTCGATTTCGTGGTCAACGCCACCGTCGAGGAAATCTTGCAGGACGGCGACGAACTGGGGGTGCGCGGGGTGCTGCTGCAGGACTCCCGGACCGGTGAGACGCGCGAACTGGCCTGCGACGGGGTGTTTATGGCGATTGGGCACGTGCCGAACTCGCAGATTTTCAATGGCGTGCTGGAGATGGACGATCAGGGGTATATCATCACCAAGCCGGATTCGACGGCGACCAATATCGACGGGGTGTTCGCGTGTGGAGATGTGCAGGACACGGTGTATCGGCAGGCGGTGACGGCGGCGGGGACGGGGTGTATGGCGGCGATTGAGGCAGAGCGGTTTTTGGCGCACTAGCCGCGATAAGCCGCTGGGCGCTAGGCTGCACAAACAAGAGCTGGCTCGCAGATGCGGGCCGGCTCTTTATATTTGAGGAATATGAAGNAGGCGGTTGAGAAATACGGGATTCGGCCCAAGAAAAAGCTCGGGCAGAGCTTTTTGGTGGATAGCGGTGTGNTGCGGCGGGAAGTGGCGTATGCGGATATCGGTCGCGATGATANCGTCCTGGAAATTGGTGCGGGAATTGGGAATCTGACCGAGGCTTTGCTGGGGCAGGCGGGGCAGGTCGTGGCGGTCGAGCGGGATCGGCAGTTTGCCAGGTGTTTGGGGGATTTACAAAAACGGCACGGGCATTTGGAGGTGGTGTGGGGAGATGCGCTGGAGGTNGGGTGGCCGCGCTTTGACAAGGTGGTGGCGAATTTGCCGTATCAGGTGGCGTTGCCGCTGATTTTTAAAATGCTCGAGCAGCGCTTCGATCGGGCGGTGCTGGTCTTTCAGCAGCGCTTAGCCGAGCGGATTTGTGCGGGGGTAGGGGAGCAGGGCTACTGTCGGATCGGGGTTGCGATCGGNCGGGTGGCCAAAGTGGAAATCGTNGAGCGGATTAAGGCCGACGCGTTTTGGCCNCGGCCGGAAGTCGAGAGCGCGGTGGTCCGGATCGAGCGGGTCAAGCCGCGCTTCGGGGTGCCGTCGGACGCATTCTTCAAGCAGATTCTGGAGGCGCTGTTCGCCCGCCGCGGCGAGCCGGTACAGCGCGTTGTGGAAGGGAGCCGGGATCGCNACTTGCCCGCGGCGATCCTGGGTAAGGTGGGCAAGAAGGTGAGAAACAAGCCTGTATATCTACTTACCCCGCGCGAATTTGGCCAAATAACGCGAATCGCGTGGGAGGTTGTGGGGGGGTAGGGGAGACGAGGCGGTGTGGTGCTGTTGNAGCTNTTCGGCGCCCGGGCCGGAAGCCGAATGAGTGTACCGGTAAGCCAGGACCGGATTGGATGGAANNATGTGGTCGGACATCTCCCGTCTATTGCATCGAGAGTGACTTTCATTATAATTGGGTGAATTTTTAACTCAGCCAATCGGAGATTCCCTCGATGCACATGCACTGGCTCGATTGGGCCGTCGTTTTTTCGGTCATCGCGTTCTTTACGATTCTCGCTACCGCCACCCGNAAATACACCCAGTCTACCAGTGACTTTCTCGCTGCCAACCGCCTGGCGGGCCGCTATTTGCTGACGCTTGCCGAAGGCGTTGCGGGCCTGGGCGCGGTGTCTATTGTCGCGCGTTTCCAGATGGTCTACAAGGCCGGCTTTGCGCCCAACTGGTGGGAGCAGTTGCAGGCGCCGATTGCGCTCATTCTGATGCTGACCGGCTGGGTCACNTACCGCTTCCGCGAGACGCGCTCGTTGACGCTGGCGCAGTTTTTCGAGATGCGCTACAGCCGCAACTTCCGCATCTACGCGGCGACCATCTGCTGGATCTCGGGAATTATCAACTTCGGAATTTTTCCGGCGGTGGGTGCCAATTTCTTTATCCACTACTGCGGGTTGCCGGCCACCTACGACTTCCTTGGCCTGGCCTGGCCGACCTACCATTCGCTGCTGGTGGCGCTGGTGGGGCTGTCGATGTATTACACCTTCGCCGGCGGTCAAATTGCGGTGCTGGTGACCGATTTCTTCCAGTCGTTTTTCGTCAATCTGGTGCTGGTGACCATATTGATCCTGTTGCTGGTCAAATTCCCGCTGGTGCAGATCTTTGAGGGGTTGCAGATCGCCGAGGAGGGCAAGTCGCTGTTGGATCCCTTCAGCGCCGGAGACGTGGAGGGCTTCGATCCGACCTATTTTCTCATCGGCCTGATCAGCATGGTGATCAATCGCATGGCCTGGCAGGGCTCGCAGGCGTACCACGTCTCGGCCAAGTCGCCGCACGAGGCCAAGATGGCGGGGGTGCTGGGCTCGTACCGCGGCTGGGCGCTGTTGTGGGGTCTGACGCTCTTGCCGCTGGTGGCCTATATGATTATGCACCATCCCGATTATGCGCACTGGGCGGATGCGGTCAATGCCAAACTGGCGCTTATCTCCGACGAGCAGGTGCGCGATCAGATGGTGACGCCGTTGACGATGACACTCTATATGCCGATCGGGTTGATGGGTGCCTTCGCAGCGGTGATGTTTGCAGCCTTTATCACCACCCATGACACCTATTTGCACTCGTGGGGCAGCATCTTCATTCAGGATGTCTATTTGCCCTGGCGCGGCAAGGAGCTCGATTCGGACGCGCATTTGAAATTGTTGCGCTGGTCGATTTTCGGGGTGGCGGTCTTTATCGTGTTGTTCAGTTCGTTTTACCGGCAGACGCAGGATATTTTGCTATTCTTTGCGCTGACGGGTGCGTTTTGGCTCGGTGGTGCGGGCGTCGTCATTGTCGGTGGGCTCTACACCCGCTGGGGCACTACGAGGGGCGCCTATGCTGCCCTCACCAGCGGTACGATCCTGGCAACCACCGGCATGGTGCTCGAGCACTATTGCGAGGATTGGTTCGGCTTTGATTTCTGGTTCACCGGGCAGGAGGTCTACTTCGGGGCGATGCTGGTGGCGGGGACCATGTACGTGGTTTTTTCCTTGCTGGGNGAGCGCANGGTATTCAATGTCGATAAGCTCCTGCATCGCGGCGAATACGTCGTCGAGTCGGACCATCAGGCCACCGGCGGGGTCGCCGTCGCCAAGCAGAAGTGGAACTGGCGNTCGGCGCTGGGGATTACCGACGATTTTACCCGCGGCGACAAAATCATCTACGGCATTACCATCGGCAAGGCGATCCTGTTTTTCGGCTTGTGGCTGGTAATGACGACGGCGGTCTACACTGTCGGCGTGTCGGAGGAGGGCTGGGCGACCTACCACTACTATGTCAATGCGATGTTCTTTATCGTCACGTCGTTTGTCGTCATGGTGTGGTTGTCGATCGGCGGCATTCGCGACTTGCTGCGGCTTTACCAGGACCTCAAGGTCGCCCAGCGCGATCACGCCGATGACGGCACGGTGCGCGATCACGACTACGAGCTGAAGGAGCCGGCGGGTTGAATATTGACAGTAATGTCAATGTCGAGGACCGTTAGTTTGCCCCTTTTGTCGTTGCTACCAGACTGCTATAGGCCTCTCGTCCGCGCCTGAACAATTCCCGTACATCCTCGCGCTGCTGGTCGTTGTTGTAGCGGCCATAGCTATCGATCCACTTGAGCGACTCGTCGATCGAATCCATAAAGAAGCGCGCGGAGGCCCCGCGCTGGGCCGAGGGCGTGCCGCTGCGGAAGTAGATGGGGCTGGAGTGGGCGTAGATCGACTGGTCGAAGCTGTCGCGGGCATTGCCCCACAGCCGGGCGGCGACCCAGCCGTCGCGCTCGGACGTAAAACCATGGCGCATCGCGCCCTCGCGCAGGCCGCCGGGCGAATCCCAATATTTTACTACCGCACCATCGACGACCAGCTCGGCGCGCTGGATCGGATAGAAGGAGCTGAAGGTGATTTCGGCCTCGAGCTCGGCGCCGCTGGTAATGTCGAGGGTCTCGCCCATGGGGCGCTCGTTGACTTTGAGATCCAACGCCGGACCATTGGTGATAAAGGTGCGGCCCCGTTTCATGCCGTCGATCCAACCCGCGTAGGAGAAGTCCTCGTCGGTCTGCACGTAGACGCGGTTGTTGGAGCAGACAAACCAATCTGTGCCCGTCGAAGCCGGCAGTGTGATGCCGCAGTCTAGGAGTTTGTACCACAGATCGTATTCGGGATCCATCCAGAAGGGATCGAAGAGATTGAAGGCGTCGAGTTTGCCGAGGACGGCGGCGATGGGCGCCTCCATGCCGCGCCCGTTGTGGCACCAGATGACGATGCCGCCCTGGTCGCGGGCCTCGTCGCAGCAGAAACACAGCGGCGGATAGTCAGGGTCGAATTGCGCGGTGAGGGTGTGGCCGCGGCTGACGGGCTGGATGAGATTGCGGATATTCATAAACATCACGTGGCCGTAGCCAAAGCCCCAGGGCGAGTTGTCGCCATAGTGGCGGTTTTCCTCGCCGATGTCGAGCACGTGGTGCGCGGTTTTGAATTCGTTCATGACCCCGATGGGGTATTTGTTGGAGGCGTAGGGCAACTGGCGACGGTCGAGCACGCTTACGCAGGTGACGTTGTAGCCTTCGACGCTGCAGTCGATACCCAGGCGACGGTCGGGCTGGGTTTCTTTTTCGTCGTAGTGGATGTGGGTGTTGCCCGGATACCAGTTTTGCTCCTGCGGGCGGTACCAGCGCTCGAGCGGGATTTCGACGTCGACGTGGCCGTGCTCGGGCAATTCGACAGTGGTGCGGTAGGGCTCGTATTCGGTGCCGCGCTCGACCAGTACGTCGGTGCGCCCGCGCGAACCACTGACCTCAAACTCGCCGTCGCTGAAGAAGAAAGGCGTGCCCGGGCCGCGCTTCAACAGCGCGTCGCGAGGCTGGGCGAAGTTGCCCATGGCGTTGAGGACATGAACTTTGGCGTCGAGTTTTTCACCGCTGGCCGCATCGACGATGGTGCCGTGCAGGATGCCCATAGTGGCTCCTTTAGTTGAGCGCGTACGTCTCGTAGGGGATGGTGCAGGGATTGCCGCGCGAGATGTGCATCCGGCCCCGGTCGGCTTCGACGACCATCGAGAATACGCTGACCCAGAAGCCGGTTTCGGGGTCGTCGTTTTCGTGGCGGCAGATCGATCGAGGGTGGTTGTCGTGGTCTTTGAGCGCGGCTTGCATTTGCGCCACGCCCAGGGCTTGTTGCGGATCGAGCAGGGCGGAGATGCGGGCTTTGCGTGGGGTGGATTCGATCAGGTCGGGAAAATCGGCGTTGATCGCGACGAGTTCGGGATGCAGGCAGTGGTTGGTGTGGACGACGAGTTCGTCATCGCACAGCACGTGGACGTCGTCGACGGTGATTTCGAGGTCGGCCGGTCCCTGGGGAGTGGCGAGGATGAGATTGGCCGGGATTGCGCGGCGAGCGCGACGTACGGCCTGCACGCAGTCGTCGAGCGAAGACTGCTCGTAGATCTCGCGCACGGTAAAATAATGCGGCACGCCCACGGCGCGGCTGGGAGCCGGCAGGGTGTTCATGCACAAGCCGATGCCCCGGTCGTTGAGACCCATATAGGCGATGAGCCCGGCCTGGGTGATATTCATCAGCGCGGGCTTGCCGGTCGGGCGGCGGGTCAGGACGATGGTGAAGGGGTCGAGCGCGGGGTCGTTGTCCCAGTTCTGGCCGACGATGGCGCCATCTCCGGCGCTGCGTGCAGGCGCGACCGAGACCGAGGTGCAGCCGGCGTCTTCTGCGGGGCGCAGCTGGTTGCGGACCTGCAGCAGCATGAGGTCGGCGAGCGCGACGCCTGAGCTGTCGGCGACGCCGCGCAATTCTTCCAACATATCGGGGGCGTAATCCTCGACATAGGCCTCGCATTGGCGACAGATGGCAAGGGCTTTATCGCGCGATATTTTGACGGTCTTATTGACGCGCTCGAGGGCAATGGCGGCGAAGCCCTGGATTTCGTCGCGGGCGGCCTCGCCGAGCTGGCGGCCGAGCTCGCGCGGCGGGCCGGTGACCTCGATTTCGCGATAGCGAAGGGCCATGCGGTTTCCTTTCAGGGGCGGACCTGGAGTAGTACTTTGCCGATATTGCGGTTTTCGGCCAGGATTTGCTGGGCGTCGGCGGCGCGTTCGACGGGCAATACCTCTTCGATTACGGGCTCGATCCGCCCGGCGATGAGCAGCGGCCAAAAGCGCTCTTTAAAGGCGGCGACGATGGCGTTTTTCTCTTCGAGCGAGCGGCTGCGCAGCACCGAGCCGATCAGCCGCAGGCGCTTGATTTGCATCTGCAGCAGGTCGATCTGGGTTTGGGGACCGGTGAGGACGGCGATGACGACCAGCCGACCGCGCGGTTTGAGGACCTCCATATTGCGCTCTAGATAGTCGGCGCCGGCGATATCGAGGACGACATCGACGCCGTCGCTGTCGGCGTGTATGGCTTCGGCGAAATCCCGTTCTTTGTAGTTGATGGCGAGGTCGGCGCCCAATTCGCGGCAGCGGGCGATCTTGGCTTCGGTTCCCGCCGTGGCGATGACTTTGCAGCCGGCCTCGCGGCAGAGTTGGATGGCGGCGGTGCCGACCCCGCTGGCGCCGCCGTGGATCAGCGCGGTCTCGCCTGCTTGCAGCTCGGCTTCCAGGAACAAGTTGACGAAGGCGGTGAGGAAGACTTCGGCGATGGCGCCGCCCCAGACGAAGTCGCGGTCGTCGGGCAGGGGCAACAGGTGGGTGGCGGGCACGGCGACCTGCTCGGCGTAGCCGCCGCCGGCGAGCAGACCGAGGACGCGGTCGCCGGGTTTGAAGCCGGTGACCGCGGTGCCGACTGCGGCGATGGTACCGCACATTTCCAGGCCCATATACGGTGGAGCGCCGGGGGGCGGGGGATAGTTGCCGGCGCGCTGGAGGAGGTCGGCGCGGTTGATGGCGGTGGTGTGGATGTTGACCAGGGCTTCGTTTGAGGCGAAGGTGGGGTCGGGAACTTCTTGCCAGAGCAAGGTGCGGTTGGGATCTTCTTTTACAATTATGGCTTTCATGGGGGTATAGGGTGGGGATTTTGGGGGGTGGGCGCAAGTTGGTTATTGTAAGGTTGTACTGCTGGTTGACAGGTCGGATACGGGGTATTCTCTTCGCTCATTCTCGCCAGGACATCCTGTCCTGGCTCCGAGGGGTGCCTTTCCAGATTTCACTTCCTGTGAAATCTGGGGCACGACCGCTACGAGAATACCCCGTATCCGACCTTCGGTAGAAGCTGTAATTATCACTGGTTGGTCCCTTATGGGGTTGGAGAATATGGGCGACGATCGCGTGCAGCTGTACTATTTCTACGATGATACCTGTGAATTGTGCGTGAGATTTAAGGAATGGGTGGAGGTACGGGATATGGGGGGAGTGGTTGAAGCGTTGCCGTTGAGTGGGGTGGGGTTGGAGGAGCGGTTTCCGATGGTGGATTTTGAGCGGGCGTTGAAAGAACTGACCGTATGCGATCGCCGGGGGGAAGTGTATGAGGGTGCGGTAGCGCTACGGGTGTTGGGGCGGCATTTGCCGGGGTTGGAGCGGGTGGATTGGGTATGCCAATTGCCCGGCGTACAAGTCGTCGCCGATAGGGTGTACCGGACCGTGGATCGGGTGCGGAAGCGGTTGTGTTTGAGTTGTGGGGAGAGTTGGATGCCTTCGAAGAAGTACAGTCAAAGGAAGCGGAGAGGGGGGCGTCGGCGGTGATGGAAGAGATGCTGTTGAGCGTTGAGCGGGCGCGGGAATTTTGCCTGGAGGTGCTGGAGCAGGTCGGTGTTGGGGGGGAAGAGGCGGCGCGTTGTGCCGAGAGCATGGTCTATGCCAGTTTGCGCGGGACCGACAGTCATGGGTTGTCGTTGTTGCCGATCTATGTCGAGCGGGTGCGGTCGGGGCAGATTCGGTCGGGGCGGGATTTGCGGGTTGTGGAGGACGGGCCGGTGACGGTGTTGTGCGATGGGCAGCATGGAGTGGGGCCGTATCTTGGTGAAAAGGCGATGGGCTTGGCGCGGGACAGGGCGCGGGAAAATGGCCTGGGCGCGGTGTCGCTAAGGGACGGGAATTACGCGGGAGCGCTGGCTTTTTACGTCGAGCCGTTGGCGCGGGAGGGTTTGCTGGCGCTCTGTATGGCCAATGCGACGCCGCGGGTGGCACCGCCGGGGGGGCGCGAGGGTTTGCACGGGACTAATCCGCTGGCCTATGCGGCACCGGTAGCCGGTGGAGAGCCGCTGGTCTTTGATGCGGCGACTGGGCATTCGGCGGCCAAGGTGGATCAGGCGAGAGAGGAGGGTAGGCAGTTGGACGAGGGGGTGTTGCTCGATAGGGATGGGCAGGTGACGACGGATCCGAGTGATCTGGTCGGTGGGACGCTGCTGCCGGTGGGGGGCTTACTGGGTTATGGAGTAGGTATGCTGGTGGATTTGTTGGCGGGGGCTTTAAATGGGGGGCCGTGCGGTCGCGATGTGCCGGAGGTCAGTGCGGTGGCAGGGCCGTATGGCTGTGGCTTTTTTGGCCTGGTCATCGATGCCGGGCGCTTTGCCGGGGCAGATGTTTTCGCCGCGCGCAGCGGCTTTCTCGCCGCCAGTGCGCGGGAGGTGCAGCCCGCGGCGGGCGCGGCGCGGGTTCGGGTGCCGGGGGATCGCGCGCGGGAGGAGCGGGCGCGGCGGTTGCAGCGGGGGATTCCCTTTAGCAGGCGGCGCTGGGGCGCCCTGCTCGAGCGGCTGGCGCGCTGTGGCGTGGATACGGCGGGCTGGGCCGCTGTGGATAGCTGATCTACCTTGCATTGGAACAGGGGCGGGCGTAGATTTGTAGGGCCAACGCGAGGAATGACTTAAGTCCTATATGACCAATATCGAAATAAAAGCGCGTTACGAGAACGCCGCGCGCGCCGAAGAAAATCTCAATGCCCTCGGCGCGGGCCTGGCGGGGACCTTCCACCAGAAGGACACCTACTTCAACGTCGATGACGGTCGGCTCAAGCTGCGCGAACTGGGCACGGACGAGGGCCACCTGATTTTTTACAAGCGCGAGGATCTGGCCGGCCCCAAGCGCAGCGACTATGAGATCGCCAAGACCGAAGATCCCGAGGCCCTGCGCGATATTCTGAGTAAGATTCACGGGACTTGGGTCGAGGTCGAGAAGACGCGCCAGGTCTGGCTGTGGGAAAACGTGCGGATTCACCTCGACGATGTCAAAGGCCTGGGGCAGTTCGTCGAATTGGAGGCGGTGACCGAGGAAAAGGGCATCGAGGAATCGCACCAGCGCGTCGAGACACTGATGCGGGCCTTGGAAATTACCAGCGACCAGTTGGTCGAGGGCTCCTACGGCGATATCGTCGCCGCTATTGCTTGATTTGCCCATAGGGCAAGTTGCTATTATATTAAGACTTATGGCTGATAATCACATCGGTGGAGTGCTGGTTGAGGTCTTTGGCGAAGAATATCAGATCGCTGCCAGCGACGCGCGCCAAATGCGCAAGATCGCCGCGTATGTCGATGAGAAGATGCGCGAGATCGCCGAGTTACACGGCGGACGGGTGGCACCCGCCAAGCTCGCGGTGCTGGCGGCGATGACCATCGCCGACGAGCTCTTCAAATCGGTGCACCAGCAAAGCGAGATCGCCGAGACCGCCCAGGAGAATCTCGAGCGCCTCACTCAGCTGGTTGATGAGCGTGCCGATATTTTCTCCTCGCTGCTGGACCGCGCCGCCGCGCCGGTCCCCACCGCGGGTTCCGCCGCTGTCGAATGAGGGCGCTCGCCGTCCTAATCGCCGTGCTCTACGGCTGTTCACCGCCCCCCCCTTACGATAAAGCAGACTGTCCGCTCTACTCCGAACTGGGGCCGGTGCGCGCCAATCCGGCCGGTGCGCTGGGGCGCAGTTTCGAGGTGCAGTTGGCTTTCAAAGTCTGTCCGCCCGAAGCAGGCTTGGCCGAGATTCGCCGCAAGCGCATCGAACTCAAGCAGGCGCTGCTCAAGCACATGAGCGCGATGACGACGGCGCAGCTGGAAGATCCGCTTCGGATCGAGACATTGCAGAAAGATGTGCATTTGCTGGTCAACAAGCAGGTGTTGAAAAAGGCCAGGGTCATCGAGACTTTTGTGACCGGCTTTGAAGTAAAGTAAGCCCGCCGCGTTTTTTAAATCGTTCCCAACCCCCAGATGATGCGCGAGCAATCCCTTTGTGGGGTGGACCATGTGCAAGGGCCAGAGGGTCCATCCCGGAGCAGAGGATGGCGCAGGCGGAGAGGAGATTGATCGCCTAATTGAACAGGGCTTCGACCTCGTCGCAGAGTCTGGCGGCTTCCTCCGCGCTCTCGCTCTCGGCGATGACGCGGACGATGGGTTCGGTATTGGAGGCGCGGAGGTGGATCCAGGGGCATTCGAGCTGGCCGCTGAGATAGAGCTTGGAGCCGTCGCAGACGGGGTGGACATAGGCGTCGGGGTAGCGGTCTAAGAGGGCGGCCAGCGCGGCTTCCAGTTCTGCGGGGGTGCAGGTGATTTTGCGCTTGTCGATGGCGTAGGTCGGCAGGGCGGCGACGAGTTCGGCGAGCGATTGGCCGGTGGTGGCCATGGCTTCTAAAACCAGGGCCAGGCCGGCGGCGGCGTCGCGGCCGGGATCGATCTGGGTGAGGATTACGCCGCCATTGCCCTCGCCGCCGATTGCGGCGTTTTCCTCGACCATTTTCTCCACGACATTGACCTCGCCGACGGCGGTGAGGTGGACGGGGCAGCCGTTGCGGGTGGCGGCGTCGGAGATGGCCTGCGACGAGGAGAGGGTGGTGACTACCGGACCGGGGTTGCGGGCGGTCACGGCCTGGACGGCGAGAGCGAGGGTGAGATCTTCGCCCACCGCTTCGCCGTCGGCGCCGACCAAGGTGACGCGATCGGCGTCGGGGTCGATGGCGAAGCCGATCGCGCAGTTGTTGTCGCGCACGGCGGCGCCGAGTTGGACGAGGTTGGCGGGTACTGGTTCGGGCTCGTGGGCGAACTCGCCGTCGGGCTCGGCGTTGATGAGGGTAGCTTCGGCGCCGAGGGCGGCGAGTAGGTCCGGGGCGAGTAGGGCGCCGGCGCCATTGCAGGGATCGACGGCGACCTTGAAGCGTGCCTGGCGGATGGCGTCGGCATCGATGTGGGCGAGGATTTTGTCGAGATGACGCTTTTTCACCTCTGCGGGATCAAGGGTTGCGATCGAGCCGCCGTCGGCCTGGCGAAATTCGCCCGAGTGGAAGAGGGCTTCGACGCGCTGGCCCTGCTCGGCGTTGAGGAAGATGCCATCTGAACGGACGAGTTTGAGGCCGTTCCAGGGCTGGGGATTGTGGCTGGCGGTGATGACGATGGCCCCCTGGGCGTCGAGTTCGGTGATGAGCAGCTTGGCGCCGGGGGTGGAGCACTTGCCGAGGTCGATGACGCGGCAACCCGTTTGCACTAGCGCCGCGGCGGCGACTTTGGCAAAGCCCGCGCCGGAGGGGCGGGGGTCGCGGGCGATGATAACCGTGGCGTCGGAGTCCAGGGTGGTGCCAAAGGCGGCAGCGAAGCGGGCGACGACCTCGTCGGTGAGCGATTGGCCGACGAGGCCGCGAATACCGGAGATACTGACGATGAGGGGTGCCTCCATAATTACCTTTCAGTCGTGGGTTCCACTATAATCGGATCGCGGCGGTCGAGCCCGAATCGCTGCGCGGCGCTGCCGCCATTGACGGAGATTTCCAGCAATTCGACGCTGCCGATCAAGGCCAGCGGCGCGTCTTCTGCGACATCGCCGTAGGTGCGGCTCAGGCCTGCGAGCGCATGGCTGCCTAAGCGGATGTTTACCGCGGTGCCCCATGGCTCTATATCCGCTGCGGCGATATTGGTCACCAGGTTGCCGAAGTGGTCGATGTGGATGATCCGGCCCGCGATGCGTTGCGCAGACTTTTGCGCGGTAATTTCGGGGAGGACTACCGGGTCGTAAACGGGCGGGCCTACTGCGGCCAGATCCAGGCCCGTGCAGAGGTGGGCCGCGATGGGGGCGAAGATATCGCGGCCATGGAAAGTGCGGCTCGGGCGCGAGTTATAGAGTGCTTTATTGGCGATGTGGTGGACGCGAGCGTCATTGAGGACGAAGCTGAACAGCCCGTTATCGGGGCCGATCCAAAGCTGGTCGGCAGCAGCCACGGCGATGGGGCGGCGCGCGGTGCCGACGCCGGGATCGACGACGGCCAGGTGCACGGTGCCGGGTGGGAATTCGCGGGCGGCGTGACGCAGCACGAAGGCGGCGGCGAGTACGTCCTGGGGCGGGATCTGGTGCGAGATGTCGATCAGGCGGGCGTCGGGTGCGATACCAAGCGCGACGCCCTTCATCGCACCGACGTAGTAATCGCCGGTACCGAAGTCGGTGGTCAGGGTGAGAATGGGCATGCGTCTGATCAGCCGGTCTCTTCGGCGCTTTCTTCCTCTGTGCCCGTATCGGTTGTGGCGCTTTCTTCCTCTGTGCCCGTATCGGTTGTGGCGCTTTCTTCCTCTGTGCCCGTATCG
>PBOD01000015.1 GCA_002724215.1 Gemmatimonadota bacterium | reverse complement strand
TCCCGCAAAATAAAAATGGCTGGTGCATGCGCAAAGCTTCGCCGCCTCTAGCAAGCGCGCCAACCCTGCCACATATCGGCCCCCCGCGCAATCTTGCGGCTGCTTGTCCTCTGTTGCGCCAATCTGGTTCGTGCTTATGTTTTTTGATCTTACAAGGAGTTATCGTGAAATTAGGCTTAGTCGGTTATCCCCAGGTGGGCAAGAAGACCCTATTCAGACTGCTTACCGGGCAAGAGAGCCTGGCCGCAGGTCTCGGCCTGGCCCCAGTCCACGACGCGCGACTGGAACATCTCGTCGCCCTCTACAACCCGCAGCAGCGCACCCCAGCAACCATCGAAATCGCCCTGCTGCCAGACCTCGAGCAAGATTCGCAAAAGAACGCCGAAGCCCTCAATAGCCTCGAGCAGGTCGATGCCGTCTGCCACCTGGTCCGCTGTTTCAGCGACGACTCGGTCTATCACCTGGCCGGCTCGGTCGATCCGGCGCGAGACATCGCCCGCCTGGCCGAAGATCTCCAGTTCGCCGACATGGTTTTCGTCGATAAGCGCCTCGAACGCATCGAGCGAGAACAAAAGGGCCAAAAAGCGGAGAGTTCCGAAAAGGACCTGCTCAAACGGATGCAAATCCACCTCGAAGCAGGCCGTCCCCTGAGCGAATTTGACTTTGAGGGCGACGAGGAAAAACAGGTCGCCAGCTATCCGCTCCTGACCCGCAAGCCAGTCATCAATATTCTCAACACTGCCGAGGACGACCTGCAAGGCCCGCTCGACTCGTTGCGCAGCCAATTCGCCACCAGCCCATTCGCCTGGATCGCGGTATCGGCCAAGATCGAAGAAGAATTGGCCGAACTCGATGCGGAAGAGCGCGAGATCTTCCTCGCCGATCTGGAACTGCCCGAGACCGCCCTGGCCCGGTTGACCCGGCTGTGTTACGAGACGCTGGGATTGATTTCTTTTTTTACCGTGGGCGAAGACGAAGTCCGGGCCTGGACCATTCGCAGCGGCTCGTTGGCGCCCACGGCTGGCCGCGCGATCCACACCGATATCGAACGGGGCTTTATTCGCGCCGAGATCATGCGCTATGACGACCTGGCTGAACTCGGCGGCGAACAACAGATTAAGGCAGCGGGCAGACTACAGCAAAAGGGCCGCGATTACGAGGTAAACGACGGGGATATAATGCACTTCCTGTTTAAGGTCTGATCCTCGGCCAATGTCCACAACTCCGTTCAGATCTACGGAACTGGATATGAACGGGCTACGATACGCGGCACTTGAGGCCACCGGGTACCGAACCCGGCGGTCTTGCGGCAACGGCACGGGTGTTTTTTTAACGGGTCGTGCTTGTCTTGCACCAGGGCGGTCTGACTACTCGCCCGATGCGGCGGCCCCTAGCTCATTTCCCTGGCGAAATGGGGACAATGGGCGATCAACGAGCATTCGTCGCACAGCGGCTTGCGGGCTTTGCAGACATAGCGCCCGTGCAATACCAGCCGCTGCCCGAATGCCGTCCATTCCGCCTCGGGCAGTAGCGCGCCCAGCGCCTTCTCGACCTTGACCGGATCCTTCTCCTTGGTCAACCCCAGACGCTGGCTGACCCTGCCGACATGGGTATCGACCACGATCCCGGGCACGCCGAAAATATTGCCGAGGATGACATTGGCGCTCTTGCGCCCGATGCCAGGCAGGCGGACCAGGGCCTCCATATCGCCTGGCACTTCACCGCCGTGTTCGGCAATCAGTATTTCCATAGTGGCGCGGATATTCTTGGCCTTCTGGCGAAAAAATCCGGTCTGGCGGATATCCTGTTCCAGTTCGCCTGCATCCACGCCTACGTAGTCTTCGGCGCGCCGGTATTTCGCGAATAAATCCGCTGTCACCTCGTTGACCTTGACGTCGGTACACTGCGCCGACAGCACGGTGGCGACCATCAGTTCCAGCGCATTGGAATAGTCCAACTCAACCCGGGTCTCGGGTATGGTCTGCTTCAATTCTCCACAGACGATTTCCGCCCGTTCGATTTCGCGCTTCCCCAATTTATCCTCCCTTCAGCGATGGTTGGACTCGGAAAATTCGACCCCGGCCCCCGAATTGACACGCCGACCCCACAGATGGACATTCCCCTTCCAGCGAAATAGCCCCAACCCGCCCAGCGTCCCCGCCAGGGCTACGTACAGGGGCTGCAATAGCACCCACAACGGAAAGAAGCGCCGCGATTCGCCCCGACTCGTCAGCCTCATCCCGCGGGAGAATACCATCCACTCGGCGAGAATTTTCACCGCGAACGCGCCCAATGCGACCATGCCGTCGAGCCGGCCCAGCACCCACAGCCCCGGCGCGGCAAGTATCAGCCAGTTAAGGCCATAGGTGACCACCATGGCGGTGAAGAACAGCGGATCTAGCCGGGCGAGCAGCGAAGCATTAGAGGCCCAGCGACTGCGCTTGCCGACCAGCCCGCGCCAGGACGGGGTCACCGGGTGGCGCACGAAGGTCTCAGGCGCATCGGCAAAAGCGATTTTCCATTGCCGCGTCGCGCGAATCAACTGCATCAACAGCACGTCGTCACCAGAGGCCCGGTGCATGACCTTCGCATAGCCGCCGACCGCCCGATAGGCGGCGCGGTGATAGGCCAGATTCTGTCCCGAAGCGGCCATCGGCCGGCCCCAGCCGGCGCTGCCCCAGATGCAGGTCATCAGGATGGTGAAATCCACGGCTTCATACCCGCTGCGGACGCCGGAAATATCGGCGGGCGCAGCGATTTGCGAAACGCCGATCACCATGCCAACCCCCGGCGCAAAATGGGCAACCAGGCCGCGGATCCAGCCGCGCGGCACCTGGCAATCGGCATCGGTAGTAAGGATAATATCGCCCCGGGCGGCTTCGACGCCGGTCTGCAGCGCGGCCTTTTTGGATCCCCGGCCGGCCGACTGCACCAGCCGCACCGCAACCGCAGCCCCTTCCCACTGCTCGACAATAGCCCCGGTGCCATCGGAAGAATCGTCATCGACGACGATGATCTCGTAGCTATCGCCGGGATAATCCTGGGCCACCAGGCCCTGTAGGCAATCGCCGATCCGCGCGGCCTCGTCGCGAGCGGCGATGACCACCGACACCAGGGGTGTCTGTTCAGCCGTGCATCGCTTGCCGCGCCTGGTGCCCCAAACAAACCACAGCGCCCCCATCAGGTATAGCGCGGCGAGCGCCGACAGCGCCACCTCCAGCCCGGCCCCCGCCGCCATCGCGCCCCGCCTCAGCCCCTAATTTCTTTGACGTGGGAAAACATGCCCCGATAACCTTCGGAGCAATTGCGGCACATAGCGACGGCGTTGCGGTCGGTAAGGATCTGCTGGCGAAAATCCATATAGGCGCGACCGCGCCAGATCTCGTCGAAGCGGTCCCCATTGAAGGCCTGGCCCATGGCGAAATCGACATCCTTGTCGAAACAACAAGGCGCCACCGCCCCGTTCCAATTGACCATGGAGCTGTACCACAGCACCTTGCACCCCTTGCCGGGCTGGCCCTTGACTACCAGTTCCTCGTCCTGGCGCTGATAGCGGCTGAAATTCTCATCCTCGGGCAAGAATTCCTCGGCGTCGTCGTTCGAATAGACCTGGGCGGTCTTGATCAGGAATTTGTCAACCTTTAGCTCCTTGGCCAGGGCTTCGGCCTCAGCCAGGTCGCGCTCGTTGTGCTTCATGACGATAAACTGCAAGTTGATCAACGGCGTTTGCGCGCCGAGCTGCTGCTTGGCCGCAACCAAGCGACGCACCCCGTCGAATACCCGCTCGATCTGGCCGCCGACCCGATATTTGGCGTAGGTCTCCTGATCTACCCCGTCGAGCGAGACGATGATCTCGTCCAAACCCGATTCGACGATCTCCCGCGCCTGCTCGTCGCTGCGGATAAAGTGGCCGTTGGTACTGGTAAAAGTGAAGATGCCGCGCTCGTGGGCATAGCGGACCATTTGATTGAAGCACTTGTTGATATAGGGTTCGCCCTGATTCCACATCATCATCATAAATACCTCATCCCCCAGTTGGTCGACCAAGCGTTTGTAGTCGTCCAACTCCATATTGCCGCGGGGCCGCAACATCTGACCGTTGCCCGAAGGGCATAGCGGACACTTGAGGTTGCAGAAATTGGTCGGCTCGACCATCAGCATAAAGGGGCGTCCCCACACCACCGGTCGCCGCGTGATCCACGAAGCGCCCATCGAGGCCAGCACGGCGATAAAATTGCCCAGGCGGCGCCAGGAGAAGACGCGCGCATAGCGCCGGGCATAGCGCGGTAGCACCCTGGCTGAAACGAGATAGGCCAAAAACGCTCCTTTAGCTCATGTTTTCCAACGAAACCACCCCAACCGTCCAATGACGGTGAAGAACAGGACATAGGGAATATACAAAACTTCCACTATCGGCAAATATCGCAACAAGGGCCGCTCCACGGCCGTGGCCATCCGCCGCAACAGCATCCAATCTACGCCCCAGCGCAGCACCCACACGCCAACGGTCAATGGATCGAAAATGCCCGTCCACAACATGCGACCCAGCCCCAGGGCCAGCACCAGGTGGAATAGGTAGACCCCCACCGCCAATACTAGCGCTCCCCCCTTGTAGTGGCCGCCCTTGGCGGCGTGGCGGAGCTTCTGCTGAACGATGGCGCCAACTCGGTCCAACGGCGGCGACAACACGGCCGCGTCTGGATTAAAAGCCGCCCGCCAACGCCCCTCGGCAGCAACCAGCCGCATGAAGTAGACATCGTCGCCGCCGATGAGATGGCCGATGGCCGCGAAACCGTCCAAACCGTCGTAGACCTCGCGGCGGTAGGCCAGACTGCGGCCAGTGCACGATAGCGGATAACCCATGCCAATGCTGCCCGCGCCCAGGGCCCCGACGCCGATATTGTCCACCGCCAAGACCGCGTTCAGCCATCCCGCGACCGGATCGGATCGGGCATAACCGGCGACCAGCCCGACCTCGGGGCTAAAGCGGGCTGTCATCGCCCGCGCCCAGGTAACAGGCGGACGGCAGTCGGCATCGGTAAAGAGCAGGATTTCGCCGGTACTCGCGGCGATGCCCTGGGCCAGCGCGCTCTTCTTGGGACAGGCAAAGCGCGGCGGATCCTGGGCCCGCACCGCCTTGAGGGCCGGCCATTCGGCGGCTTTGGCGGCAATGACCGCCCCCGTCCCGTCGCGCGAGCGATCATCGACGACGACCACCTCGAGCGGTCCGGGATAATCCTGCGCGGCGAGCGCGGCCAAGCAGGCCGGCAGGGGCCCCTCCTCGTCGCGGGCGGCGACGACGACGCTGACCGACGGATAATCGCAGGTGGGATTTTGCAATCGATTGCGCAACAGGCCACGCCACAACCACAGCACGGTCGCGCCGTAAAGCCCGCCACTGACCACCAAACTCGCGTGCAACCAGTCCAATTATCCGACCTCAAAAGTAATTGTAGCGCAGATCGAAATGCAGGTGCCGCTCTAGGCCGTCCCCGTAGCCGCTACGCCAGGCTAAAGGCACCCCCGGCCCCGCCGCCGGCGGCAGCGGCACGCCCGTACCCCACTCTTGTCGGTACTCAACTGCCGCCACCAGCAGCGGCAATATGCGCCAGCGCACCCCACCCGAGATTTCCGTCCGCCGCGCCAGTCGGCCGGCGAGAAATGCTTTTGATTCGCGCTCGTCACCCGGCCGCCAGCCATAGTGCATATCGCCCCCGACATTGAGAATGGTCCCGTCGTCGCGGAGTATATTGGCCCCGTGGCGGCTGCGACGGAACCCCGCTTCAAAACTCAAGTCCCGGCTCAGACGCTTGCCCAGTACCATTTGCCATTGATCGCTATTGGGCTCCAGGGCATGCCCCAGCGGCACGTCGAAATGGCGAAAGGTATTGATGGGAAATTTGTGCGAGTAGATCCACGGCTCGATCCGCACATACTCAATCCGCAGATCCGCATCGCCCCACCCCAGCGGATCGGCCCATTCCAGGCCGGCCTGGAGCGAAAATTTGTTGGCGAAATCGTCGGAAAATATCCCCGCCTTCTTCAAGTCGTCCACCACATAGGCCAGATAGTAGCGGCGTCCGCGGCCCGGATGGATATCCAGATCCAGGCCCATCATCACATTGTCTTTGTCGCCCAGATAACTCTGCGCCGCCCAGTAAAACATCAGCGGATTGACATAGCTGAGCTCCAGTCCGCGATCACCGTAGACGACTACCTCTTGGAAACCCAGATCCAACCACGGCGCGAGCGCGACTTCGAGGCGATGCGCCGCGAGGTATTTTTTGCGGTCCAGCGGCCGCGAGATCCCATTGGTTATATAGGTCGCCGCCGAGTCGGCCAACCCGCGGCACAGTGGCGAATCGGGCCGATCCGGACAGGGCTTTAGTTCGGCGGATAGGGCCACCAATCTGAAGGCGCCGAGGCGAGATTTTAGGCGAACCATATTAAAGGATGGGGCGTTGCTGCTGAGGCCGAGATTCTGGCCCGGCGCCGGGCCCCAGGCCACCTCGTCCTTGCCCATCTGCACATTCACCGGTCCGAGCGCGAAGCTCAAATAGGCCGTCCCCTCGTGAAAATCGGCCAGATTTCCCTTCAGCTGGGACACCTCCAAGCGCCGCTCGAACATGTGATGGCGGTAGGTGTAGTCGCGGGATCCCTGTTCGCGGATTTGCTCGAAAGCAAGGCGAAAGCCAATCTGGTCCCCGATCGCGCCGCGGATCATCCCGCCCACCCTGTTGCGATAGACCATTTCTGCCGTCTGGCGCTGGCGCCCGTCGAAGCGATCGCTCTGTTGCCGCAGCAGCAAATCGGCCAGCAGCACGCCCTCTTTGGCGCGATACAGCACCAGGGGATGCCCCCTGCGCAAGCGACGACCCCATGTGCTGTCCTGGTCATGGCCCCGAGTGCCCAACTCGGGCGCAAATTCGTCGCGCAACAGGTCCAGTTCGGCTTCTTGAATGTTTGAGAGTTTGCGGGCACCAACCTCATCTATTGCATTAATAAATATTGCTATTTCGTTGCGGCTGTATGGCTTAATGCCCCCTACATCTATCGGCAACTTGCCTTCCGTTTCAAGCCGCTGCAAATAGCCATACACCCAGTGGTCCAGCGCCACATTCACCGACGAATCCGCATTCGCGCCCGTTCCGCCCCCCCCTAATAGGGCGACTATACACCACCTTGACAGCACCTCCAAGGGCATGTACTTTAAGCGTTTACGCATCTTGTCAACCATGTGCTGAAAGCCGGTAAATCCCATGTCCAAAATCGCTGCCATCAAGGCCCGCGAAATCCTCGATTCGCGCGGCAACCCCACCGTTGAAGTCGATGTCATCCTAGAAAATGGTCTCCTCGGCCGCGCCGCGGTCCCCTCGGGGGCGTCTACCGGCGAACACGAAGCCGTCGAACTACGCGACGGCGACCAATCGCGCTATCTCGGCAAGGGCACCAGCCGCGCCGTCGCCAATGTCGATGGCGAAATCGCCCCGGCCCTCCGGGGCCTTAATCCGGCCGATCAGGGCCTGATCGACCAGGCGATGATCGACCTCGACGGCACGCCCAACAAGGGCCGCCTCGGCGCCAACGCCATTCTCGGCGTATCCCTCGCCGCAGCCAAGGCCGCCGCCCTAGCCAGCGGCCTGCCGCTCTATCGCTATCTCGGTGGCCCCTCCGCCCACCAGTTGCCGGTGCCGATGATGAATATCCTAAACGGCGGTGCCCATTCCGACAACAACGTCGATTTACAGGAATTTATGGTCATGCCCGTCGGAGCCGCCAGCTTCGGCGAAGGGCTGCGGATGGGCGCCGAGATCTTCCACCAACTCAAGGCCGTCCTCAAAGATAAGAAACTCAATACCGCCGTAGGCGATGAGGGCGGTTTCGCCCCCGACCTCGGCTCCAACGACGAGGCGCTGGATGTCATCGTCGAAGCCATACAACGCGCGGGCTACCAGCCCGGTGAAGATATTTTGCTAGCCCTAGACGCTGCCTCGAGCGAGCTCTACGGCGACGGCAAATACACCTTCCACTGGTCCGACGGCCAGGCCCGCAGCGCCGCTGCTATGGTGGACTTTTACACTGACCTGGCTGCCCGCTATCCGATCATCTCGATCGAAGACGGCGTCGACGAAAACGATTGGGACGGCTGGGCCAGCCTGACTCGAGCTCTGGCCGATCGGGTACAACTGGTTGGCGATGACCTCTTCGTCACCAATACGGAACGACTCGAACGCGGCATCCGCGATCACATCGGCAATTCCATCCTCATCAAGGTCAACCAGATCGGCACCCTCAGCGAAACCCTCGCCGCCATCGAGATGGCCAAACGGGCCGGTTATACCGCCGTCATTTCCCATCGCTCCGGCGAGACCGAAGATACGACCATCGCCGATATCGCGGTGGCGACCAACGCCGGACAAATCAAGACCGGTTCGGCCTCGCGCACCGATCGCGTGGCCAAGTACAATCAACTGCTGCGCATTGAAGAGGACCTAGGTCGCCAGGCCCATTATCCGCAACGGGCGGCCTTCTACAACCTCAACGGCTAACCCCCGCCTCTGCCCCGGCCAAGCTGCCGAGGCGAAAGGCGGCCCACAGCGCCGCCAGATGCATCAACCGCTGCCCGACCAGGACCGCCGCCAATAACGCGGCACCCTGGTCGGCCGGCAGCACCGCAGCCAGCCCCAGCGCAATCACGAGGGCCAGATCGTCCAATTCAAGCAAATGTCGGGGCTCTATTCCAGTGCGCCGCACAGCGGCGCGGTCGAAAACGCGACCGGCCCCGTGCCAGACCCCAAAACGCACCACCGGCACGCCCAATAGCAGGATCGCCAGAATCAGACCGGCAAAGGCCCAATCTAAACCGCCGACAACCACCAGCGCTCCCATACTCCAGCCCACGGCCCCCGGCAATACCGTCCTGACCAGGCCCTGCCCCCGCTCCAATGTCCGCAGTATGTCGAGCCGGCGCACGGTCGCATTAATTAGCCACCCCCCGGCGACCAAACCCACCCAGAGGGGTTCGAGCCCCAGGGCCAGCGCCATACCGCAACCCAATAACAAACCCGCCGCCACCAGAAAATACAGGTGCCCTCGGCGCACCTCGCGCGTCGCCAAATCGACGACCAAACCCACCAGAGCACCCAAAACGACACACCACAACACCGCCCCCACCACCCCCTCGACGACGATGACCTGGGGAAAGGCGAAGGGCTGCCGCACCGCAAAACTGCCCGCCCGTATTTGCATCAGCCCGAGGCCGGCGAGAAATATGCCGCTGATCGGGCCGAGCGAAGGCATCCATCCCGCCCCCTTGCCCTTGCCCGCATCCTCGACGCGCCGCCGCATCCAGCTGCCAAGCGCCAGCCCGCACAACGCCCACAGCACCGCGGTGCGGCGGGGCCCAGCCCAATGACTGCCGACCAAGTGAAAAAAGACCTGCGCCAACAGCCAGACCACCAGTGCGAACGCAATCCCGTGCGCGATTTCGAGCCAGACCTGGGTTCTGGTCCACCGCTTGAGCAGACGCAAGTCAAAGCTGCATCCCACCGCCAAACCGGCGATGCCCGCCAGAAAGACCCCGGCCAGATCGGCGCTCCCGGCGAGAGTTTGGCGCACCGCCAGCGGCGCAGTAAAACTCAGCACCAATCCCGCCAGCGCGTAGTGCACTCTGGCCGCTAGCCACGCGCTCCACACCGGTGACCTGGCGGCCCATGCCCTGCTGCGGCGGACGACCGCGTATATCCCCACGGTCGCTGCCAACCCCAATCCCAGGCGCAGAAATTCCCCTTCGCTCATCGACGACTCAGCCTCGTGCAAAAAAAGCTACCCGCCAAGGATGGCACTCCCCATAAGGCAACAAGGCCGCGAGACGCAATGCGCCGCCGCGGCCTTGCCGACATTTTTTGCCCGCCCTGATCTAAAAGGGCAAATCGTCATCCTCAGTGCCCTCGCCCGGGGGCGGACCGTATTCGGGCTGAGCGGCCGGTCCCGGATCGCGGCTTGCAGCGCCGCCGCCGCCATCGGCGCGGGAATCCAGCATCTGCATATCGTTGACCACCACTTCGGTCGTGTAGCGCTTCTGCCCGCTCTGGTCGTCCCACGATCGTGTCTGCAGTTTGCCCTCGACGTAGATCTTGCTGCCCTTTTTGAGGTACTGGCCGGCAATCTCGGCGAGTTTGCGCCACAACACTAGGCGATGCCATTCAGTCCGCTCCTGTTTATCCCCCGTATTCCGGTCGTTCCAGGACTCGGAGGTCGCCAGATTGAAATTGGCCACCGGTACGCCATCGGGCGTATAGCGGACTTCTGGATCGGCGCCTAAATTGCCGATCAGAATAACTTTATTAACCCCCCCACGGGACATAGTCGCCTCCTTTCTGCGCACCCGTCCAGATCGGCGGGAAAATCCGCCGCCCTACGGGTGCGCATATCTTACAATTCCCAGAAACAACAGTCAAGACCGACCTGGGCTATGGCGTTTTCACCAGTTGCCTAATCTGCTTATATATAATTGACAAGAAGTCATTTGTAATTACATTATCGAAATATTGTAATTGCCCTTTTTTCCGTCATTTAAATCCCATTGGGGCACACTCGTGGCCAAGAAAAAGCAGCCTAAAAATAGCCTGCTCGGTTCGCTAAAAAACCTCCTTGGCGGGCCGCCCTCCGACGCCCGCTACGCCAAGAGTTTCGCCAAGTCCCGCAAACGCGCCAAATCCAGCGGTCCCCGCCGCGATTTACTGGCCCCATTCCAACTGCCGATACTGGATCTGGACCCGCTGGTCCATCCCACCAAGGACAGCAAACCGCGCATTCCGCCCAAANTCAATATCGGCACGCTCCTCGTCAGCCAGCGCCACGGCGTCAAATGCATCTTGATCGACCCCATCGAGAAAGTTGAAATTACTCATCTCAAAGATATTTGTCTGCGCAAAATGCGTCCCGATCGCGCCGTTTTCCTGCCGATGGGCACGACCTTGCTCAAGGACGAAGTCCTGCACCAGGGGCGCGACTTCGCGGTCAAACTCCGCAAGGGCACCATCTTTATCAGTCCGGGCGGTCATCCCAACGGCTATCTGCTGGAGGAATTGAAGCTCCCTCTGCGGCGCGAATTGGGCAGTATCCTCGACTTTCTGCCCCTCACTGAGGTCGCCACCAAAAACAACCTGCAGAAACTCGTCGATATCCCGGCGAGTTTCGACATCATCAAGGACGATCTGCTCTACGACACTTCAGGATACGCCCAGCGCGTCAACAAGGGCACCCTGGTTCTCAGCCGCAGCGGCGCCCTGACCGGCCTGATGCTCGACGACATCAACCTGCCGCTGAAGAAAAGTGTTGCCGACCTCGATTCGATGTTTACGCTCAAAACGACGTATGAGAGCATCCCCATCGAGACCCTTGTACAACGATCGGTCAAAAGTGGTAAAGACCTCCCCATTGAGCGCGGCACCTTTCTCTTCAGCCCGTACGGCAAAGTCTATTTCGTCTGGCGCGAAGGCGTCGTCGCCTCGGAGCAGCANCTCAAGGGCTGGGCGGTTNCCAACACCATCACCGATAGTGAGATCCTCGAAGTCTCGGTGACTAAAAACAATACCATCGGGGGTCCCGGGCAGGTCATCACCCAGGATGAAATCAACTATCTACGCGATGTCTTCCGGCAGGCCGGTTCGACCAATATCTACCGCGAGACCCTGCTCTTAGACAACAAGATCTTCCACAAGTTTACGCAGGACATGCCGTATGCACAGACCGGGAAATTTCGCTCGTATATTAACTCCGGCCATATCGTCCTGATCAACTCCTTCCGCAAGGGCACCTTCAGCATCGAGCTAGGCGGCAACAAAATAGAAATATCGGACCTCGACCTGGTCCAGGTCCGCAAACATCTCCAGCCCGAGGGGCGGTTGTTGATCAAGATGGGCACCCTGCTGCGCATCCGCGACGAACGGCNGGGCGATTGGGTCTACCGGGTCACCAACAACCTNTTTTACCCCTACGACAAACTGACGCGCCCCTATATGGAGGAGTTCATNCCCAAGGCGGTCGCCTTCGATCATCGCTCCGATAAGGTCTCGACCCTGATCGGGCCACAGGACAACCCCGCCGACGACGACATTGGCGCCTCNGGCGAACCCCTGGGCGACCTGNTGGCCCTGATCAATAACGAATTGGGCAAGGAGCGCATCGTCTTCGTACTCGACGGCACCCTGTTCTTTCTCGGCAAGAGACTCTACCGGGTCAACGAGGAACTCTCNTTCCGCCCGCAACACATCTCCAAACTGGAATTGCGNGACCTCGAAGCCCTCGAAGCCGAATGGAAAATCCACCCCTATGTCGAAGAAGGGGCCGACGANGAGGAAGAATTACCCGGCCCAATGCTCGACGAAGACGAAGACGACCTNGAAGACCTGCCCTTCGATACCAGTGCCCGAACCTGANNCGCCCGANCTGAGGCTACATGGCCTACCCCGTCCGTATATTCCTGCTCTTCACCNCCCTCGCGACCGCCANCGCCCAGGCNTCNGTAGATCGCCTCACCGCCCTTGGCGACCTNAACCAGGCGCTGCTCGACGANAGCAATAGCTTTATTTATCCCGCCTCCCTCAGCGAGTGGCCCCGTTTCGCCGTCGAATTATACGACGACTGGGCCGGCGTCGCCTATCCCCTTTCAAGCCGCCATAGCCTGGGCCTGTTCTTCAACCGCCCCACCGCCGAGATCGCCNACCTCGCAGCCTATGTCCAGGATAGCGGCAGCGATCTCTTCCGCGCCCTCAACCCCAGTCCCTGGTTTGACTTGGCCTATAACTTCGCACCCCGGGACAATCTGGTGCTGGGGCTTGCCACCGCCCTGGCTTACGACCGCAGCACACTCGAGTCCCGCATTGCTTCGACTACGCTACTCGATATCCGCCTNGGGGCGCGNCTGGGGGCGCGCCGCATCCTGGATATTGGCCTCGGCGTGCGCAACTACCGCCTGCGCGACCAGACCCTTGCCGGAGTCGAGTACGGGCAAACCGACGGTGCGGGTTTCAACCTGGACCTCCGCTATCGCTGGCCCATAGGCGAACGCCTGCTGCTATTGCCCTATCTCAGCCTGGGCCGCGACGCCTACGCCCTGGCCCCGCAAGAGCACACCCAGACCTACATGCACCTGGGGGCTGGCCTGCAACTGACCCCGACCCACGGCATGCTGGTCATTGCCGCGCTCGACACCGGCTTGGAACGCAGTAAACTCGCGCAATCAGACGCGCCGCTCGCCGACGACCACCGATTCCACTTGCCGACCTGGATTCTCGGCGGCGAAGCCCGGGTCGGGTCTATGGTATTGCGCCTCGGCATGCGGCACCAAAGCCAATGGGACGATCGCGAACGCCTACATACCGGCCAGTGGATCGAGAGCTCTGCATTCGCCACTTCCCTGACCACTCATCTCGGGCTGGGCTTCGAATTCGCCGCCCTGCAACTCGACGGCCTGCTCGAAAGGGACTTTCTGCGCGACGGTCCCCACTTTCTCGGCGGCAGCCGCCACGGCGGTGGCATCCTCTCCCATCTCAGCCTGACCTACCGCTTCGACCCACCCGGCAGGTGAAAGACCAAGCCATGGAGCCATTTGGTCTGCTCTTTGTCGATGACGAAGAGGAATTCCTCGCCACCATCGAAGAATTCTTCACCGGCCTCGGCTATACCGTGTTTACCGCCCGCAACGGCCAGGAGGGCCTGCTCCGCGCCAAAGAGCACCAACCCCGCGCCATATTTCTCGATATCTCCATGCCGCATATGGACGGGACCGAAACCCTGCAGTTGATCCGGGAAATTAACCCCGAAGTCCGGATCATCGTCGTCTCGGGCTATGCCTCAGCCCCGCTGGCGAGAGAGTTATTGCAGCAGGGAGCCTACGACTTCTTTCAAAAACCCGTCGANCTCATGCAATTNCACGAAGCCGTAGAGCGCATTCGCACAATGCAAGATCTGACCTGATCTCCCTTTTTTCAAGAATTTANAAAAAANGTTCCCCGAAGTTGATTAGTGCTTGACATTCCGGGGGGTCTTCCTTATNCTTCAAAAACAGCAGAATTGCTGTAAGTGCTTACAGCAGGACGAGTTCCCCCCTTGTGCTAGGTTCTGCCACTAGTTTTCCCACAAGTACTAGTATCNCCCGGGAAAGCACCCCCAACCCGTCGTGCCTCACCGCCNTGGCGGTGCTTTTTCTCCCCTTTCCTNATATAAATTTTCCATCTATGCGCCCATAGCATGGGTGGCATAGACTAGAAAGTGTGGGACNCAACAACCATGGCTGGATCTCCCGTCGTCGTTCTNGATATCGGTTCTTCNAAAGTCCTATGCCTCGTAGGTGAAGTGCAAGGCGATGGTCACATCAAAATTCTCGGCCAGGGGCACAGCNCCTGCTCGGGCCTGCGACGCAGCGTCGTTATTGACATGCCTCAAGTCGTCGAGNCCATTCGCACCTCGGTCGTCGCAGCGGAGCGCTCGGCCGGGCTCAAAATCGCCGGGGCTTATTTGGGCATGGCTGGCGAGGATATCAGCGCCCACACCAGTTGTAGCACNGTAGCTATTTCNGGCACCTCCAACCCCATTTCCGAAGAAGANCGCGACCGCGCCCTGCTTGCCGCCGAACAGGAGCAGGTCGATCAGGACCACACGGTCCTGCATCGCTTCGTCCAGAGCTACGCCGTCGATGACGAACCCGTGCAAAACCCGCTGTGGCTGCACGGCAGCCGCCTGTCCATCGAGATGTTGACCATTTCCGCCTCGAGCCAAGTCTGCACCACCCTGCACCACGCCACTTCTGAAGCCGGCCTCGACATCGCCGGATATTTACTCGAGAGCGTCGGCGCCGCCCAGGCCACCCTGTCGCACGACGAGCGCGATATGGGGGTTGGCTTGCTCGACATGGGCGCTGGCACGTGCGATCTCGCCCTGTTTAGGGGACCGATGCGCCACGTCGAGGAAATCCCCCTNGGCGGAGACGATATNACCCGCGACCTCTCGGTGGTCCTGAGCATTCCACCGCGCGAAGCCGAATTGCTCAAATGCCAGTATGGCAGNGCCTANTGTGAGGGCGAGGCGGGCGACCAAACGGTCACCTATCGCACGACCACCGGCCGCACCTGCACCATGACCCGACAGCAATTNAGCGAAATCATCGAAGCGCGGCAGCGCGAAATATTCGAATATGTGCACCGGGCCCTATCCAACACACCCTACAACAATGCGCTATCCGCCGGCATCGTGCTGACAGGCGGTGGTGCCATGCTCGACCAGATCGTGCCCCTAGCTGAAGAGGTCCTCGGCCATCCCGTCCGCATCGGCGCCCCGCAGGATCTCATCGCCCCCGACGCGCTCGCCGATACCAGCTATTCGACCGCGGTCGGGCTCTTGCGCTTTGCCGCCGACGAACACGGCGAACCCCGCGAAATCCAACGCGCGCANCGCTCGGGCAAGGGCTTTGTAAATACCCTCAGCAAACTACTGAGCTTCTTTTGATNCGAGCGGCCCTTGACACCGCGATCGGGCTCGCCTACTTTTTAGTCCCTTGGCCAGCCAACCAACTGGCCACCAACTATTTAGCCGCCATAGCTCAGCTGGTAGAGCGGTTCACTCGTAATGAATAGGTCCGCGGTTCAATTCCGCGTGGCGGCTCCATTTACAACCCCCTGTTTTTTAGGGGGTTGTTTTTGTATACTCCCATTAACCATCGCCATGCGTATTATACATACGATTACAGGTACAATAATCGTGTTCCAGCCAGCAGCGGACAACAACCACTGGACGGCGCCAGTCGCGAGCCAGACCCAGGCAGTGGACGGGAAGCCAATCGTGCGCAACGCCATCGTTTGGTCGCAGATCGTGGAGAGTGTATTACATCGCGCCAGAATAATATAGTAGCTAAGCCGATCGCTTCCGACTGCTCCGCCACTGCCCTATCACCACCCCACTAACCCCCGCCAGCCCCACCAGCAATCCCAGCATGGCCTTGCGCAAAGGCGACAGATAGGGCACCAGCTCTATCTCGTGCCGCCCCGGCGGCAACTCCACAGCGATAAAGCCGCCGGCGGTGGGCAGTGCCTGCACTTCTCTCCCACCGACCAGNACTCGCAGATAGGGATAGTGGGCATAGGCCAGACGCGCAAAACACGCCTGGTCGACCTCTACTTCCAGCTCTACGTGTTGATTTTCCACTCTGTGATGCAGCACTTCCGCCGTCGGGCTGGTCCCCAGATCGCGTCCCTGCCCCTCCTTGGCCAGCACGACCACATCGCAGGCCCGGCCCTGTGGCAAAGGCTCGGTAATCCGCATCGTCCACAGGGCCGGGAAAATATCCGCGAGCATGTCGATATCCGCGCGATTGGGAAAGGATGCCCTGACCATTTGTTCCATGGTCCCATCGCGGCGGGCACGGGCGAATTCCGCTGCGGGAAAAGGCATCGCCCTGCCTGCCACCATAAGTGGCGTACTCACGCGCCAGCCCATGCGCATATGGCGATGGGGCTCATCTGGAGTCGGCGGCAGGATCGAGAGCAAATAGCGCAGGTTTTGCATGCGGGCCCCGTTATATATGAACTCGTATTCGGGGTGTTGGCGCAGAGCGTTCGCGCTCTCCATCGCGTCGAACTCGGCATCAAACAGGCGCCGCCACGGGTCGTGAAACAGGCGCACGGCATGGGGGGCTTCCGTAAACAGGCTATTCATCTGCGGAATGCCGGTTGTAAACGCCAGCCAGCCGATGGCGCTGAAGGGATGCACCTTATCGGTGGTGGGATGGAGGCGATATCCGGGAAGGCGGCCGGGGACGGCCTCCCGCGCAGGATCGGCGAATTCGGCCAGCATCTCGACCGGATAGCCCACCGGGCTAGTATCGCTGTGGGTCAGATAGGGTTGCTGGAAAGTCGTCGGCCCCAAATCGATAGCCAACAGAGCCAAGCCTGCGACCAGCCAGCGCGGCCCCACTCTGCGCTCTATGGCGAGCCCGCCGGCCCCCGCCGCGAAGGCGAGAAAAAAAACAGCGAAGAGCAAATAGCGACCGGCATTGAGGGACGCAACCATCGGCAGATCGACCACGAGCCGATAGCCCAGCACAAAGATCAGCGCCAGGCCAAGACCTGCGAGCGCAACGCCAAACGGGCCCACCAGACGCCTGCGCCCCAGTGCCAACCCGGCCAACGCCAGCACCCACAGCGAGGCCCCCAGGTAGCCGCCGTACCAATGCAGCTGATCGCCGGGCAATACATCGAAGCGCCAGCGGAAATTCGACCAGAGGAGAAGGTGCCGCCAACTCGGATCGGGCACACCGCTCAAAGATACCCCACCCGCCAGGCCCGTGTGGCCCCGCTCCCACCACATCGGCAGCGTCAAATAAGCCCCCCCGAGCAATCCCAGTCCCAAAATCGCGCAGCCCGTCGCCAACCACTGGCGCCCACGCTGGCGACGACAGTAGCCCGCACAACGCCCGACGATATAGACGACGACGAAAAATGTGGCCCAAAAAGCATAGCCAGGATGCGTAAACGCCAGGGCCGCCAGGCTCCATCCCCCCACTATCACCGCCGGAATTCGATAGCGGCCCAGGCGCCCCAGTTCGAAGGCATAAAAGGGCAGGGGCAAGAGCAGATAGAACAATGAGAGCGGCCAGCGCCCCATGATCGCGATTTGTTGCGCATGCCAGAAACACAGGACATAGGCCAAACCGGCAACCACCCCTGCTCGCCGCGAACGAGTCGCCGTTCGGACCACCAAATACATCGCCGGCCCCGACAGCGCATGGGCGGTGCCACCGACGATCTTGATCGATGTAAAGACATCGCCACACACCTGGTCGATGGCGGCGGCCAAATAGAAGAAGAGAAAACCGTAAAATTGCAAAAAAGGCGACCCGCCGGCCAGGTAATTGGTCCATATGGGCCATTCCCCAACCGCAAAGGCCTCGGAGGCAATTTTGACGTAGAGAATATGCTCAGCCGCGTCGCCGCCCCAGGCCAACTGCCCGGGGGCAAAGTAATAGCGGACGGCACACGTGCAGGCTATGCCCAGCCCAACCAGCGCTCGCGCCTCACTGGCCGTCACCCAGGCCAGTAGCCGCGCCAGTTCCCCGTAGCGCCATTGGGACCAAAAAAGCGCGCCGCAAGCGGCCAACACAGCCAGCCCGAGGAGGGTATCACCGCCATCCAGCGGCACTTCATCGGCTACGCGCTGCCAGAATTCCCCCCACTGGACAAAACCCGCGCCCGGCGGCAGCACGGCAAATTTCGCCAAGGTGAGGTATTGCAGTGCGACGAGCAATGCGGCGAGCGCCGCCACCAGGACCAACCCTAGGCGCGGCCAGCCGTCCGCCGCATTGGCATGATCGATGGCTCCCAAGATTAAAAACCGGCCACCGCCGGTCGTTCGGTTGCTTGCCGCTGGTGTTTTGTGTATTTTTTTATCACGACCGGCCTCTTATTATTGGTACTTATTACTGAAAAGTGGAGACCTACAGATAGACAGCCTGTTGAGTACCGAACTCATCGCCAGCGTTATTATATGCGGCGCCTTTTTTATGGCCATACGGACTATTATGGGTTTTACCCGGGATGTATCGGAACTCCGGCCCAAACTGGTCCAGCTTGAAAATACCCACGCTAGGTTGCGCGAAGCCTTAACCAACAATAAAGAGTTGGTTGGCAATCTATCGCAAGAAGTAGAGCCCATACAAGATCTAGAAGCAAAGATGCGCGCCCACTACGAAGTCATGCAAGATCTGCAACTGGAAGACGAAAAGCAAAGACTGGCCGCAGAGGAAGAGGCCGATACGGGCCGCAAGAAGCGAGTTCAACGCAAGAAAATGGGCTTTGGCGAAAGCGACTAACGGGCCTAACGCATCACCCCTACCGATCTTCTCCCATCCCTATTAGCAACCCAAAAGCGATCCCACTTTGATAGTCGATGATCTAACAGTCAATGATCTACCTACGCTCAATGCCTTGATCAATACCCTGTGCACTGTGCTACTTCTGCGAGGTTATTTCCAGATCCGCCGCGGCGAACGCGAAGCCCACCGCAAGACCATGCTGGCCGCCCTGGTTTGCTCGGGCTTTTTCCTCACCTCCTACCTGGTATATCACTTCCAGGTCGGCTCGGTGCCCTACCCGCTCTACGACTGGACGCGCCCGCTTTATTTCGCCGTACTCATCCCCCACGTCATCCTTGCGGCTTTGGTCGTCCCCTTTATCGCCATCATCGTCTGGCGCGCATTCAAGGGAGATTTCGCGCGCCACCGCCGCCTCGCCCGCTGGGTCTGGCCGGTGTGGATTTTCGTATCGATCAGCGGGGTTATAGTCTACCTCATGCTCTACCACCTCGCCGCTTAAGTCCCGCGGCTGCGCGCGACGATCCACGCCGAGCCCGCCACGGTCAACCCCGTCCACGCCGCGGTAATCGCCAGCGCCCGCACGAAGGTCGCTTCGGCCAGCAAATCGGTCGGCCCGACATAAAAAGCCTGCCGCAAGACCACCATCGCATAGGTAACGGGATTACAGCGCATCACCCACTCGAGCCAGGCTGCAGCGCCTTCGATGGGAAAGAGTGCCCCGGACAAAAGCCACATCGGCAACATCACCACGCTCATCACCGCGTGGTAGCCGGCCACCGAATCCAACTTCCAGGCCACGATAAAACCCAGGCCGGTAAAACCCAGGCCGATGAGCGCGCAGAGCGCCACCAACACCAGCAACATCACCGCGCTCAACTCGATGCCCGCCACCGGCGCCAGCAGCAGGAATACGCCGGCCTGGCAGAGCGCGATTGCGGTACCACCAACCAGTTTACCGAGTGCGATGCTCAGGCGCGGCACCGGGGCAACGAGCACCCCCTGCAAAAAGCCGGCGTTGCGATCTTCAATCAAGGTAATGGTCGAAAAGATCGCCGCGAAAAGCAGCAACATCAGTACGATGCCCGGATAGAAAAACTCGCCATAGCTCATCAGCCCGACCTGATCGGTGAAACTGCCGGCGAAGCCCGATCCCATAAAAAACCAGAACATCAGCGGTTGGGCCAGGCTCCCGAAGAGCCGGGTGGGCTGGCGCAGAAAACGCAAAACCTCGCGCCGGGCGAGGACCCAGACCCCCTTCAAGGTACTGCCTCCTCGTGTAGGGATTGGCCGGTGTGGCTCAGAAAAACATCGTCCAAGGAGGGTGGGGCAATGGCCAGGGACAGAATGCGGTCGCGAAAACGCCGCAACAGTTCGTCTAGGCTGATATCGCCCGACAAGGGAATCCGCAGGGCCTGGTCGGCGACCAGGCCCTCCAATCCCATCTCGCGCTGTACGGCATCCTGCAGGGCGAGCGCGTCTTCGCTGCGCAGGGTGAGGATCTCCCGGCCCAATTGCCTTTGCAACACCTCGGGTGCATCGCACACCAGCAACTGGCCCTGGTGCAATATCGCGACCCGGTCCGCGCGCTCCGCCTCATCTAGCAGGTGTGTCGTCGCCACCACGGTGAGTTCTCCGTCCATACGCAGCGCCTCGACTTGGCGCCAGAAGTCCAGGCGCGCCGCCGGATCCAGCCCGGTGGTCGGTTCGTCGAGCACGAGGATCGCCGGTTCGGGCAAGAGCGCCTTGGCCAGCTCGACCCGGCGCCCCATCCCGCCAGACAGCCGGTCTACGCGCTCGTCGCGGCGGTCCCAGAGCCCGACGGCCGCCAATAGAGCCTGGCTGCGCTCGCGCACAGCCCGCCGCGTCATGCCATAGAGCAGGCCGGCGGCGTGCAAATTCTCGCCGACGGTCATTTTGCCGTCGAGCGAGGGCTTTTGAAATACTACGCCCAACTGTCGGCGCACCGCGGCCGGGTCCCGCTCCAGACTCGCTCCGCCCACCACAACCGTACCCGAGGAGGGGGCCAGCGCGGTGATCAGGACGCGCAGAAGCGTAGACTTACCGCTGCCATTGGGGCCGAGCAGGGCAACCATCTCGCCGGACGCGATCTCCAGATCGACAGACCGCAGTGCTGTGCGCGCAGGGCTTTTTCGCGTGCCCGCATAGGTGTGGGAAAGCTTAGAGATGCCGATGAGCACCTGGGGGTCCAACTAACCCTCCTGAGATAGGGAATAGACGGGGCGAAAAAATTAACCCGCATCTCCCCTAGCGTCAAGAAATGGGCCGCTGGTCTACCCGGCTCAAAAACGCACTCTGCCACCGGGCAGGGTGGCTTCCTCCGCACCATGGACTACCTGCTCCCATGCCGCGTACAGACCGGCCATCAACCGCCTGGCTTCGCCTATAGCTGCGCAGTCCAGACGGTTGTTGCCGCGGATCAGGAGCCTGTAGACGTAGAGGTAGAGCCGCTCCAAATTCGCCGCCATTTCCCGCCCTACCCCCTGGTGATCGAGCGCGTCCGACAATTGCAGGACGATGTCCTGAGCGCGGATCAGCCGCCTGCCTTTCTCTACCATATCGCCGCCCTCGATCAGATCGAGCGCTTCGTCCATGCACAGCATGGCCTTCTGATAGAGCTGCAGTAACAGCTCGCTCTTGTCTTCCAGGGTCCAGCTGGACCGGGGCACCTGCGTCGTTGCAGCTTGTTGATTGACCATCCTTGGTCCTCCTTATTTTTTACTTCCTGAGGCAAACTAGGTGTGCGTGGGGAGCACCTCCTTATGGCACTACTTTGTATCAAGTGATATCAATAATCGTTTTATCGGCATCTCGGCGCCATTTCTGCACCGCTTTTTCACCCCTTGCACAGCGAAAGATCCGATTGACACTTGGCGCTTTTTTATCTACCTTGGCCCATAGTCTTGCTCTGCCACTTTGCTCCACATTACTCCATCTCTTACAGGACCTTAGCCCCTTCCATCATGGCCGAAGATCTCAGCGACGAAGAAATTCAGGCCCTGCTCGGCGCCGCCCTCGATAATGCGCAGAGTTCCGGAGATGATTCCCTGGTCAATGCACCGCTATCGTACGATTTCAAACGACCACAGCGGGTCAATAAAGACCAGTTGCGAGTTATCGAAAGCATTCACGAGCAATTCGCCCGCTTGTTTTCCTCGACCCTGGCCGGCTCGATGCGGATGGTCGTCGATGTGGATCTGGCTTTTGTCGATCAGGTGATCTACAGCGAATTCATCCAGTCGCTCAGTACGCCCTGCTCGGCCTATTGCTTCACCATGACCCCCCCCGATTCACCGGCCGTTTTGTGCTTTGCCCCGGAATTACTCATGGCTCTGGTCGATCGCGCCTTCGGTGGCCAGGGGCGGGGCTTCGACGGCGAAATCAGACCGCTGACCCAGATCGAAAACAATATTGTCAACAAGCTCGTCAACCGCGTATTCGGCGATCTCGAGGCGACCTGGGATCTGGCCACTCCCGTGCGCATTGCAGATGTCGCGGTCGAGAACAATCCCGAATTCATCCAGATCGCCAATAGTTCGGATCCCGCGGTGGTGCTGGCCTTCGAGGCCCACTCCAACAGTGTCCAGGGACTCATCCACCTCTGTTATCCCCTGGCCGCACTCGAACCCCTGCTGCCCCAGCTCTCCCCCGAGTTCAAACAGCGGGCACGACGCCAACCCGATCGCCCCCAGGAACCCAACCGCTCGCTGAACAATGTCAAAGTGCCGGTCAAAGTGCAGATCGCCCAGGGCTCGTTGCCCCTGCGAGAGTTGGCCGACATGCGCCAGGGCGATGTCGTCCAACTCGACACCGGCAAAGATGACCCCGCGATCGTCTTCCTCGGCAATCAACCCAAGTTTCTCGGTCGCCCCGGCCTCGACGGCAAGCGGCGCGCGGTGATGATCCAGCGCGCCATCGGCGCAGACGAAGAGGAAACGTATCTATAACGGCCCCGCCGCCGCACCATGGATGCTCTAGCCAGTTTCAGCAGCCGCCTCCGCCTGGCCCGCGCCTTTCTCGGATCGTGCTTTGCGGCCGGATTCCTCCTGGCGCTGTGGGATCCGCATCCGCGGCTGATCCTAACCGCGGCGATCGGCATTACCACCGGGATGCTGGTTCTAGGGCCCAATACGGCCGCCGCAATCTATACGCTCGGTCTGCAACGCATCCTCGACGGATATCTGCGCTGGCCGCTCTGCGTGGTTATGGTCCTCTCCTCTGTCTATATGCTCGACTATCTCTTCGCCTGGGAAAACACCCAATTCGCCCTCGCCAGCTTCTCCGCGCTGCTGGGTACGATCCTCGGCCACGACGCGAGCCTGGCAGTACTCAAACTCAAAAACACCTCCGGCCTCGACCACTGGATGGTCTTGCTCTTTCCCTTGTTTATCGCTCTGGCTCTGCTCGCTGGCTACAGCAGTTTCGGATTTGCCGCCGGCAGCTACCAATTCGCTGCCGCCCTGCTGCGCTGATGCCATGAGTACGGCCTTTTCTAAAAGCCTGTCGGAACACCTCGAACACGTAGTGGTCGGTCCTCCGCTCTACGACATGCGCGGCACGCTGCAAAACATGGTCGTCTACCCGGTCTTGCCGCTGCAACTGGGTGCCGATCCGCCCGATATAATCACCCTGTCCGAAGCCCTCGACAAGGGGCTGTTGCTGACCGATACCGGCGTTGTCAGCCGGGTTCACGTCGATAACCCGCTGCCGACCTCTATTCTTGCAGGCGAATCCGAGATCCTCATAGGAGCGACGCAATTGCGCTCGGTGCAGTTTAGCTGCCTACTCGCGCCCCAACGCAAGGCCGCACTGCCGGTCAACTGCGTCGAGGAGGGCCGCGCCACCGAGTACCAGGCCGAATTCGACCGCACCGACGCCTGCCCCTGGCCGCTGCGCGCATACAAGATGGAACAGCTTGCCCGCTTCGGCGAACCGCCGCAATACTGGGTCTGGGACCGCATCAAGAGATATCTCTCCGAGACCAAAACCCCTTCGGATACCCACGATATCCACTCCGTAATCGACCAGAACAGCGATCAGTTGCAGATGTTGCGCAGTGCTTTCCCACTACAACCCGGTCAGGTCGGCGCGATCAGTGCTGTCGGCCAGAGCCTAGTAATTGAACTCTTCGGCGACCCCGAATTGCTCGAAGACCGCTATGATAGTGTTCTGCGCAGCGCCATGGCTCAGGCCCTGGCCCAACCCTCCACCGATGTCGTCCCGCCCGAACGGGTGCATCATTTTCTCGAGCGCGTCATCGCAGCCTGTCAGACGACCAAAGTCCTGGACAATCGCTCGCTAAAGGAAGGCGGCCGCGCGCTGGCGTTCAACAACCAGGGAATCAGCGGCCAGGCCCTGGTGGCCAAAGGGCGCTTGGTCCACCTGGCCGCACACCAGCAATGCATCGGCCATAGCCGATCGCTGGCCGATTTGCGCCCCGCGCTCGAAGCGATCAAAAGCGACTGGGAAAACCAGCACCCAGCCTATATCGACGATCTCGTCGACGATTACGCGCGCAGGCGGCGGCGCTACAACGCCTTCAAGTCAAAGCTCCAGCCCTCGACTCCCAGCAAGCCCCGCGAACAACCCGCCGATTTCCTCGCTGCCGAGGAAACCCAATCCGCACCGTCGCCACAGCCGCTCAATCCGGGGTTACACCAATTTTTCCTCCGCCTCTTCAACCGCCATTGATCGCTTGACATGGGGCGCAGATCCATCCTTCTTTCCAATATGAGTCCACTCGACGCCCCATCCGGTCGGCGCCTCCTCGTGCTCATACCCCTCGGCCTGCTCTCGCTCGGCCTTGTGCTTGCTTTAGGCGCATTCTGGCTGCTGAGCCAACCCACCGGGACGCGACCCCCGCGCTCACTCGTCATTCCACCCGGCGCCAGCGCGCAACGGATCGGTGAGCTATTAGAGCGAGAAAACCTCATCCACAGCGCCTCGGTTTTCGCCTGGACTGTCCGCTTCAAAGGCCTCGGTCAGCAGCTCGAAGCGGGTACCTACCAGTTCGACGGCACCCGCACTACCGGGGGCATTATCCAGGATCTGCGCAAAGCCCCGATCCAGACCCAACGCGCCACTATTCCAGAGGGCCTGACCCGCCACCAAATAGCCGGGCATTTACAACGGGCAGGCCTGGTCGATTCGGCGCGCTTCGTCGCCGCCAGTGAAGACCCCAACCTGATCCGCCAATTGGGCATCGAGGCCGTATCGCTGGAGGGCTATCTCTTTCCCGAGACCTATTTCCTCGATTTAAAAGCCGATGAGGGCGATATCGTCGCGACGATGGTTGCCCAATTCCGCAGCGTCTTCGCCGACTCGCTCATTATGCGCCTCGGCGATCTCGAGCTGTCATTGCACGAGGCGGTGACCCTGGCCTCAATCGTCGAGCGCGAAGCCGTCGCCGCCAGCGAACGACCGGTGATAGCGGGCGTTTTTCAACGCCGCCTCAAGCTCAACCGCCGGCTCGAGTCCTGCGCCACAGTCGAATACGCCCTCGGGACCCGCAAAAGGCGCCTGACCAACGCCGACCTACGGGTCAAATCGCCCTTCAACACCTACCGCCACCGCGGCCTGCCGCCTGGTCCCATCGGCAACCCCGGACGCGCATCCATCCTCGCAACGCTCTATCCGGCCGAGACCGAATACCTCTACTTCGTCGCCCGCGGCGACGGAACCCACATCTTCAGCCGCACCAACAAAGAACACGAACGGGCCAAACGCCAGATCAAGCAGCAAGAGCGCCTAGCTCGCCAGGCGCAGGCGCGGCGAGCAACCAATTGAGGGTTGACACGCTTTCGCCCCCGCCTACTATATAAGTTCCCTCCCCCGCCGTTTACCGCTCCCGCTTCACTCGACCGGATATCCATGTCCATACTAGACGCCCTCAATCCCGCGCAACGCCAAGCCGCCGCAACATATGCCGGACCGCTACTGGTGCTGGCTGGCGCCGGCTCGGGCAAGACTCGCGTACTGACCTATCGCATCGCCGCGCTCGTCAACGAAGTCGGCATCGCCCCCTGGCGCATTCTGGCCGTCACTTTCACCAACAAGGCCGCCGGCGAGATGCGCGAACGCATCGAAAACCTGGTCGGCCCCACCGCCTCTGATATCTGGGTCGGCACTTTCCACTCGATCTGCGTGCGCCTATTGCGCTACGAATCGGAGGCCTTCGGCCTCGACGCCAACTTCTCGATTTACGACGAAGACGACCGCCGCGCCACAGTGCGCCGCATCCTCGAAGCCCACAATATCGACGAACGCGATCTCTCCCCGCGCAGCCTCATCGGCCAGATCAGCCAGGCCAAAAACGCCATGCTCGACCCGCTGGAATTTTCGCGCCAAGCCGGCGACAATCCCGGCCGCCGCCAGGTGGCCGATCTTTACACCGCCTACGAAACCGAACTGCGCCGCAACAACGCCTTCGACTTCGACGACTTACTGATTGAAGTCGTGCGGCAATTGGACCGCCACCCGGAAGTTCTTCAAAAGTATCAGGAGCGCTTCGAACACCTGCTCGTCGACGAATACCAGGACACCAACAAGCCGCAGTACCTGCTGTGCCGACAGTTGTCGGCGCACCACCGCAACATCTGCGTCGTCGGTGACGACGACCAGTCGATCTACCAGTTCCGCGGCGCCGATATCCGCAATATCCTCGATTTCGAGCGCGATTATCCCGACGCCCAAACCGTGCGCTTGGAGCAAAACTACCGCTCGACCGCGCGCATTCTCGCCGCTGCCAACGCGGTGATCGATCACAATCAGGACCGCAAGGGCAAGAAATTGTGGACCGAGGGGCCGGATGGCGATCCGGTGGCGGTGGTCGAATGCGACACCGACCGGCGCGAGGCGCGCCACATCGTCGAGCAGATCCGCCGCCAGACCGGCGTCGGCCCCTATGGCCTTGGCGACGCCGCCATCCTCTACCGCACCAACGCCCAATCGCGGCCGCTCGAAGAGGAGCTACAGCGCTCGGGCCTGCCCTATATCATCGTCGGCGGCATCCGCTTCTACGATCGCAAGGAAATAAAAGACCTGCTGTCCTATTTGCGAGTGCTGGTCAATCCCGTCGACGATATCACCCTGCGCCGCATCGTCAACACCCCCCGCCGCGGCATCGGCGACACTTCTTTAGAGCGCCTGCAAATCTTCGCCCAGGAACGCTCCTTGAGCCTCTACGCCGCGCTCGACCACCTCGACGAGGTACCCAATCTCGGCGGTCGGGCCCAGAAGAGCCTGGCGGATTTCGCGGCGATATTGAAGGGGCTCATAGCTGCCAAGGAGGAGATGAATTTACCCGAATTGGGTAACGAGGTCGTCGCCAAGAGCGGCTACCGCCAGATGCTCCACGACGAGAACACGCCCGAGGCCGAGGCGCGCGAGCAGAATATCGACCAATTGCTGGCGGAGATGACCGAATACTTCGACGAGCGCGAAGAGCCCAGCCTCGAAGCCTATCTCGAGGAAAAGTCGCTGATGACTTCGGCCGATGAAAAGGGCGAAAACGGCCACGCCATCACCCTGATGACCCTGCACAGCGCCAAAGGGCTGGAGTTCCCGCTGGTCTTCGTCTGCGGCATGGAGGAAAATCTCTTCCCTACCGCGCGCGCCGTCGAGGAGAGCCGAATCAACCCCCAGGCCATCGAGGAGGAGCGCCGGCTGTGCTATGTCGGCATGACCAGAGCGCGCGAAAGACTCAGCCTGACCTACGCGCTGCGCCGCTACGCCTACGGCTCGATGATCGAAACCGAGCCCTCGCGCTTTTTGAATGAAGTCCCCGCCGACCTCATTGAGACCAGCTACGAGATCGACCGCGGCTTCGCCCGCTCGCGCCAGCGCGTTGGCCCGCCCCCGGCCAAGCGCAAAAAAAAACCAGCACCCCAGGGCGTCCACTACGAATGGGACGAAGGTTCGCAGGCCGCCCAGACCACCACAGATTTTGGCGACTTCGTCGAGCAGGACGATTTTTTGGCTGTCGGCCAATGGGTACGGCACCAGCAATGGGGCCGCGGCCAGATCATCGAGCGCGAAGGCCATGGTGAGAAAATGAAACTATCGATCAAATTCGCCGCGCAAGTCAAGCGGGTCGCCGTCGCCTACGCGCAATTGGAGCCCGCCTGAGCCGCCATTGCCGAATCGAGAGCACATCTTTAAATTTTAAAGCTGTTCTATCCCTATTTCAACTGCAGACTATGGGCGCTCCTACCACCGATACGACGCTGCGCGTGGCCCTGCAAAACGTGGGCTGCAAGCTCAATAGCTACGAGGTCGAAGCTCTCGCCCACGGCCTAGATCACCGCGGTTACCATATCGTGCCCTTCGCCAGCGAGGCCGATATCTACGTCGTCAACACCTGCACGGTCACCGGCTCCGGTGATTCCGACTCGCGCAAAGCCGTGCGCCGTGCCCGCCGCCGCAATCCGGATGCCACCGTAGTCGCCACCGGCTGTTATGCCCAGCGGCGCCCCAATGAGTTGGACGAAGCCGGCGCCGATCTCGTCGTCGGCAATGGCCAGAAGGGCCAGCTGATCGCCATGCTGGAATCGCATTTGCAAGGGGCGGCCGTAGCAGATTTCGCCCCATCCGCGCGCCCCCGCACCGAGCAATTTCTCGCCATCGACGGCGCTGTTGCGCAGGGTCGCACCCGTGGCACGCTGCAGATTCAGGACGGCTGCGACGAGCACTGCACCTATTGCATCATCCCCTCCGTGCGCGGCCACAGCGCCAGCCGCCCAGCCGCTGACATCATCGCGCAGGCGCGGCAAATGGTCGCCGCCGGCTATCGCGAACTGGCCCTGACCGGCGTCCACACCGGTAGCTATGGCTACGACTACGACGATAGAGATGCTTTAGTTGATTTGCTCGCCCAACTGGAGGGGGTCGACGGCCTCGACCGCATTCGCCTCAATTCGATCGAGCCGGGCTATCTCAGCGATGCGCTGATCGACTTCGCCGCCGCCTCGACCAAGATCTGCCGCCACTTCCACGTGCCCCTGCAGAGCGGCGATGACCACATACTCAAGCGCATGGGTCGCCGCTACACCCGCGCCTACTATGCCGAGCGCATCGAGCGCATCGCCACGCAGATCCCCGATTGCGCCATCGGCGCCGACGTGATGGTCGGCTTCCCCGGCGAGACCGACGCCCACTTCGTGCAGACCCGCGATCTGCTGGCGGATCTACCCATGACGTATCTGCACGTCTTCTCCTACTCGCTGCGCGAGGGCACCCCCGCCGAACGTCTCGACGCACACCAGNAAAANGCCACCAAGAAGGNCCGNGCAGGAGATTTGATCNCCCTCGGCGAAGAAAAGCGCCTGGCCTTCCACCAGCGCTTCNTCGGGCANCGGCTCGAAGTGCTNTGCGAGGGCCGACAGGACCCGGCCACCGGCCTACAGGTCGGCTTGAGCGACAACTACATAAAGACNNTGTTCACCGGCACNGNCCGGGCCAATGATGTCGCCAGTATCGCGGTCGACAAGGCCCGTGAAGATTTCGTATTCGGAGCCCGCGTATGAACCTGCCGATTTTAGAACAGGTCGAGTACCGCCCTGCCGAATCGCGACCCGGCCGCCAGGCGACGAGCCGCAGCGTCTATATCGAGACCTATGGCTGCCAGATGAATGTCGCCGATAGCGAACTGGTCGCCAGCATCCTCAACGATTCGGGCTTCGAAATCACCNCCACCGCCGAAGAGGCCGATATCATCCTGCTCAACACCTGCGCGGTGCGCGAGCACGCCGAAGAACGAGTTATCGGCCGAGTCAGTCAGCTCAATGGCCTACGCGCCCACCGNCCCAATCTCACGCTGGGCGTNCTCGGCTGCATGGCCCAGCACCTGAGCAAAACCCTGCCGGCCCGCGCGCCCTTCGTCGACCTGGTCATGGGCCCCGANGCCTACCGCCGCCTGCCCGAAATTTTGGCGCAATCGAGTAACGACGCGCTGCTCGACGTGCGGCTCGACCGCTCGGAGAATTATATCGGCGTCGATCCGGTGCGCAAAACCGGCACCAACGCCTGGGTGACGATTATCCGCGGTTGCGACAAGTTCTGCACCTTCTGCATCGTCCCCTACGTGCGCGGGCGCGAGCGCAGCATCGCCGCCGACGAAATCGTCCGCCAGGTCGAGCGCCTCGCAGCGGAGGGCTTCAAAGAGGTTACCCTGCTCGGTCAGACGGTCAATTCCTANCGCGAGGNCGACACGGACTTCGCCGATTTGTTGCGCGGCGTCAGCGCTGTCACTGGCATTGAGCGGGTGCGTTTCACCTCGCCCTATCCCGTCGATTTCACCGACCGGGTCATCACCGCGATGGCTGAAGTAGACGAGGTCTGCCCTGCTCTGCACCTGCCCGTCCAGAGCGGCTCCAACGCCCAATTGGAGGCCATGCAGCGCGGNTATNCCATCGAGGAGTACCGCGAATTGGTGCGNAAACTCCGCACGGCCATCCCCNATCTGGCGCTGACCACCGATATTATNACTGGTTTTTGCGGCGAGACCGAGGACGACTTCCGCCAGACCTACGAGCTGATGGAGGAAATCCGCTACGACTCGGCNTTTATGTTCAAATACTCCGAGCGCGAAGGCACCCACGCCGCCAANAAGATGCCCGANGACATCCCCGAAGAAATCAAGGGCNAGCGCCTGCAACAGGTCATCAAGTTGCAGGAAGGCATCTCGCGCGAGCTCAACCAAAAGTGGGTCGGNCAGAACGTCGAAGCACTGGTCGAAGGGCCATCCAAACGCCCNGCCGAAGACGGCAAACCGCGCTATTACGGCCGCACCCGCCAGGGCAAGACGGTCATATTCGAGGAGGAGACGGCNGCCAATGAAATNGTCCGCATCGCGGTNGACCGCACCACATCGCATACGCTTTTCGGCTCGCTGCTGCNCGCCTGACCCGTTTGGTGCAACACGTTACATAGTGCCTTGTAGCCTGAGTCAATATACTAAGACTTTCTAATTCATTCTGTCGTCTTGTGATCACAGGACTTCAATTCCAATCATAGCACAACTTTTATCACGCAGCGTCGTCCGCCCATCGTGCCAATTAGCCCCTCGCTGCTGGCCGCAGTTATTTGACTATCATCGGAGGCTCGCACGCCAAAACGGATTAGCGTAAGAGCAGTAGCTTTCGCGTCTGAATGCGATCGCCGAAACGCAGACGGCTAAAGTACACCCCGGTAGGCAGGAGTTCGCCAGTGTGATTGCGGCCATCCCAAGTCAGGACATACGTACCGGGATGCCTGACCCCCTCGAGCAGTGTGACGACCCTTTGCGAAAGAGTATTAAAGATCGTCAATTCGGTTAGAGCAGAATGCGGCAGCGAGAAGCTAATGGACGTGCTGCTATTAAACGGGTTGGGAGCATTCTGCTCCAATTCAAAATTCTCGGGCAGTTCTCCCACGCGTGATATCCTTACTGCGGTGTCAGGACTGCCGAAGTAGCCTTCGGCTAGGCGAAACGCATCAATCCCGACCCGCTCGCCGATGATCCGACCGGGTATGTCGTCGGCGGGGGGATGAATTCCCCCCCATATTCTCGACAGACTCGTCTGGTCAGCGGCATCGCGATAGGTCGCCCATTGCAGAGTCAAGTCAACGCTCGGCCCCGCTTCGAAAACTAAAAAGTCTTTTTTTGCGGCGCTGAATTCGCCTAATCCGCCGGGAAAAAACTCATCTCCGGTGAGAAGCCCCATCACCTCGGCCGCAGCCCGTGAAAAAGTCGAATGCCCCGAGACATAACCGGCGAATGGGGGCGTGATAAAATTTGGACGTTGATAGGGCCACCAGTTCTCAGCAAGTATCCATCCCACCCCCGCCACATCGGACGCCGGATTGACGATCTCGCCCGGCCCTCGCCACGCGTAAAGCTTTACTTTGCCGACGTGTTCGGCGTCCTCCCCGGCAAGAACATCATCGTGGTCAACCAACTCAATATACCCGTCTATCAACGGAAGTCCCGCTTGATGAAAACGGGGCCGTTCGGGATCGGAACTCTGACCAGCATCGGCCATCCAGCGAATAGCGGATATCGGCCGCACATAATCATACCATCCCTTAAGACCCCATGCTGCAATAGCCGCATCGTGCACGGCGCCGCCCAGCGCAAAATAAGCCTTCACATCCCATTCAATAGCATCTAGTCGGGCACCCGCGCCTCTGAAACGCTTGGTCGACAACGGATGGTCGCTGACGTAGTTGAGAATAGAGAACCAATGGCCCGGAGGGGTCTCAGAGTCGGGACCGTCGGCCCAGAACTCCGCCAAGACGCGTGCGTAATCGGCACGCGGCACGATTTGTGCGACATAGGGCTGGCCCGTATGTGGATTGACCTCGTATCCCGCACCTGTGTCGCCGCCCTCGAATAGCTTGTAGAAGTCGCGATACTCCTCAAAAGATCCGGGCAGGGCACCGGAATTTCCGAGGGATGCAGGAGAGATATCCCACACGATTCCGTCACTCGGGTCGAGATGCGCAGACCAGACAGATACTAAGGCAAAACCCCACTTGAACTCCTCGGAAGCCTCACGATAACTCGACCGATAACGGTGTCGAGCCTGAGCCCCGGCCCGACCGGTGTCTAAGTGTGGCGGCGGACCCGGATCGTGGTATCCCCAGTACTCGTAACCTCCCCGCTCGTGTATTGTCAAATCATCTCGAGACAATGCGAACGGAACGACCTTCCCCCATTCTGCTCCTAGGAATGGCAGCGCTTCGCCAGGTAGCGCATTGCCGCTTTGATCTACAAAATTACCATCTGCAAATGCCAGCGGTTGCCAGAAATTCGGGTCTATAATTTTCGGGTTGCCAGGTGTTGTTGCTATGAGCGCCGGATTAAATGATGTATAGAATCGGTTCTGATATCGTTGGCGCTCATTGGCACCATCTTGCAAGCCGAAGTCGATGACGCACCGTGCCATGTGGTTCCCAAGTGCTGCCGGGGACCCACTTGAGTAGTCGACAGATTGAAAAGTGGTGTCGAGTCCGAGGCTATCCATCAGCGCATCGAAACGCGCAAGAGATACACCGATCCCTGGGGATTCAGAAAATCGGCCTACCAACAGATTGTAGGCGGCGTAGCTCATCGCCTCGGTGTATGCTTGATCTAAATCGTCGGGGACTGATATCCCGTCAAACCCGCAATTGAAACCACCGACGGTTTTCCCTAGCAAATAAGTCTCTGCCTTTTCGTCGAATATGGCCCAAAGATCATATAAGGCGATACTGGCATGGAACAGGTTGCGGGCGTGAACGGTTGGGCGCGCAAAGTCTTTACGAACCGCGGCGAGCAATGCTTCATTCCACCGCCGGGCGATCGAGTGCTCGGCAGTTCGGGCATCATTGACGAAACTCAGGACGAGTATTCCGCTTAGGTACAAACTGTAGCGCATTTGTTTCGCCATTACCCTCCCACAAACNAAAGCGCGTATCAATGNCATATTTNGTTTCGTCCACATCGACGCGAACAAATGATTGGAGGAGTGCGGAGGATATGTGGAAGNGATAAATTNNNCATACTCTTAANCGCCCTAAATATCGCAAAAATTGTCAAGGCCTCGTTGGACACCTGNGAATCCTCTGCTCTAAAGACCGCAAGGGCCGATTAGCNGCCTCATCTCAGTGTCGGTCNGTATGTGCCTTAGCTTCATTGGACCGGAGAAGATCTCTTGCACGCNCAATCTGATCCTCAACCAGCCGTGTATATCTTTCTTTTCNNCTGTGGCACAAGGAAAGGGGGTTGCCCGAATGACCTCATCGTCTACCAGTTGCTGGTTANATATAACGAGATTCATTTCCCGGCGACACTGATGTCAAACCGCGTCATTCTTCGCTTGACCGAATGCGGTTTAGGAGGCGCCTACGTTGCTGCCGCAGCCCGCCGAAACGCACGAAAGACAAACCGACGGTACCGCACCAACGCAAGCTCTTTAAAACGCTACGCTGATGACTTTCTGGCGTCGCTCTGTGCCGGCGTCAGTATCTACGCGCAAATTGAGCACGTACACCCCCGGTGGCACTACGCGCCCAGAACGATCCGTGCCATTCCAGACATAACCCCCGGAAAGAACTTGTACCTCTGCAATCAGCCTGCCATCCAACGCGTATACACCAACGATCGGTGCAACTTGCGATTTTACTACCAGCAGATCCAATTCCAGGCGATCGTTGACTCCATCACCATTCGGTGTAAGGACCGTGGTGCTTAGATCAAACCGTCGAATTAACTCTTGAACCCCTGAGATCTCGGGCACGAAAACAGTGAGCGCCGCTGGTTGTGCGGGACGAATACCTTGTCGGACATCGAACTCTTCACGCAAACTGATCCAACCATCAAACACGGCAGCATTGCGTTGTAAACGAAGAGGAAATACAATCTCTAGAGTTTCACTTTGGATCCGGCGTGGCACGTCTATCGTCAGAGTATCACCCGAGATGAAAATGGACTGTGGCACGATCTCCTCTGCGGCCACTTTTACGGCAACTTCACCTTCAAGCTCTCCTGGCAAACGAACCATAAACCGATTAAATCCCCGATCGCCGAGAATCGCCCGATTTTCCAGTTTAAGGGCAAAGTGCGTTACGGAGTCAAGACCAGCCTCGCGCGGGGTGATCGCGGCAAATACACCTCTTGAAACAAGTGGATCATCGAAATCCAACGAGATCGAGTGCAAGACCGGTGCGATATCGGGATTGTCTGTGGTAAGCTTAGCCTCTATCTGCACAAATTGGCGCGGCGATGGCGATGCAAATACTTGACCAGATTCTTCATACGCCGAACTCCATGTGCTCCAATCATTACTCGGCCTGGTGACAGATACCGGTTCAAGTTTCTGGCTGGCCGGCAGTCGCTTCCAGTTTTTTTCACTGATTTCTTCGCCGTTCTTACGGTAGTAGAAAATCTCTTCTTCAACCGTGTCTCCCGTGCGGGTCCGGATTTCGACGCGGGTATCCACATCAGTGATAGCCTGCCAATGTATACGGCGCAGACTACTCGCGCCCCCCATGTCAATGAAAGGCGACACCATAACCACCTCTGCCGGAAATCCGGCTCCATAGAGGAAAACCTCTATCATATGAAACACGAATCGCCACACGCCGCGCTCAGGAGCCTGGTGATGATAGAAGAGATAGCGCACCTTTCGCGGTGGAAAACGCAAATCAAAATTGCGGGTTCGGCCGCGTCCCCCTGACTCCACATTGTCGATTAAACTCAGTATTTCGTAATCGAAAGGACTTTGTATGTTTCGGTCGTCTGCTATCGGCACCGGCGTGCCGTCCGACGTGGCGATCTCAAACATAATTTGTTGGGAATTGCTGAAACCGGTTGTCGCGAATGCGAAAGGAGGTTCGAAAACGGTCAACCGATCGAGCCAAAAGGTCGCTCCAAGGTCCCATTCGTACCACATGCCGCTGTCACGCCAATCAACCGGCAACCCGTTAAGAGACCACCAAGTCGTGGCACTTCCATCAGCGATGGCAAAAATGTTTTGCACATTGTTGCCTGCCCGCAAACTACCGCCACGCTCGAAGGTGTCGAGCGCGATGTTTTCACCTAGCGTCTCGACTTCGATCTCGGCGATTGCCGCACCGTGATTCCGCTCGTCAGCGACGATGCGCACATATTGCACGGGAATGTAATTCAGCGTATCGTTTTCTACTGTCGCCAGATACTCGCCTTTAGCGTTGCCCGGTTCAATAGTACGCAGTTCGTATTCGCGAACGGTATCGTAATTGGGCCGAGTCGTGCCCCCGACTCGATCGAAAAGCACCAAATCCTTGCCAATGACCTGACGAGCGCCTTCGCTGGCGAAAATTCGAAACTGTCGCAATGGGCGTGCGCCGTCCTCGTCCGGGAATACAAGGCGGATTTTGGTCGCCTGCACCAGCCTGCCCAAATCAAGTTCGAATTTCCAGCGCCCCAGCGAGTCGCTAGGGTCGGGTTGCCACCAGGTGCGAGGATCTCCATCTATGGCTAATTCAGCATCCGTGGGGTTGCTTCCAGCGTTGCGCACCCCGCCGCGAACAGCCATTCCTTTGGCATTCTTGTAGATAAATGAATGGGCATTCAGAGCTGCATTCACATTGCCGTTGATGCTTCTAGGCCGCACTCCATCATCGATCGCTAGAAGACCCGTTGGGAAAGTCCATTTGACCCAATCTTGACGTGAATCAAAGACCAATGTGCCAGCGACAGTCGGGGTGTGGCTGCACAACAGGAGTGTGAGGAAATAAATCAGCGGTTGGTGTGATTGAGAGTTCGACATGTGCAATTCAATAGGCCACGGCCACCGTGCGTAATGCGCTGACTCTACCGCCATCAGTCTCGACTCGAACGCGGATCAGATACAGACCGGGAGTCACCAGACGCCCGCGATCATCACGACCGTCCCAAAATTCGGATGACAGCCCCTTGCTTCGCGTACCATCAACTATCGTTCGGACTCGTACCCCGGACATATCGAAGACCTCTATCGCAGTAGCTACATTCTCGACACCGAGCAGTTTCAAATCGAGGCGGATCATGTCATTCCGATTATCACCGTTAGGCGTTATAACGGAAGACGACAAATAAAACGAAGANAGCAGGTCGATTTGTCGATCAGTAGCAAAAATCTGGACATCGTCAGTCCCAATCTCCGGGACGGCATCACCGGGATCTGCTTTCTGTNTCAGGTTCGGACCGTCGATTTCGAATACCTCAGCCCTGAAAGTACTGCTGAAACTTAGCAAGGTCGCCCTGAACGCCAAATGNAGATGTGCAGATCCCTCATCCATAGCGATCCTTGCAGAAGGAAAAAACACCGNTAGCTCGCCATGCGATTTCTTTATGCTGTCNGGCACGATTACCTCCCGCTGCTCGCCCTGGGCTAACCCTACGAAACGCACATTTGCATCCGACTTGAGACGCAGCGCGTCAAAGCCTCTGCGTCCATCGGGTCCGAACTCGGCTCGCAGAGAGTAGACAAAGCCAGTNTCCACGCCCACTGGCACCTCAACTGCTCCCGCGTGAGCCGGCGCCCCCTCNACGCCAACTTCTCCGATCAGTCTCTCCACCAATAGCGGTGAATACTCCACTGCGATAGAATCAAGCCGGCCGAAGACATTAAAGTCCTCAGCGAGCACTTTGAACTGTAATTGAAGAAAATTTCGACCATCAGGAGATCGAGCGGTCTGCCCGGACTCGCTGTANGGAGTAGACCAAGGGCTCCAGTTGTCCAGATCATCGACAATCGACGCGCGATCTCCCACTCGCGGACCGAGGCGTATCGATGACTCGGGAGCGAGCCTGTACGTTTCGGGATCAACCTCTTCTTCTGCATCAAATTCATTAAGCANAAAATACTTCAGCGGCGAATCATCACGCCCGGTACGGGTTTCGAGCACAAGTTCAACCGGTGCATCAGGATCCGCAATCGGAACTGGATCGCTATCGGCTTGACGAAATCGAGAAAATTTCCAGAATAGCCTACCGAAATTGGCTGGCTTGTCCAGTTCAATGACCACGGTGCGGTAGAGCGCCTCCTGCAGAAAGCCCTCGCCATACATCTCGATTTCGCCAAGTAGATACTTCTGATCGATGACATTGAAGCTCAGGCGCAGAAACCGGAGAATCTCTGTAGGAAAACGAACATCAACAATGCGATTTATATTAAAGAAAGTGCGTGAGAGCACGCGCTCAAGCGTATGGTAGCCATCCTCCGATCCCAGCAACAGCCAATCGGTCGGCTCCAATTGCGCAGACACTTCGTAACCGCGTGGAAAGCGCTGCTTACGCAATCCCCCCTCCTCGTCTATCCCATTGTCAGGCGGATAAAANACCACCCGATTTATCGGCGTGGGGACCCCGAAGTCAAAGGTGTATAGCATATTCCCGCCAACAGCACCGCGGAAGACGTTTATAACTTTTATAACGGTATTCTGGTCGCCGTCGATTAGTTGCTGGGGTCCTTTCCGAATGGCTCCGAGAATGCCATTCCAATACCGGGGATTTCGCCCCAACCGTTGGTCTCCCTTGGGAACCTTTTCCAGGGACCACGCCCTACCNAAAATGTCGGTTGGCTGATTGTTCTCGTTGCGCACGCCAAGCAATACATTCTGATCCTGCCGCAACCTCTGAACCTGGATTGCCCCCGGAACNGTGGCAGTTTCTAATGCAACGGANGTTTCCGCCAAATCCGTCCAAGGAATGCCACTCCGGCCGATCACTAGNGTCTCCACCTGTGCCTGCAATGGAACTACGACCAGCAAGATGAGCCCAAGCAAGCCCTTCTGAAGTGCAATCGGTACAATCGGGTTTCGTAGAGCCATACTCAATTAATACACAACAGCCAGGCTCGGGTCAAATATGTCAGGGGCNATGAAGCACGCGTTGGAAAGGGTGCAAAATTCACCATCGGCCCTTANTTTACTGCCAGATTCCCCGTTATCAACCTTTCAGCAGGTTCACGGTGACTGGCAAGGCGAACAGACCCACTTGCACTCAACATCTGTAGCCTTATTATTGAAATAGAAATTTTTTTCCGGTGTTACGGAAGTTGATCACCAAATNATGATGCTGATCTGGTTAGTCNCCNTCTTCGTGCCCCTTCCTCTGATTGCCTCNACGCATTCCGAATTCNACACCCGCGAGCGCTCCGGCTTGACCGCTTTTCTGGAGTATTTCCGCCAGCATGGTATGCCTCGACAACTCTCACAAACGGGACTCTACGAANATATCNCTACGCGGAACTTCGCCCATGGAATTGTGCCTTANACTNTAAATACACCGTTTTGGTCAAACGGTGCGATCAAAGAACGCTATATCGCGCTACCCAACAAATTGCAGGTCGGGTTCTCCGCACACGGCAACTGGACTTTTCCAGACAATTCCGTATTGATAAAGAATTTCTATCTCGACTTAATTCGCGGTGACCCTGCCTCACGGATCCCCGTCGAGACGAGAATTCTCATTAAGGCCGAGAACGAAGGCGGTTGGCAGGGGTTCGGCTACCGATGGGATGAATACGGCAAAGACGCGGTGCTGGTGCCCGAAGCTTTAGAAGAAACTTTCTATATCATTGACGAAACTACGGTCGACGGAATCGTTGAATTACCATATTTTTATCCCGGCCCCAATGATTGCCAAGTCTGCCACCGCCGGACGGCCGGATCGGTATTGGGTGTCAACACGCGTCAGCTTAATCGCGACAGCCCTACCGGCAATCAATTGTTGGATCTAGCCGCCTTGGGCTTGTTTTCCGAGCGGATCGGCAACAACACTTCCTCTTGGCCGCGCCTAACCGATCCGCATGATACTACAAGATCACTGGACGATCGGGCGCGATCATATCT
>PBOD01000112.1 GCA_002724215.1 Gemmatimonadota bacterium | reverse complement strand
TACAAGGCATTTTAAAGTAGATAGCCCGCGATCATCGCTCAAGTTGTCCGCACTTGAAGTGGGCATTGGCCGGGAAAAAAATAGGCGATACATAGGGCCTCAATCGAAAATAGATAAATATTTACTTACACAGACAAGTTATTGTTAATAAAAGATTTCCATTCCAACCATTGCCAACATATATTGTGTATTGATCCTCTTGATGCGCGTGTTTCTTATTTGGTTGCCGACTCGTCCACCCAACCGCATGTCGGCAACTCCAATTCGGGAACGGGATATTGCACCATGGCTCCCTCGCGTGCGAAATACATCCTCCCGCTGCTGGCCTATCTGCTCTGTACTGCCAGCCAGGCCCAGGAAGCCCCGCCCCTCGACGCGGCCCACAGCACCCGCTCCGTGCTGTGGACGCAATACGGCGGGCTCTACCGCATCTACGAACCCCAGGTGCTCAATCGCTTCCGCGCCCTCGACCTGCCCGGCGACGGCGACCAGGACGGCGATATCGACCTCAGCGACTGCTTCTTCGCCGCCGACCTGCTCGACAGCGAGGATGCGCATTTCGACTTCAACGCCAATGGCATGGTCGACATGCTGGACCTCCTGGAGATCCAGGAGCATTTCGGTCAGACTCGTCAGGGGCCCTTCCTGGTCTTGAATCCGCAAGGCCCGCCGCTCGCCGATCTGCATATCGCCCACGGCGAAACGCCGGGCGCCATTCGCCTCTATTTCACCGCTCCCGGCCTCCTCGACCCCTTCGCCTTCGTGCTGCCGCAGCGCCCCGCCAACCTGGCCGACCTCGATCGGCGATACCGGGCTGCCGCCATCGACCACCAGACCCAGGGCGATTTCCACACCCTCGACATCGCGGCGCCCACAACCGAGGGCATGCGCTACGTGGCCTTTGGGTATCAGGTCGGCGCCGCGACCTCACGGGTACTGGTCTTCGCCTGGCATTTCGGGACGCAGTACCGCGCCCTCGCCGACCTCAAGCGCTTCCAGCTACACCCCGCTATCGATGTCGGCTATCGCGCACCCGACGCCCCGGCCATCACCAACTTCGCGGTGGCCACCACCGCCGACGGCCGCTGCGAGGTTCGATTGCGCGCCAACCGCTTCCGCTTCGACGTACTTTTCTGGACCGCCGCCGATATAGAGACCGCGGAAACCCTCGAACGCGCCGGCCGGCCGGTCGAGATCCTCAAAAGCGAGGGACTGAGCTTTGAGCGCCGCTACCTGCTGGCCCTGCCGCCGGGCGATTGGACCCTGCACGGTGCCCTGCTCACCCGCGGGGCCGCCATCGACGCCATCGCCACCGTACCGGTGCGCGTGCGCCAGACCGCCCGCACCGCGCGCACGGCCTCGCTTTCCTTTGCCGACCCCGGGCTCGAAGCCGCCGTGCGCGACGCCATCGCCAGGCCGTACGGCGCGCTCCACCGCACCGATATCGCCGACCTGACCCGCCTTGACGCTTCGGGCCGCGCCATCGAAACGCTCGCCGGCATCGAAGCCCTGTCCGCCTTGCGCGTGCTCGACCTCAGCTCCAACGCCATTGCCGATATCACACCGCTGTCCGCCCTCGATCGACTCATCAGCCTGCACCTGCGCAACAACCAGATCGCCGACCTGGCGCCGCTGCAATTTCTACCCGCCCTCGACAGCCTCGACCTGGCCGACACTCGGCTGAGCGACCTGGCGGCGCTGGTGGCCAATCCCGCGCTCAAGGTCAACGACACCATCGACCTGCGCGGCAACCAACTTTCCAACCTCGCCATCGCCGCACAACTCCCCGCGCTGGTAGGCCGCCGCGTCTTCGTGCTACACCGCCGCGCCCACCGCACCGCGACAGCCGAGCGATCGGGGCACGCCGCCGATGCCGTCATCGCTGTCGAAGAAGAAGCGGACACGGAGGGCCCCGAGCCGCTGACCTTCGCCGATCCGCAATTCGAAGCCGCTGTGCGCGAAGCCATCGCCAAGCCGCTCGGCGCGCTTTATCCGTCCGACGTCGCCAACCTGACTACGCTCGACGCACGCGACCGCGCCATTTCAGACCTCGGCGGCGTCGAAAATCTCGTCGCCCTTGAAGAGCTCAAACTCAATAAGAACCAGATTAGCGATGTCGTCCCCCTGGGCGCGCTGAGCCGGCTGACGACGCTGCACCTCAACCGCAACGAGATCACCGACATCAATCCTTTAGGCGCCATTGACCCGCTCACCGAACTGGAGGTCGCCGGCAATCAGATCGCCGATATCACCGTCCTCGCCCGGCTCAAATCGTTTACCAAGCTCGCACTCAACGACAACCAGGTCGCCGACCTCAGTCCGCTTGCCGATCTCATTGAACTCGAATCGCTGCAGCTGCATAACAACCAGATCGACGACCTGACGCCGCTACAAGACCTCACCGGCTTGCGCAGTCTGCAGCTAAACAACAACCAGATTGCCGATATCTCGGCCCTGAAAAACCTCACCGACATCCGCGACCTGGCCTTCAGCAACAATCAGGTCAGCGAAATCTCCGCCCTCGCCGGGATGCGCGAGTTGACCATTCTGTCGATGGAGAACAACCAGGTGGCCAACCTCAGCTCACTCGCCGGGCACCGCCGCCTGGTCCTCCTCGAGGCCGCCAACAACCAGATTGGCGATCTGAGCCCGCTCGCCAATATCACCTCGCTACAGGTATTGACCCTGGGCGGGAACAATATCCGCAGCCTCGCCCCGCTGCGCAGCCTCAACGGCCTGACCCGGGTCCTGGCCGCCAACAACCAGATCGACGATATCAGCGGCCTCGCCAATAAGGCCGAACTCTTCCGCGTCGAGCTCGACGACAACCAGATCGGCGACATCTCCGCCCTCGCCACCCTCCCAACCCTCGACCACGCGATCCTCGACAACAACCGCATCACCAGCCTCGCCCCCCTCGCCGCCAACACGGGATCTCGCTCCAGTTCTAGCACAAAAAAACAGCCGACGCGCGATCGACTGCCCAAACTCTGCACTCTTGTAAAAAGCGGCACTATCTGAAGTACCATTCCCCTGGAGAATCAACACGCCTCCGACCTTTGCGTTTCGGAGCGACCAGCATCACCAGAGCTCCACTAGAACCGCTCCAGATCTGGAAACTGCTCCTCTCCCCCGTGCACGTGCATCGCCCCCCCCTCCACACAGCGCCGCAACACCGGATACACCTTCCCCGGATTCAACACCTGCCCCTCGTCAAAACCCGCCTTGATCCGCTCCTGTGCGTCCAGATCCTCGTCTCCGAACATGCACGGCATCAAATCCCGCTTCTCAATACCCACCCCGTGTTCGCCACTCAGCACCCCGCCGACCTCGACGCACAGCTTCAAAATCTCCGCGCCCAATGCCTCGGCTTTCTCCAGGTCGCCCTCGCGATTGCTGTCGTAGAGCACCAGCGGGTGCAAATTGCCGTCACCGGCGTGGAAGACATTGGCCACCCGCAACCCGTAGCTCTGCGACAACTCGCCGATACGCCCCAAAACGTGCGGCAATTGGCCGCGCGGAATCGTCCCGTCCATGCAGTAGTAATCTGGACTGACCCGCCCCATCGCCGGAAAGGCCGCCTTGCGCCCCGCCCATAGCTTGAGCCGCTCCTCCTCGGTCTCGGCACGGCGGATCTCGGTCGCGCCCGCCGCTTGCAACAAACCCTGCAACACCCCGAGCTGGTGCTCGACCTCGCTGCGTGGCCCGTCCAACTCCACTAGCAATAGCGCCGCCACCCCCAGCGGATAGCCAGCGCCGACAAAGCCCTCGACCGCCTCGATCGACAACTGGTCCATAATCTCCATCCCCGCCGGCACCATCCCCGCGGCAATGATCTCGGCCACTGCCGCGCCCGCCGCCTCGACCGAATCGAAGACCGCCATCATCGCCCGCGCCACCTCGGGCCGGGGCAGGATCCTGAGCGTGGCCTCGGTGGTAATCGCCAGCAGGCCCTCCGAGCCCGTCAGCAGTCCGAGCAAATCGTAGCCGGCCTGGTCCATGCCCTTGCCGCCGATCCGCACCACCTCGCCATCGGCCAGCACCACTTCCAGACCCAGGACGTTGTTGGTGGTGGTGCCGTATTTGAGGCAGTGCACGCCGCCCGAATTTTCGGCAATATTGCCGCCTATCGAACAGGCGATCTGACTCGAGGGATCGGGAGCGTAGTAGAAGCCGTGCGCTTCGACCGCATCGGTTACGCCCCTATTGGTCACGCCCGGCTGCACGGTCACGGTGCGATTTTCAAGATCGATATCGAGCACTTGATTGAGCCGCGCAGTACTCAGCACCACGCCGTCGGGCCGCGGCAGCGCCCCACCCGACAGCCCGGTGCCTGCACCCCAGGGCACAATCGGGATATCCAGCGCCGAGCAGGCCTTCAGCACCGCCGATACCTGCGCGGTATTGTCGGGCAAGGTCACCAGCATCGGCCGCTGGCGATAGGCCGATAGCGCGTCGCACTCGTAGGCAACCAGGTCCTCACTGTGGTGGATGATCTGGTCGTCGCGCAGGTCTTTGCGCAGAAGCGCGACCAATGCTGAACGCCGCGCGAAACGGCTCTCGTCGGGTTCGGGCAGGTTCATTTAATAACCGAGGTCCTCGGCGTAGGCGAAGAGCGCGGGCGTGCCGCCCGTGTGCAGAAAGATAAGCGTCTGCCCCTTTTGCCACCATCCGTCGCGCACGTGCGATAGCATCCCCGCCATCGCCTTGCTGGTATACGACGGGTCGAGCAGCAAGCCCTCCTGCTGCGCCAACAACTCCAGCGCCGCGCGGCTCTCGTCGGTGACCACCCCGTAGTCCGGCCCGACGAAACCGGCATAACTCTCGAAGTCTCCCGCTGCCAGCGCCAGCTCGAGGCCCAACACCCCGGCGCATTCGGCGGCCAAATCGGCGTGACCCTCGGCCGCCGCGACATCGTCGCGCGGCGAAGGGCTGATCCCCACGACTCGCCAGTCGATCCCCAGAGCCCGCAACGCCACCACCAGCCCCACGTGGGTATAGGCCCCCGAGCACAGGTAGATCGCATCCGGCTCGATCCCCGCATCCGCACACTGCGCCACCAGCTCCAGCGCCCCATCGACATAGGCCACCGCGCGAAAAACCCGCGCATCCGAGCTGGTGTTGAAGGGCTTGTGCCCGGCCCTGACGAGTTCCTCTATCTGCGCCGCCACTGCCGCGCTCTGCTCTTCTACCTCTGGCAAATGCACCTCCGCCCCGAACAAGCGCGTCAACAGCAAATTCCCCTGGTCCGTCGCGTGTGCGTCTCTGCGGCCCACCATCACCGCCTTGAGCCCCAGCTTCGCCGCCACTGCCGCCGTCTGCCGCGACTGATTCGACTGCGCCGCCGCCGCGTGCAGCAGCACGTCGCACCCCCTTTCCACCGCCTGCGCAATCTGAAACTCGAATTCCCGAATCTTATTCCCGCCCATCGCCACCCCGGTCAAATCTTCGCGCTTGACCCAAAAATCCGGCCCCCCCACATGCGCACTCAACCGCTCCAACTTCTCCATCGGCGTCGGCAAAGCCGCCAATTGCAGCCGCGGCAAGCCGTCCAGCCGCTCTCTCAACTCTTCTCTGGTAATAGCCATATCATGCCCTCTTTTCTCTTTCCCACGTCGTAATGTCAACACAACCAGAACATCGGGCAAACAGGAGTATCGAGGAAGATCTCCGAGGGTGCCTCGCAGGACGGCGGAGCGAGAATGAGCTCGGAGATCTGCCTCGACACCTTTTGCAGATCAGGCACAAAATTATTGCACTTATCCACCCCTATATCTCCCCATTTGCCATTTCTGCCAAACTCCTTACTTTAGATATAACACGTATTTATGCAGATACCCGCCCGACCCCCCGCTCCGGCGCCCCACTTTCCAACCAGCACAACCCACTGTTTACACAGTAGATAGGGCCATTTTGGACCTAGTCGAATCCATACCCGAGCACCTAGAACCCCACATCCGCGCCCAACTCACCCCCGGCGAACTCCTCATCATCCTCCTCGCTGCCGACATCCGCCCCGACGGCCAGTACGGCGACTCCTGGTTCGCGCTCACCGACGAACGCCTGCTCGTCTTTCACCCCAACGGCTCCGACAAGCCCGAAACCCTGCAAATCGGCCTCGACGAAGTCCAGCGCGTGCAGACCCGCAACTATGTCGGCAGCGGCGCGCTCGTCGTCGAACTCGCAGACGAAACCGTCGAGCTATTGCGCTTCTCGCAGAGCGCCTACTACAAATTCTCCAGCGTGCCCCAGGCCATTGAGGCCGCCGGCCTGGTCGAGGAAGAAGACGAGGAAAGGGACGATGGCTCGCAGGCCGATCCCGTAACAATCGTCGAGCACTGTCCCACCTGCGGCCGCGCCTTCCGCAAGGGCACCAAGATCTGCTCCAACTGCCTGCGCCAGACCGAGACCTTCTGGCGGCTATTTTCTTATATCAAGCCCTACAAGACCAAGGCCCTGCTCGGCTTCACCCTGACCATCGCGCTGACGGTCATCGGCCTGCTACCACCGCTGCTCAACCAGGCGTTGATCGACGACGTGATCGTCCCGACCATCAATGTCGATGCAGAAAACGCGGTCGCGGTGGCCAGCGAAAAAGCGGCGCGGGAGCCACCGCCAACCACCCGCTTGCTCCACTGGATCGACACCAGCTTCGCCTCGGGCACACCCAGCCAGTCCCGGCTGCTACTCTGGGTCGTCCTCGGCCTGTTGGGTGTCTACATTCTGCGCGGTCTCATCAGCGGCGTGCGCATGTACGCCCTCGGCTGGCTCGGCCAGCGCATCGTCTACGACTTGCAGATGCAAATTTTCCAGCATCTGCAGTTGCTATCACTGACGTTCTACAACAATCTCAGCACCGGCCGCATCATGACCAGGGTGACCAGCGACACCGAGCGCATGCGCGGCTTTATTACCTCTGGCTTCCAAGATATCGTCATCGATGGGCTGACCATCATCGGCATCTGCGCGATGCTGTTCTACATCAACTGGGAACTGGCGCTGCTGGCACTGATACCCATCCCCTTCATGGTCATCGGTACCATCATCTACCGCACTCGCATCCACTGGATCTTCCACCGCATCTGGCGCCGTATCTCCACCCTCAACGCCATGCTCGCCGACACCATTCCCGGCGTCAAAGTGGTCAAGGCCTTCGCCCAGGAAAACCGCGAACTCGACCGCTTTAACGAGCGCAATATCGATTTGCGCGACTCGCGCATGACCGCCTTCAAGATGCGCTCTTACTACATTCCGTCGATCGCCTTCATCACCTCCGTCGGCTCGATTATTCTGTGGTGGTTCGGCGGCAATCGCGTACTCAACGATGCGCTGACTTTGGGCGAGTTGCAGGCCTTTATCGCCTATATGATGATGTTTTACGCGCCGGTGCGCTCGCTGTGCAACCTCACCGAGCAGCTCGAGAGCGCGGCGACCACCGCCGAGCGCGTCTTCGAGATCATCGACACCGAGCCCGAGGTCCAGGACGACCCCGCTGCCATCGACCCCGGCCCCTTGCAGGGCGAGATCGAATTCCGCAACGTCAGCTTCACCTACGACGGCTCGGCGCGCATTCTCGACCGCGTCCACTTCAAGACCGCGCCCGGCGAGATGATTGGCATTGTCGGACCCAGCGGCGCCGGCAAGTCGACGCTGGTCAATTTGATATCGCGCTTCTACGATGCCACCGACGGCCAGATCCACATCGACGGCCATCCCGTCACCATGATCAAACAACAGGTGCTGCGCGGCCAGATCGGCGTAGTACTGCAGGAGCCGCTGCTATTCCAGGGCTCTATCGCCAGCAATATCGCCTACGGCCACCCCGACGCCACCCGCCAGGAAATCATCGAGGCCGCCCGCGCCGCCAACGCCCACAAGTTCATCATGAACTTTCCCGACGGCTACGACACCCAGGTCGGCGAGCGCGGCGGCCGACTCTCAGGCGGCGAGCGCCAGCGCATTTCAATCGCCCGCGCGCTTATCGGCAACCCGCGCATTCTCATCCTCGACGAGGCCACCGCCTCGGTCGACACAGAGACCGAATTCGAAATACAGGAAGCGCTCGAGAGGCTGGTCGCCGGCCGCACTACCTTCGCCATCGCGCACCGGCTCTCGACGCTCAAAAACGCCGACCGGCTGCTGGTGCTTGAGCGCGGCCGCATCGCCGAGGTCGGCACCCACGAGGAATTGCTCAGCATGGAGGACGGCGTCTACCGCCGCCTGGTCGATATGCAGACCGAGATGGCGAAAGTGAGGGCACTATGAGCACGGCGCGCGGTTATTCCTACCAGGACTTCCTGCTCGATCCCGCGCAGATGTCCTTTTCCCGCTCCGAACGCGGGAGCCTGATTTTGACCCTCGATGGCCAAGATTACACCGACCTCAAGGTCCGCCGCGCCTTTCCGCTAGAGGAGGCCGCGCACTATATCGGCGTCTTCGCCGCCAATGGCGACGAGATCGGCCTGCTGGAAGATCCACAGCAACTCGACGCCAACAGCAGGCAGGCGCTGCTCGACGAACTCGACAAGGTCTACTTCCACCCGGTGATTACCGCTTTCAATAGCCTCGACGAGGAGTTTGGCGTTTTGCGCGGCGAGATCGAGACCACCAGTGGACGGCGCCAGCTCGAGATCCGCGGCTACCGCACCAATGTGCGCATGCTCTCGCAGGGCCGTGCCATCGTCGAGGATGTCGATGGCAACCGCTATCTGATCGAGGATTGGCGCACGCTGCCGCAACAGACGCGCGAGATTTTGGGGCTATGACCCCAGCCCCCTGCCCAAAAGCATAAGCGGCCCGGCGGGATCATATGCCGGGCCGCTCCGCTCCACTATCCACCTGCTCAGTTGATATCCTCCGGCGCCAAAGCCCTCGCAGCAAAAGCACCATCAAATTCTCCATACGCTGCACATGCCACCTGCAGCCGTTGCCGACTGTCGGCATTCGGCTCGCGGCACCACGCACTATAGGCATCTAGCATCAGGTCGAGCGCGCGCTCGCGCAGCACCGGCTTACATATCTACTACAATGGCGGAATCGCGGCCGGGCCAGATCGTCGCGGTATATTTCCATCAGCAGCCAAAAACGTCTAGCGCCTGGCTGCCACAGCGCGCTGGTAGACTGCGAGGTGTGCGGGGGAGAACAACGCGAAGATTACGCGCCGGGGTATTGCATGTACGGAGAGAAATTCGCAGGTCGCGTCGAGCGCGACTTCTACTGCCTTGGAGACGGGATAGCCGTAGATGCCGCAACTGATCGCGGGGAAGGCAATACTCTGGATACCATTTGCCATAGCCAGGTGCAAACTCGTGCGATAACAACCCGCCAGCAAAATGGGGTCTTGCGCCGCGCCGCTGTAGATCGGCCCCACCGCGTGGATCACGTGGCGCGCCGGCAGATGGTAGCCTTTGGTGATCTTGGCACTGCCCGTATCGCAGCCACCCAGGGTCTGGCACTCGTCGAGCAAGCCCGGCCCCGCCGCGCGGTGGATCGCGCCGTCCACGCCGCCGCCGCCCAATAGCGAGCGGTTGGCCGCGTTGACGATCGCGTCTACTGCGAGCCGGGTTATGTCACCCTGGTATAATTCGATTTTGTCGAGCATTTTTCCCGTCGGTTAATACGGTTTAAATTACTCGACTGAGCAAGCCGTTTTCAAGTAACTTTTACGCGGCTTTGACCCTATCCTGGGAATTTGCTATGAATGCCCCCCACAAGTGCCCCGAATGCCAGGGCACCGGCTGCGACCCCGAGCCGCTCGAAGCCCCCGACGGCAGCAATTTCCTCTTCCCCCGCTGCGAACAGTGCAAGGGCAAAGGCACGCTCAGCGACGAGCAACTGCGGACTTATCGCAAGCGACAGCGAGCATCCTGACCGACAGTCAGACGCCCACGCTCGTGGCCCGCTTGTATTCGAACCAGTCCGCGCCAGAAGTCGGGAATCATCCACGCTATCAGCCTTTGCCACAGACCCATCCATCAATCCCCCATGTCCAATAATGTCGCGCACAGATTGTCTACGATCCGCTCGCGCTCCTCTGTCTGCGCCATCCCTCCCGGTACTATCAGGTCGGCATATTCCCTGGTCGGCGCGTTGTATTCTCGATGCTGCCCGCGCACCGATTCGAGATAGTACTCGGTGATAGGATCGTAATCATCAACCGTTTTCATATTGCGCCGAATGCGCCGAATAATCCGCTCGTCGGCGTCGGCCTCGATGTAGATCTTGAAGTCCATCAACTCGCGCAATTCGGCAAACCACAGCACCAGAATCCCCTCCAAGATCACCACATCGCCGCCGGCCACCCCGCGGCAATACGCAAACATCTCCTCCTGCTTGAACGAATCCGGCTCGTTGTAGGCGGGACGATAATCGCCATGGATACCCGAATAGTACTTGGGCATATCTTCGGGCCGTTTAAAAAACCGATCCTGCCCGATCATCTCCACCCGCAAAGGCGCCAACCGCTCCGCCAACACCGCGGCCAGCGTGCTCTTACCCGCGGCACTGCCCCCGCCCATACCGATAAAGAAAGGGCGCTTCCCACCGCGTCGCTGCCAGCCCTCTAATGCTGCTTCAATAGTTGCCATCAGGCGGCGAAATACGCCTGCATCTTCTCCATGCCGAGCCGCGCGACGTCCGTCGGATCCTGCTGCCACAGGGCCTCGCTGAACAACTCCAGCGACACGTAGCCCTCGTAGCCCTGCGCCAGTGCTAGGCGCTCAATCTCTTTGAGCGGCCCAACCCCGTCGCCCGGCATCACCCGGTCGGCGTCGCTCTGTTCTGAAAAGGGCTTGGAGCCCGGCGCATCGTTCCAGTGCCAGATCGCCACTTTGTCGGCGGGGATCAGCGCGATGCTCTCTATCGGTCCGCCGCCGCGCAAGATGTGGAATGGGTCCATGATCATGCACGAATCCGGATGGTCGGCGTCCTGCGCGATCTGCCAGGCCTGCTCGATGGTGTAGACGCTCTTCATAAAGCCCAGATACTCCATCGCCGGCCGCACCCCGATCTCCTTGCCGATCTCCAATAGCTCGCGATAATCGGCACCGCCCCGGCGCAAGTCGAATGGTTCCATCGGCGGGCTGGCAATCGCGTACTGCGCCCCCACCTGCAGCGCCTGCTCCATCTTGCGCCGCGCCTCCTCCAAAGCCTGCGCGTGTGCTGCGCCCTCTGACCCCAACCACCCGTGCATCGCGATCACCGTCGGCACCGCCAGCCCGTGGTCGCTCAGCGCCTGCTTGACATCCTTGAGCGAGCCACCGCTTTCCTCGTGTGCGGTCAAATCGTCATTCCACAGCTCGATGGCCTTGTAGCCGGTCTGCCCGGCGATGCGGATTTTCTCCATCAGCGACGCCGGGCGGATGGTTGAAGCGTTCAAACAGTATTGCACAGCCATGGAGTATCCTTTCCGTTTAAGCCACACATAAATAATCGACGCCCTCTGCCAACTGCACGCTCGCCAGGTGCTCGCGGATCAATTGCCTGGCACCCCGCGACGCCACCGCCACCAGCAAGATCGGCCGCTCGTAGCGCCCCCACCACCCCGGCAAATCATCCGGCCCGACGACGGGTTTGCCCCGCAGCGTGCCGCCGATCTTACCGGGCGCAATATCGATAAATGCCTCCGGCGCACACCCGCCGCGCTGCAAGTGCTTGGCGATCCGCCGCCCCGTCTTGCCCGCCCCCCAAACAATCAGCCCATCGCGCTCTTTGAGCGGCCCCGCGCACAGATAGTGCGCTTTGGCGCGCAGAAAATTCTCCACCGAATAGCGGCTATTGGTATGCGTCGCCCTGCTTTGGTGCTCGCGCCAGTAATGCAAGACCTCCGGCACCTTGGCAAAACGCTTGCCCGCCGCCCGGTAGCGCAACCACAAATCGTAATCCTCCGGCCACCCCCGATCCTGATAGCCACCCAGTGCTAGCAATTCTTCCCGCCGCACCATCGCCGACGGATTGGCGATCGGGCTCTCGATAAAAAACTCCCGCAAGATCTCCTCCTCCGCAACCAACCCATTCAGCCACTGCTCGTAAATCAACATCCCCTCCCCCACCTCCTGGCGCGGAAAGGTCTCCACCAAACAAGACACCACGCTCAAACCCGCATCGCCCTCCAGCAATGCCACCTGCTTGGCCAAGCGCTCTGGATGCATCTTGTCATCGGCGTCCATCCGCGCCACAAATTCTCCCTCACACGCTTCCAACCCCCTATTCGGCGCTGCGACAATGCCCCGATGCACCTCGCCAATAACCCTAAATCTACCGTCCCTCCCCTCCCACACCCTGAGTATCTCCCCACTCCTATCCTCCGACCCATCATCTACCGCCACCACTTCAAAATCGCCAAAACTCTGCCCCGCGATACTCTCCAGCGTCTCCTCCAGAGTCTCCGCGGCATTATAAACGGGCAAGAGTACTGATACGCGCGACGTTGCCATCTTCTCCTACTTCCCCCGCCGCAGCGCAGGGCGCGGGGGTGCGACGATGGGTATTTTCCAGGCGGGGCAAGGCAAGGGCCTGGCACGTAGTATAACGCCTTGACAAAACCCCAACCAATCCCCGATGTTCATCCCCCATGCTACACTTAAAATCCCAAGTCGAAATCGACCGCATCCGCGCCTCCTGCCGCATCGCCGCGGAAGCCATGCTCCGCGTCGCCGAAGAGCTCAAACCCGGCGTCACCACCTACCACCTCGACCAGATCGCCGACCAGTACATCCGCAGCCAAAACGCAGTAGCCAGCGCCCTTGGCTACCGCGGCTTCCCCCGCAGCATCTGCATCTCCATCAACGAAGAAGTCGTCCACGGCATTCCCTGCGAGCGCGTCGTCAAAGCAGGCGATATTCTCGCCGTCGATATCGCCGTCAAAAAGGACGGCTACCACGGCGACATGAACGTCTCGATGAGCGCCGACCAGATCTCGCCACAAGCCCAGAGCCTGCTCGACGCCACCCGCCAGAGCCTCGAAGAAGGCCTCGCTACCTGCGAGCCGGACAAGCGCCTCGGCGACATCGGCCACGCCATCCAGTCCTATGTCGAGCAACGCGGCTTCTCGATCGTGCGCGAGTACTGCGGCCACGGCATCGGCCGCAACTTCCACGAAGATCCGCAGCTGCTGCACTACGGCATCGCCGGCACCGGCCGCCGCCTGCAGCCCGGCATGGTCTTCACCATCGAGCCTATGGTCAACGAGGGCGCGCCCGACACCCGAGTGCTCGACGACAACTGGACCGCCGTAACCGTCGATGGCAAGCTCTCAGCCCAGTACGAACACACCGTCGCCGTCACCCGCGACGGCCCCGACGTGCTCTCGCGCTTCGACGACCTGCCCTACTGAACCGCCAGGATGCAAGGCGCTGCCGCACCTTGCATCCTGGCGGTCCGTCCCTATATTAAAACTTATCTAAAGCCAATAAATCCAGCTCAGGAGAGCGCCATATGGCGAGGCCCAGAAAAGCAAAAAAAGAAGACGACAGCGACGACGGCGGCAGCAATGATTTTTCGTTTGATCCCGGCACCCAGGTCGAACTCGAGCTCGAGGATACCTGCTGCGTCACCGGCGAGCCGGCCGCCGACAGCTTCAGCCGTTTTCCCGACTACAAAAACGGCACGCTGATGGTCATGTCGCGCGGCGTCATGCTCGAGCACCTGCGCACCGGCAACTCAATCGAGAAGTTCAAGGAAGTGCTGGTCAAGCGCCACGGCAAAAAGATTCTCGAAGAATACTACTCCAACTACTAGGTCCAGATCACACAAAAAGAAGGGCTGGCCCGGTCGTGGGCCAGCCCTTCTTTTTGTGTGTAAGGCGCGCTACGAGCGCTTGAGCAAGGCGTCGATCTCGGCACTGATAACTCCGCGGGGATCGGGCTTGCCATTGATCGAAGGCACGCCGCGGTGCGTGCGAAAAAGCCGGCCCTGCTGGTCGAAGACATAGGTCATCGGCACCGCGACGGTGTTGAGGTTCTGCTTGTAGTAGGTCTTGATCAACTCCGCACGGCTGTCGTGAAGGATCGGGTAATTGATCTCGAAGCGCTCGACGAACTTGCCCAAGAGCGGCTGCGCCTTGTCGGCGGGCACCTGGTCGAGGGAGACGCCGATAATTGCCACCTCGTCTGGACCGTAATCTTCGCGTATCTGCACCAGTGCGGGGATCTCGTAGCGGCATGGGCCGCACCAGGTGGCCCAGAAATTGAGTATCACCACCTTGCCCCTATAGTCGTTGAGATCGACGGACCTGCCTTCGAAATCCTTCCACTGGTGGAGTTGGGGCGGGAACACCGTAGGGCCAGCCGAGGCCCCACCCTTCTGGGCGATTTCGGCTTCACCACAGCCCAGAGCCCACAGCACCAGGCTGCAGATCAACCCCCTGATCGCATAAACGCGCATATCGCTGTCCTATTAGACGATGAAGTGTCGAATATAGGGAGGGCACCGGCCATGTCAAACCGGCGCCCTCCTCTGCGTTTGCTTAGATGATAGAGGTCAGCGGGCAGTTTCAGAAGGCGTCGCGCTGTCCGTAGCGGCGCTCCGGACCAGCCGCGACGACCGGGGTTTGCACCTGAGCCGTCAGCCAGGTGTTAGTGGGGCCGATCAGGTCGCCGATGCCGCGCAGGAGATCGTCACAGGGGTTGACGCGGATGCTTCGCGAGCGCACTACCGCATCCTTTTCGCCACCGTTTTTCAAGTGCAGTACTAGCTCGCAATTGCCGTTGTGCCGCTCGCACAGCAAGCGCAGGCGACCGAGCAAATCTTCGGCGACTTCCTCGTAGGGCAGTTGCAAATTGACCGCCTTGGTCAACTGCTCGCGCGCGGTCTCTAGGTGCATGGCCTTTTCGGCTTGCAGGCTCAGACGGCCGTTGCGGACCGAGATCTTGCCATCGACTAGCAGCGTCTCGCCTTCTACCAGTAGCGCTTCATTTGCGGAAAAGGCCTCGCGAAAAAACGCGACATCGCCCTTGCCGCCCAGGTCTTCGAGCGTGACAAAGGCGAAGGGATTGCCGCGGCGGTCGTAGAGCTTGCGCACCTGCTCGACCAAGCCGCCGACCCGCAGCGGCGTGCCATCTTCCTGACCGTCCATTTCGGCGAGCGGCTGCGCAAAGCTCTGCAGATCGCGGGCGTAGGGCTTGAGCGGATGGCTGGAGATATAGAAGCCCAGCAGGTCGCGCTCCTTGCCCAACAGGTCGCGCTCGGGCCACTCCTCGATATCGGGCAATTCGCGCAACTCCAATTCGGACGGGCCGTCACCGGTATCGAAGAGGCTGATCTGGCCCTTCTCGCGGTCCTCCTGCGCCTTGCCCGCCGCCTTCAGCGCCAGATCCAACGCCTCGGCCTTCTGCGCGCGATGCCCCTCGAGCCCGTCGAGTGCGCCGGCGGCGACCAGATTCTCGACCACCCGACGGTTGACCGCGCGCAAATCGATGCGCTCGCAAAACTCGAATAGCGTCGTGAACGCACCATCTTCGACGCGGGTATCGACGATACTCTGCGCCGCGCCTTCGCCGACATTCTTGATCGCCGACAGGCCGTAGCGGATGCCCTCTGCAGTCGGCGTAAAATTGAGCGTGCTATGATTGACATCCGGCGGCAAGACCGGGATGTCCATGCGGCGGCAGTCGTCGAGCAAGATGGTCAGCCGCTCGGTGTTGTTGCGATCCATGGTCAGGCTCGCCGACATGTATTCTCGGGGGTAGTTGGCTTTGAGATAGGCGTTCTTGTAGGCGACCTCCGAATAGCAGGCGGCGTGCGACTTGTTGAAGGCGTAGCCAGCGAAAATCTCGATATCGCCGAATAGATCTTCAGCCAGCTTCTTGTCGACACTGTGCTCGACACAGCCGCCGACAAAGTCCTTTTTGACCTTGGCCATCTCCTCGGGTTTCTTCTTGCCCATGGCCTTGCGCAAAATATCGGCCTGACCCATGCTGAACCCCGCCAGGACCTGCGCAATGCGCATCACCTGCTCCTGGTAGACCATGATCCCGTAGGTCGGCTCGAGAATCGACTCGAGCTTGGGATGCGGGTAGCGCACTTCCTCCTTGCCCTGTTTGCGGGCGATAAAGGACGGGATATTTTCCATCGGCCCGGGCCGATAGAGCGCATTCATAGCGATGATGTCCTCGAGCGTATCGGGCTTTAGCTTGCTCAAGTACTCGCGCATGCCCCCCGACTCGAACTGAAACACCCCGATGGTCTCGCCGCGGCCGAAGAGTTCGAAAGTCGCGCGGTCGTCCCAGGCCACCTCGTCGAGCACGAAATCCGGCTCCTCGATGCGGATCAGCCGCTCGGCCTCGTCCATGAGCGACAATTCCTTCAAGCCCAGGAAGTCCATCTTGAGCAAGCCGACATCCATGCAGGTTTCGCCGACGAATTGCGTGGTCACCGTGCCGTCCTTGGCCGCGCGGTAGAGCGGCACGTAGTCGGTCAAATCCGACGGCGCGATGATCACCGCGCAGGCGTGCACCGAGGCGTGCCGCGCCATGCCCTCCAATTTGCGCGCATATTCGATCAGCTTGCCCTCGTCGCCGCGCGATTTGGACATCTGCTGCAATTCGGGCACGCGGTCGATGGCCGTGTCGAGGGTGATCTTGAGCTCAGCCGGAATCAGCTTGGCGATCTGATCGACATCGTTGAAGGACATGCCCAGCACGCGGCCGACATCGCGCACCACCGCCTTGGCGCCCATGGTGCCGAAGGTGATGACCTGCGAGACATTGTCCTCGCCGTATTTGTCGACGACGTACTTGAGCACCTTATCGCGCCCGGTGTGGGCGAAGTCGATATCGATATCCGGCGGCTCAATGCGTTCGGGATTTAAGAAGCGCTCGAACAGCAGGTCGAATTTGATCGGGTCGGTGTTGGTGATGCCGAGGCAATAGGAAGCCAGGCAGCCGGCAGCCGAGCCGCGACCGGGCCCCACCGAAATGTCTTGCTCGCGAGCGTAGTTGATAAAATCGCGGACGATGAGGAAATAACCCGAAAAATCCTGGCCGTTGATGACGCTGAGTTCGTAGTCGAGGCGCTCTTTGACCGCCACATCGACCGCGCTGCCATAGCGCTGCTCGAGCCCCTCGTAGGCCAGTTGGGTCAGGTAGTCGTCGCTCGAATCATAGCCGTCGGGGATCGGGAAGTCCGGCATATAGGTGTTGCCGAACTCCAGCTCCACATCGCACTTGTCGGCGATCTCCAGCGTGCGCTCCAACGCGTCGGGCAGGTCCGAGAACAGCGCGTGCATCTCATCCGGGCTTTTCATATATAAGCCGTCGGGATAGCAGAGACGGTTCTGCTCATCGACGGTCTTGCCCATTTGGATGCAGATCAGCGCGTCGTGCGCGTCGTGGTCGTCGGCGTGCAGGAAGTGGAAGTCGTTGGTGGCCACCAGCGGGATGCCGAGCTTGTCGTGTAGCCTGAGCAGGTTTTCGTTGACCTTGACCTCGGGCTCAATATCGTGGCGCTGGATCTCCAGATAGTAGTCGTCGCCGAAGATCTCCATAAACTCGCGCGCGATCTTTTCGGCTTCGTTGTATCCTTCGCGCTGGATCATGTGCGGCACCTCGCCGCCGATGCAGGCCGACATGCAGATCAGCCCCTCGGAATGCTCGCGCAGCAGTTCCTTGTCTATGCGGGGGTTGTAGTAGAAACCCTCGAGATAGCCCTTTGAGACCAGTTTGGTGAGATTGCGGTAGCCGGTGGCGTTCTTGGCCAGCAGCACCAGGTGGTTGGAGGCGTGGGTCAGGCCGCGAGCGGCTTTGCGCAGATGCCGGCTCTCGATGGCAACGTAAACCTCGCAGCCGATGATCGGCTTGATGCCGGCGGCCTTGCACGCCTTGTAGTGTTCGATGGTGCCGAAGAGATTGCCGTGGTCGGTGACAGCCAGCGCCGGCATACCCAGTTCGGCCGCGGTCTCGGCCATCTCCCCGATGCGGCATCCTCCGTCGAGCAGACTGTATTCGCTGTGACCATGTAAATGGACAAAACCAGCCGAAGCCATAACCGCCTCCAGGTACTGCTAATAGAATGGCCTGCGGGGAGCTACAAACCGAATCTGCGTGGATAGAACTGCTGCAAGAGACAACAAAACCTGGCTAAAAATTGGCCAGGTCGATAGGGGGACTCGTCGTCTCGAGCGAAGACGGAAACGGCTGGGGACGGCCTCGCTCGTGGGTCAAACATAGTTAAATCGAAATCGGAAGTCAATCGCACGGCTCCACTTTGCACAATACACATAACATATTTATTTACAACATCATATATAAATTAAGAATATTGCCATAGGGCGAGCAGAACCCCGTTTTCGTGCTTGTTTTTTCGACGCTTACGCGCCTGTCTTCACGCCGCCGAAAAAATATAAATAATCTCAACCGCCCCCTTTTGCCCAGGCGCGATTTCGCCGCTACCAGGCATCGGGCACGCCGACCGCACGGTGCATTGCAACTGCCACCGCTAATGTGGGCAACCGGCGCGATGCGCCGTGCATAGCCCTGCGGGCAATCATCTGGCCCCTCCGTGCAATTCGCTCCGGTTAACCTTATATTCCATAATCTATTGACCGCAATGCCTTCGACCCACAGGCCGCCGCCACCACCTTCATCGCAGAATAAAACGTGAAAATCGCCATAGTCGCCGGCACCCGCCCCAACTTCATGAAGGTCGCTCCCATCCTCGCCGAGCTGCACAAAGCTCCCGACACCTTCACTTCCTTCTTCGTCTGCACCGGCCAGCACTACGACTACCAGCTCTCGGCCGTCTTCTTCGAAGCCCTGGACCTACCCGCACCCGACGCCTACCTCGACGTGGTCCGCGACAACGAATCGCAGCAAATGGCCGACATCATCGCCAAATTCGACCGCGTCCTCGCCACCGAAAAACCCGACCTCGTCCTCGTCGTCGGCGACGTCACCTCAACCTCGGCCTGCGCTTTGGCCGCCTCCAAGCGCTTTATCCCCGTCGCCCACGTCGAAGCCGGCCTGCGCAGTGGCGACCGCCGCCTGCCCGAGGAACTGACCCGCATCGTCACCGATGCGCTGTCCGACGCGCTGTTCACTTTTTCCGCCGACGCCGACGCGAACTTGCTGGCCGAAAACATTCCCGCCGCCCGCATCCACTGCGTCGGCAACGTGATGATCGACACTCTGCTGCGCTCGCTGCCGCAGATCGAGGCCACGCCGATTCTCGACGAGTTGCAATTGACCCCGCAGGGCTTCGTCTTAGCTACCGTGCACCGCCAGTCCAATGTCGACGACCGCGCTACCCTCGCGGGTCTGCTCGACGCCTTTGACAGCGTCCAGCGCCGCCTGCCCATCGTCTTTCCGGTGCACCCGCGCACCCGCAACCGCATCGCGGAGTTCGGTCTGCAGGAGTGCTTAGAAGCCATGCCCGATGTGCACTGCATCGAGCCGCTGGGCTATTTCGAGATCGTGCGCCTGCAGCAAACCGCGCGCTGGGTCATGACCGACTCGGCCGGCCTGTCGGAGGAAACCACCACCCTCGGCGTGCCGTGCCTGACGATGCGCGAAAACACCGAGCGGCCCATCACCATCAGCCACGGCAGCAACCAGCTCGTCGGCACCGACCCGCAGGCCATCATCGCAGCTGCCGACGCCATCCTCGCCCGCGACCACCGCACCGACTACCCAACACCCCCGCTGTGGGACGGCAAGAGCGCTGAGCGCATCGTCGCCATCCTGCGCCAGGGGGTCACCAGACGCTGAAGGAAGGATCTATTTAATGCGCATGCTCATCACCGGCGGTGCCGGTTTCCTCGGATCGCACATGTGCGACCTGATGATCGCCGAGGGCCACCAAGTCATCTGCATGGACAATTTTCTCACCGGCCGACCCGAAAATATCGCCCATCTCATCGGCAACCCGCAGTTCGAGTTGATCGACTACGACGTGACCAACTACATCCACGTCGATGGCCCGCTCGACTTTATCCTGCATCTGGCCAGTCCGGCCAGCCCGGTCGACTTTGAAGACCTCGGCATCCGCATCCTCAAGGTCGGCGCACTCGGCACCCACAAAACTCTGGGCCTGGCCCTAGCCAAAAAAGCCAAGTTCCTGCTAACCTCGACCTCGGAAGTCTACGGCGACCCGCTGGTCCACCCGCAGTCGGAGGACTACCTCGGCAATGTCGACCCGATCGGCATGCGCGGTGTCTACGACGAGGCCAAGCGCTTCGCCGAAGCCATGACCATGGCCTACCACCGACTGCACGGCGTCGATGTGCGCATTGTGCGCATCTTCAACACCTATGGCGAGCGCATGCGCCAGGACGACGGCCGCGCCATCCCCAACTTCGTATCGCAGGCGCTGACCGGCCGCGACCTCACCGTCTACGGCGACGGCAGCCAGACCCGCAGTATCTGCCACTATTCCGACCTGCTCGCCGGCATCTACAAGCTGATGCTCTCCGATGTCAACACCCCGGTCAACATCGGCAATCCCTACGAGATTACCATGCTAGACCTGGCCAAAAAGATCGTCGCAATGACCGGCTCAAAGAGTAACATCGCCTTCCACGAACTGCCCCGCTCGCACGGACACGACCCCAAGGTGCGCCTGCCCGATATCACCCGGGCCCGCACGCTGCTCGACTGGGCGCCTAAAGTAGGCCCCGACGAGGGCCTGCGCCGCACCATCGAGTGGTTCAAAAAGGAGTTGGAAAAATAAGCGCCTTCGACCTCAGAAAAAACGGTCTCGGCTTCGAAGTCCATGCCGGTGAACAGCTCATCGCTCTGTACCGTGCCAGCGAGGAGCTGCCGCGCACCGAATCGCCCAAGCCGTGTTTCGCGCCGCTGTATACGCCCTCCGGCGGCCTGATCACCGAATACCGTCCGCCAGACCACGCCTGGCACACCGGGCTCTATTTCGGGTGGGTCCACGTCAACGACGCCAATCTCTGGGGCGGGCCGTGGTATCTGCCGGAAAAGGAAAAATACGAATACGTCGCAGACAGCCACGGCGTCCAGCGCCACGACAGCTTTGCGACCTTCGCCATCGACGGTGACGAAATCGCCGTCGCCCAAGACCTCACCTGGCTCGACGCGGGCGACCAGCCCATGGCCACCGAGGTGCGCAGCTTTCGCATCGCAGCGGTGCCCGGTGGATTCCGCTATTTGATCTCGACCCGCATCGCGCCCACCGGCACCAGGCTGGTCATGGGCGCCTCGCGCGCCGCCCGCTACTCCGGCCTCGAATTGCGCATGGGCCCGCCCTTTGCCGACGCCGACCACTACTGCAGCGAGGGCCGCCAGGGTCACGAGAATATCATGCGTCAACGCGCGCGCTGGGTCGGCGCCCGCGGGGCCGAGGGCGGCTTTGTCGCCATGATGGACCACCCGCAAAATCCCCGTCATCCCGTCACCTGGTTTACCCGCAAGAATTTGCTCGGCGCCGGGCTACTAATGGAAGAAGACCTGGAAATCGCCGCCGGCGAGGCGCTGGAGCTGCGCTACGCCTTCTTGGTCCTCGACGAAGATCCCGGCCCCCAGAGCGTAGAAGCCCTCTACGCCGATTTTGTCGGTTGACAAATGCGGCCAACCCGATAAAATCGATCTAACCCCTCCCGGGGGAATGTATCGCTCAATCACGTGGTCTGCTTGGGCGATACATTCGCATTCTCTTTATTTATTTCTATAAGATTATTAAAAATAATATTTTACAAACTCATTCACATTGACCCCTTGCGCCGATCCAGTTCAAACGTTTGATTCAAACATACATTTGAATAACAGGAGCGATCCCGCATGAGCGCTACCACATACGATACCCGCGACCGCCTGCTCGACACCGCCGAGCGCCTCTTTGCCGAGCGGGGAATCGACGCCACCTCGCTGCGCCACATCACCGCCGAGGCCGACGCCAATCTCGCGTCGGTCAACTACCACTTCGGCTCCAAGGAGCAGCTGGTCCGCGAGCTCTTCGCCCGCCGCATCGGTCCGATCAATCGCGAGCGCCTCGACCAGCTCGCCGCCTGCCAGGCCCGCGGCGATACCTCGCTCGAATGTGTGCTCAGCGCCTTTCTCGGCCCGGCCCTGCGCCTGCGACTCGACGCCGCGCACGGCGGCGAGCACTTCACGTGCCTGCTGGGCAGGCTCTACAGCGAGCCCACCGAGCTGAAAATGGTGATCATCGACGAGTTCAAGGAGGTCCTGGCGCGTTTCAACACCGCCCTGCAACGCGCCCTGCCCGACCTCGCCCACGACGACCTGACCTGGCGCTTCTTCTTCACTATAGGCTCAATGGCCCACCTGATGTCCGCCGGCGACCTGCTCAATACTCTGACCCAGGGCCGATGCGATCCCTCCGATGCCGAGGGCACGCTGCAGCGCCTGATCGACTTCAGCGCGGCCGGTTTTCGCGCCATCTCCCGTGGAGATACCCCATGAAGCATGCCGTCGTCCTGAGCCTGTTCGCGCTCTCCTGCGCCTCGGCCCCCAGGGTCGATCATCCAACGCTGGAGCTGACCGTGCCCGAGCAGTGGACCAGCGCTAGCCCCGACGGTGCGGTCGGCGACCACTGGTGGCGCGACCTCGGCGCGGCGCCGCTCGACACCCTCATCGACCAGGCCCTCGCCCACAATTACGACCTCAAGGCCGCCGCCGCCCGCCTCGCCAGCGCCCGGGCCCAGGCCCGAGCCGCCGACGCGCCACTGTGGCCCGGACTCAGTGCCACCGGCAGCGGCTCCCGGCGCAAACAAAATTTCGTCGGCTTTCCCATTCCCGGCGGCGAAGGGCGGGTGCTCAGCACCACCAGTGAAAGCTATGGCGTTAACCTCAATTTGAGCTGGGAAGTCGATCTGTGGGGCCGACTGCGCGCCGGGGCACAAGCCGCACTCGCCGACGCCCAGGCCGCCCGCGCCGACTACCACGGCGCTCGCCTGTCGCTGGCGGCCCAGACCGCGCGCGCCTACTTCGCCGCCGTCGAGGCCAACCGCCAGGTCGCGCTGTCCGAAGCTACCGTCGAAAACTACCGCCTGTCCGCCACGCAGATCCAGAGCCGCTACCGCCGCGGCCTGCGCTCCTCGCTCGACGTGCGGCTGGGCCGCTCGAGCCTGGCTTCGGCCGAGGCCACCATGCAGCAGCGGCGCCAGCAGCGCGATATCGCCCTGCGCCAGCTCGAGCTGCTACTGGGCCGCTATCCCAACGCCAGCGTCGCCGTCGCCATCGATCTGCCCGACGTGACGGGCCCTATTCCCGCCGGCCTGCCCGCCGACCTGGTCGCGCGCCGGCCGGATCTGGTGGCCGCCGAGCGCCGCCTCGCTGCCGCCGAGCGCCGCCTCGCCAGCGCCAAACGCACGCTATTGCCCGCCATCAGCCTCACCGGCACGACCGGCCGCTCGTCGAACGATCTCGGCGATCTGCTCGACGGCAATTTCTCGGTGTGGTCCCTGCTCGGCAATTTGAGCCAGCCGCTGTTCCAGCGCGACCGGCTGCGCGCCGGCATAGACCAGGCCGCGTCCGCCGAGGACCTGGCGCTCTTCGCCTACGCCCAGAGCGCGCTGAGAGCCTACGGCGAGGTCGAGGCCCGACTGCGCGCCGAAGCATTCCTCGCCGACCAGCAGCAAGCCCTGACCACCGCGGCGGCAGAAGCCAGCGCCGCCCGCACCCTCGCGGAAGAGCGCTACGCCAGGGGTCTGTCCGACCTTATTACCCTGCTCGAATCGCAGCGCCGCGCCTTCGACGCCGAGAGCCGCCTGCTCTCGGTCAAGCGCCAGCGTCTCGACGCCCGCATCGATCTCTATCTCGCGCTCGGCGGCGGTTTCGACGCTTCGAGCCTTTATCAGCACGCGGAGGTTTCGCCATGACGCGCGTCGTCAAGATCCTTTTGCCCGTTATCATTCTGGCCCTAGGCCTCGGCGCTTACCAATTGCTGGCCTCCAAGCGCGAGCCACCGCAAAAGGCTGAGCGCAGTTATCTCGGTCCGCTGGTCGAGGCCATCGCCGTCCCGGCGCAGCAGGTCCAGGTCACCGTCGCGGGCCAGGGTACAGTGCGCCCCGACGCTCAGATCGACCTGGTGCCACAGGTTTCGGGCATGGTCATCTGGAAGGCCGACGAGTTCGAGCCGGGCGGCTCGTTCGCCGAGGGCGACCTGCTCTTCGAGATCGAGCCACGCGACTACCAGCTCGCCGCCGACCAGGCCGAAGCTCAGGTCGCGCAGGCGCGCTACCAGCTCGAGCTCGCCACAGAAGAGGCCGCCATCGCCCGCCAGGAGTGGGAGCGCATCGGCGCAGAGGGCGCAGAGCCCACCGACCTCGTATTGCGCAAGCCGCAGCTGCGCGCGGCCGAAGCCGCTTTTCAGAGCGCCAGGGCCCGCTTCGCCGAAACGCAATTGCGCGTGGAGCGCACCAGGGTCCACGCTCCCTTCAGCGGCCGGGTGCGCACGGCCCGCGTCGATGTCGGCCAGCACCTCAACGCCGGGCAGGCGGTGGCGCAACTCTACAGCATTGAAAAGGCCGAAATCGTAGTTCCGGTGCCCGATGAAGACCTCGGCTGGTTTACCCTGCCGCTGCCGGTCGAAGTCTCCGCTGCCGGAGCAGAAAGAATACGCGACCTCAACAATGAAAACGGCGATCGGCCCTACGCCTACGCCCGCAAGGGCGCCAGCGCCGCAGTGCACGGCTCGTTCGCCGGCCGCCGCCATCAGTGGGCCGGGCGCGTGGTGCGCACCGAAGGCGAGCTCGATCCGCAGAGCCGCATGGCCCGCCTCGTCGTCGAGGTCGACGCACCCTACAGCGGCATCGCCGACGGAATTCCGCCGCTGACGGTGGGAATGTTCGTCGATGTCGAGATCGCCGGTCGCTCCGTCGATGGGGTGCGGGTGTTGCCCCGCGCCGCGCTGCGCAGCGGCGACCGCGTCTGGATCGTCGACGGCGATGGTTTGCTGCGCATCCGCGAAGCGCAGGTCGTCCGCGCGATGCAAGAGCGCATTCTCGCCTATGTCGATATGGCGCACGAAGACCGGATCGTCACCTCACAACTCAACGGCGTCACCGACGGCATGCAGGTGCGCCTAGCCAGCGCCCAATAGGAGATCCCCGCCGTGAAAGCCCCCGTATCGTGGATGGCGAAGAACCACGTCGCCGCCAATCTGTTGATGGGTTTCATCATGCTCAGCGGTTTGTTCTCGATGATGCAGACCAAGAAAGAGACCTTGCCCGAGATGTCGCTGGACCAAGTGCAGATCCAGATGGCCTATCTCGGCGCCACCCCGGCCGAGGTCGAGGAGGCCATCTGTAAGCGCATCGAAGAGCGCGTGCGCGGCCTCGAGGGCGTGCGCCGGGTGCGCTCGACCGCGGCCGAGGGCATGGGCGTGGTCTCGGTCGAATTCGAGCGTGGCATCGACATCTCCAAGCTGCTCGAGGATATCAAAAACGAGGTCGATCGCATCGCGACCTTTCCCGCCGAGACCGAGCAGCCGGTGATCAAAGAGTTGACTCGCCGCAATCAGGTCATCGATGTGGTGCTCTACGGCGACGTCGACGAAAAGGCACTGAAGACCGCTGCCGAGCGGGTGCGCGACGATTTGCGCACCAGCGGCGTGATCTCACAGGTCGAGCTCAGCGGCGTGCGTATCGACGAGATCTCGATCGAGGTTTCCGAGAAGGCGCTGCGCCGCTACGGCCTGACCTTCGCCGAGGTCGCCGCCGCGGTGCGCCGCACCTCGATCGACCTGCCCGCCGGCAGCGTTGAGAGCGAAGACGGCGAGGTTCTGCTGCGCACGCAGGGCCTGTTGCGCGTCGGCCGCGAGTACGAGGACGTGGTGGTGCTGACCCGCCCCGACGGCACCGCGCTGCGGCTCCGCGATATCGGCACCGTGATCGACGGCTTCGAGGACACCGATCTCGTCTCGCGCTTCAACGGCCAGCCGGCTGCCGTGATCAGCGCCTACCGCACCGGCGACCAGAACGCCATCGACATATCTGACTACGTGCAGCAATATATCGACGACAAACGCGGCCTGCTCCCTGCGGGCATCGACATCGCCTACGCCCGCGACGATGCGCGCATATTGCGCGGGCGCATTGACCTGTTGATCCGCAATGCCCAGCTGGGGCTGGTGCTGGTCTTTATCTGCCTCAGCTTCTTCCTCGACCTGCGCCTGGCTTTCTGGGTGATGATGGGCATCCCCATCTCCTTTCTCGGCGCCTTCGTGCTGATGGAACCCTTTGACGCTTCGATCAACATGCTCTCGCTGTTCGCCTTTATCGTCGCCCTGGGCATCGTCGTCGACGATGCGATTATCGTCGGCGAGAATGTCTTTGCCCACCGGGAAAAGGGCAAACCCTTCCTCCGCGCCGCCATCGACGGGGCACTCGAGGTCGGCACCCCGGTGGTGTTTTCGATCATGACCTCGGTCGCCGCCTTCATGCCGCTATTCTTCGTCGAGGGCATGATGGGCAAGTTCATGTCGGTAATTCCGGTGATCGTCATCTCGGTGCTGATTCTCTCGCTGGTCGAGAGCCTGCTGATCCTGCCGGCGCACCTTTCTTCCGAGGGCAACGGGGCGATCAGTCGTCTTTTCGGCAAGGTGTTCGCCAAGCCGCTAGCCCTGCACAACCGCGTCGCCACAGCCTTCGACCGCGGTCTCAAGCGCAGCATCGCCAATGTCTACCAACCGATGCTGCGGATGGCCTTGCGCAACCCGATTACCAGCGCTACGGTGGCGATCTCGCTGATGCTTTTCACCGTCGGACTGGTTGCCGGCGGCCACATCAAATTCGTCTTCATGCCCCAGATCGAATCCGACTGGGTGACGATCAAAATCAATATGCCGCAGGGCACCACGGTCGCTCAGACCTCGAAAGTCGTCGAATACATCGAGGCCAGAGCCCTCGACCTGCGCCGCCAGATCGACGAAGAAACCGGCGATGCCGAATCGATCTACCGCAATGTCTTCACCTCCATCGGCGACCAACCCACCGGACGCCGCACTTCGTTCTCGGCGGTGCGCGGCGCCAGCGGCCAGGGCCACCTCGCCGAGGTCACCATCGAGCTCAAGCCCTCCGAGCAGCGCGATATCGGCAGCACCGAGATCGAATCGCGGCTGCGCGCGCTGGTTGGCGAAGTGCCGGGTCCCGAGTCGCTGACATTCTCGTCATCGCTTTTTTCTGCCGGCGACCCCATCTCCGTCGAGCTGGCCTCGGCCGACTTCGGCCAGTTGCTCAGCGCGGTCGACCGCCTCAAGGCCAGGATCGCAGGCTATGCCGGAACCAGCGATGTCCAGGACAGCTTCCAGGAGGGCAAGCTGGAGATGAAGCTCCAGCTCAAACCGCAGGCCCGCACCCTGGGTTTGACCCTCAACGACCTCGCGCGGCAGGTGCGGCAAGGCTTCTACGGCGATCAGGCGCTGCGCTTCCAGCGCGGCTCCGACGACGTGCGGGTCATGATTCGCTATCCCAAGCAGGAGCGCCGCAACCTCGGCGACGTGCGCTCGATGCGAATCCGCACCCCCGCGGGCGCCGAGGTGCCCTTCTCCGAGGTCGCTACCGTCGACATCGGCCACGGCTACGCCGCAATCCAACGCACAGACGGCCAGCGCGTGGTCACCGTCAGCGCATCGATAGATGAGAAGATCGCCAACGCCGACGAGATCAACCGCGATATCGAGACCAGTTTCCTGCCTGCGCTGATGCAAGATTACCCGGGCCTGCGCTACCGCTTCGGCGGCGAGCAGGCCGAACGGAGCGATTCGCTCGCCAGCCTGGGCATGAATTTCGTCATCGCGCTATTCGCCATTTACGTGCTGCTAGCGGTGCCGTTCAAGTCCTATAGTCAGCCGCTGGTAGTGATGAGCGCGATTCCCTTCGGCATTATCGGCGCCGTCTGGGGCCACATGTTGATGGATCTCGACCTGGCGCTGTTGAGCCTGTTCGGCATCGTCGCGCTGTCGGGTGTGGTGGTCAACGACTCGCTGGTGTTGCTGGCCTATTATAATCAGTTGGTCGCCGAAGGCCGACCGCGCGCAGAGGCGCTAGTCGAGGCCGGTTCGCAACGCTTCCGCCCGATCCTGCTGACCTCGCTGACCACTTTCTTCGGGCTACTGCCGATGATTCTCGAGAAGAGCATGCAGGCTCGATTCCTGATCCCGATGGCGGTCAGCCTGGGCTTCGGCATCCTCTTCGCAACCTTTATCATTCTGCTCGGCGTGCCGGTCGGCATGCGGTTGCTGGAAGGAGTGCAGGGTTTCTTCGCGAGACTGGGCGCGGGCGAAACGAGCGACGCAGAGGCGGCGGCCGCGCCGGCGACGGGGAGTTGATCGCCAGATTCTCAAACACTGTCGATCGCATAATTTCCGTGCAAAGCGAAGCCCGGATCGCGTGATGCCCGATCGGGGCCTGTATGCATTGCCGCGCGACAACATTCGCCGACCGCAAATTGGTGGGTGGCACTCGATATCGACCCGACGTTCCCCTCACAACTCAGCGTCCCCGCTCATCCTGTAGTCCCGCATGGCGCAGACGGCAGGGCCAGACTGCCGGCCCATGGGCTCGATCCCGCCTGCACATTTGCATCGAATGCGCTGACGTCTAGTCTGCCCGCCTGCTGCTATAGGCCAGTGCCGAGCCCGATTTATCAATGTCCAAACCGGGGGAACACTGCTCTACCCGGCGGACCGCCACGGAAATACCGTCTTGGTGAAGCTTCTGCTGAGCTGCGGCGCCAGTCCTCAGACNGCCCTGGGACCGTGNTCGAATNNGCTNACATTGGANGCNGCGCCGTGCCGACTCGGACATGGTGCATCTGGTCGCCNGCAAGTAGCATGGCGCCGGCAGGGCGGCAGCGTTTTCGACCGACGTGCGGCAATCGCAGAGACAGTCCGCACCTTGCCGGCCGAATATTCAAACGCCGGTTGGCCAGCAATCGTACCTCCTCCGAAACATTGCACTCGTGCCGGGTGGCCCCCCGCAACTTACGAAAAATCGCCGCTTAATTTCGGCCGTCCACGGCCGACTAAAGTTGGAATCGCCGGCGCCGATACATCGTAAAGAGCGAATCTTGTTACGCGGTGCATAGACATCCTTACCCAACACTGACCAGAAATGCACTACAAAGAGTCAATTCAGCCGTGCCTTTTCGATCCGAGGATTTCGTTCCTGATCATCTTCATCGGCATATATCTGTTTTTATTCAGCGTTTTCCTCGTGCTGGAGCCCCTCCGTTCGACGTTCATGATCTGGGTGACATACGGTTCGGCAGCACTGATGCAAATTATCGGCCTGCACGCCGAAGCATCCACAGCGACGCTCGCACAGGGTTTCACGGAGATTCGGCTGCGCGGCGTGTTATACCAGGTCCATGAAAAGTGCACCGGACTGCCGCTGGTGCTACTGGTAGCCGCGGCCGTCGCGGCCGTCCCCGCCCGCATCCATCATCGCCTCGCCGGAGCTGCGGCAATGGTCGTCGTCACCAGTGCCATAGCCTGCATGCGTATTCTCATTCTGGGTCTGGTTGCCGAATTCGGGAACAACGCTTTTGAGATCTTCCATACCTACATCATGGAAGTCCTTACGGTTGCCCTGGGGATTTCAATCCTCACCTTTTGGTGCAGAATGGTGGCCCGCCTGCGATGAGCACACCGAAATTCGCACCGTTTATAATGCTGCTCCAGTTCCTCCTCTCTTCGGCGGCGTGCTACATCTTCCTGCTCAACCATCTGGAGGAATATCAACAGTGCATCTCACCACTCGCCAACGCGCTGGCGCTGGTCCTTGGCGTTCCCGCCCGATTTGATCTGCGCTCTGAACATCTAGTGATTACCATCCTGCAGCAAGGCGGCATCCACCAGTTTCAACTCGGCGCGCTCGACTGGATATACGCACTCCAGTCGAGCGGTGCCGGCCTTGCCGCATCGGCCACTATACCGTGGACGAACAGAGTGCGAATCTTCATTTTCGCGTGCCTCATCGTCGGTTTGATCCACGCCCTGCTGCTTTTCTTCATTTTGGTCGAATATGTATACCAGACGCTCGGTCTCTTTGCGCTTCTGGCGTTCTGCGGAGAGTGGTTCTACCTCCTGTATGCACAGGGTGGGCTGATCCTGCTTTTTCTCGCCTGGATGTACCTTTGCCGACGCGATTTGGCCCACATCCTAACTAATCTCAGCCGGACATCCGCCCTACCGAAGCCGTCACCCACTACCGCCGAGAACGACGCGCTGACAATCGCCCGTCGCGCCCCGTCGCCAGTGTAATATTGGCGCGCTGTACCGCGCTCGAACCAAAGACCGCTCACTACTCTGCCATCCTCCACACAGCACGCCGCATTCCGTCAAGAACCTCATCCATCTGCCGATATATTTTAGGGGGGATCGGGGCCCGTCTGCCCGCAGCAGGGTGTTATAGCACTGGACGAGTCCGCGCAGCGCTTTCGCATCCGCCCAACAGAAGTCGTTTACCCACAGGCCATCGGCAGACTCACTTTCCCAGAAGAGGTCCTTGCCGTTCGACATGATCTGCGTTTTGATACCGCGTACCGCCACTCCGTAAATATGATGTTGCGATAATGCATCGGCACAGACTTGAGGTTCATCCGGCGCTTACCTTCTGCGGCTGGCACCAATGCGGCGAACATTGATACCCATGCCACACACATCGGGCCCAGCGGAGCGCTCTGGCCCCCGATCAGCACTCAGACTTCCCGGGGCAGCCGTCGCTCTGCTCCTACTGGTATCGGCCTGCTGTATGACATCCAGTGCAATGGGTCAGACGATGCAGAGTCTCTACGTCACAGACCGATCCAACAGCCGGCTGATTCGAGCGGACATCAATGGCAGCAATGTTGCCAGCGTTTTCACGGGACTGGGCGGNCTGCTNGCCGGCATCGATCTGGACGCCGCAAACGACTTGCTCTACTGGACGAATTTCGGCACCAGCCAGGTCCGGCGCGGAAATATCGATGGTAGTGGCCTGACCGTTCTCAATGGCGCGTTCTCGCAACCGGACGATATCGCCCTCGACGCCNCCAACGGGCATTTATATGTAACCGATNACGGAACGTCGGCTATCGTTCGCATCAACGTCGATGGGACNGGGAAGACGGATATCNTGACGGGGCAGAACCAGCCCGACNGCATTGATGTCGATGTGGCCAATGGCCATCTCTATTTCATCACCAAAGGCGATCAGAGAATAAATAGAGCCAATCTGGATGGAACNGGCCGGGTCGATATCCTGACNGGACTNACTTTTCCGCAGGACTTGAGTCTCGACCTCGCCAACGGCCACATCTACTTCCTCGACTCGGGCGCACAGACATTGGAGCGCGTGGACCTGGATGGTTCGAATCAAGTCCAGCTGGTTACGGGCCTGTCGAGTCCCGAAGGACTGGTCCTCGATGTTTCAGCCAACTTCATGTACTGGGTCGACATAGGTACGGACACGGTCGAACGGGCTAACCTGGATGGAAGCGGTCAGACCACCCTTGTTGCCGGTCTCAATAACCCGATCGGAATCACGCTCGTCGAACTGAGCGCTCTGCAACAGGCGGTGGCTGTCGGAAGCACAGTGCGCAGTATTCCATCCCACTCAGAATACGTACTGCTAGTCCTGCTGGCTATTACGGGCATTTTGACCGTAGGCCGCATCCGGGTCTGAGGCGCAGTTTCGGGGAGCGTATTCCGGTTGCCCGCAGCAAAAACAGGCTTTNGGAAGTCCNCCTCTCCACCCGCCGCAACGCCTGTTTATGCCTTGAACGCCCCGGAAGTCACCCCGCGGATAAAGGGCCTGGTCGCGTAGACAAAGAGCACCAGCAGCGGGATGCTCGAGATGGCATAGGCGGCGTAGAGCGTGCTGAAGTTGGAAGCGTGAACGGTGGTCGCCAGCACGAAGAGACCGGACGAAATCACGTGGTGCTTGCCCTCGGTATTGGTGATAAAAGGCCAGAGAAAATTGTTCCAGGTNCCGAGGATATTCATAATCGCAACAACCGAGACAATCGGCCGGGACAGCGGCAGCACGATCTGCCAGTAGATTTGNAGATGGCCGGCGCCGTCGATCCGCGCCGATTCGAACAGATCTTCGGGCAGCCCGTCGAAATAGCTCTTGAACACAAAGATGGCNAAGACCTGGCCGCCGGCGATATAGGGCAANACCATGGCCCCATAGCTGTTTAGTAATCCCAGTTCCTTAACCAGCAGAAAACTCGGCACCAGGGTCAGCACTCCGGGAAACATCATCGTNCTGATGATGTAGAGGAACAAAGTGCGATGGCCGATAAAGCGGTAGCGCGACAGGATATAGGCAGTCGCCGATCCAATGAGNACCACTCCGATCACCGTCANCGAGACCACGATCAGGGTGTTGAGCATATAGGGGCGGATGACCTTCCACGCCAGGCGCGGTCCCCGCCCGGCCCGGTCGAGAGTCACCCGCAGCGCACCGCTTCCGTCCAGGCGCTGGATCTCGCCTGCGGCGTTTTCTACCTCTACGAGCGTGTCGGGATCGCTCAGAACTTTTCCGGCCAGCGCTATCGATTCTGTGAAGGCCTCGGGCACCGAGAAAAAGCTGCGATAAAACTCGGCATTGGTGCGAAAGACATTGTTGATGGTGAAGGCAAAGGGCAACAGGGTCAGCGCCGAGAAACCGACGAGCAGCGCGTGGATCAGCCAGGTCTTGCGCTTGTCCATCACTGCACCCCCTGTATCTCTTCGGAAGATTTGAAATACTTCATATTGAGCAGGGTCAATCCCAAAATAACCGCGAACAGCAGCACGCCGATGGCGCAGGCATAGCCCATGCGCTGGAAGCTAAAGGCGTTGAAATACATCCACAGTCCGGGCACGGTCGTTTCAAAACCGGGTCCTCCGCGGGTCAGNATAAAGACATTCTCGAAACCCTGTATTCCNCCGATAAGCGTCAGAATCAGGATCAGCTTGAGCTGGCTGAGCACCATCGGGATGTCGATGCGGAAAAATTTCTGTAGCCCGGTGCAGCCATCNAGGGCAGCGGCCTCGTTGACGCTTTCGGGGATGGCCGAAAGCCCGGCGTAGTAGATCAGCACTTCGAAACCCCCGACGAAGGGGAAACCGACCAGCGCAATACTGAGCAGCGCTGTCTGCGGGTCTGCCAGCCAGCCGCGGGCGAGATCGGGCCAGCCGAGATTGCGCAATAATTCGTTGAGCAAGCCAAAGTCGGAATAGATCATACCGGCCCAGATCAGCTGCACGGCGACGCCGGGCACGACGATCGGCACCAGAAAGACGATGCGATAAAAATAGCGCCAGCGCTCTTGCGGTAGAGCGTAGATCAGCCGGGCGACGACAAGGGGAAAGCTGAGGCGCACGACGGCCGCAACCAGGGTCAGCAGGATCATGTTGCCCAGCGAGGGATAGGTCGTAGGATCCTGGGTGAGGTATTCGGCATAATTGGCCAGGCCGACGAAGCGCGACTCGGAGCCGATCTCGAATTCGTAGAGCGAGCTGGTGAAAGCCCAGACCACGGGCAGATAGACAAATGTCGTCAACAGGAGCAGTGACGGCAGAACGATGGTATAGCAACTCCACGCCGATTGCAGGCGAACGCTCATAACGCCCCCTGCGGCAGGTCGCGCATCCCCACCCGGAGTGGCGCCAGGCGCTGCCACTGCGCCTCCAGGCGGTCCAGGTCGGGGTCTTTGCGGCGGATCAGATTGGCGATGGCGGCGTCGATATTGCGCTCCTGCCATGNGAGAAAGCCGTCGAGATCGATGCCGTCGCTCAGATAGAGCTCGAGCATGCGGCGCTGGATCTCGGAGAAGCGGAGGTCAAAGGTAAAAATCCACTTGGTGGTGGTGTANCGGCGTTCGAGGATTTCTGCAAACGGACGGAGAATCGGCAGGGCTTCGACCCCGACGATATTCGGCAGCAGCGCNGGATACTCGTTGACGATCTGGGTATTGTTTTCCGGCAAACAGATAAACTGCAGAAACTGAATGACGCGCTCGAGTCGCTGCGAGCGGGCCATGCGCTCATCCATGGGCAGCGCGGTGTCGGTATCGGCAATGGCGCTGTTGGTGACTTCGAGCTGGGTGGCGGAACCGCCGATAACGCACATCGGATGTCCAGAAGCATAGGTCGAAGTCTGCGCGCTGAAGGGCGGCAGGTAGAACACACCCCAGTCGAAACCGAGGTCTTTGTCGGCCTGCAGGCGATAGGTCAGCGGGCTGGCGGTCCAGATCATCGCCCCGCGACCGGTGACGAACTCGCGAATCAGGTCGTCGTTCATCAGATTCTGATTGGTGTAGCGTCGCAGCTCGCGCATTTGCTGCCAGACCTGGCGGTAGCGCAAATCGCCGCGCCCAAAAAAACCCTTCCGACGCAGAAATGCCAATTCATCCCAGTCGAGATAGCCTTCGAGATAGGGCTCGCGGTCCGGATCTTGCGCCAGGTCTATGCCCGGCAGCAGGTCGAAGTAGAGCTGATCGAAGAAGAGATCCGTGGTCCAGTCGTTGAACGCGCCGATATTCATCAGCAGCGGGACCGTGGCCTGTCCCTCGGCGTTGCGATGGGCGGCGATCCTCTCCATCGCCGCGATGAAATCTTCCCAATTTGCGGGTACTTCGAGATTGAGCTCGGCAAAGAGCGTCTTGTTGTAGAATAGGCCGGTCTCCACCATGTCGAAGGTCAGGCAGTAGTTGAGCCCGTCCGGTGCCGCCTTGCCGCGACTGATGGCCTGGTAGCGGAACATATCCCACCACTGCTCGACGCCGGGCAAGGACGGATCGCCTTGCTCCACGACAAAGGGATTGGGCTTTTCCAGAAACGTATCGAGCGGCACGTACCACCCCTTCTGCACATCGGTCCAGACATTTTCGACATTGACATTGAGGATATCTGGCGCCTGACCGCTGCCGAGCTGGGTCACCAAATACTCGCGCACTCCGGGCACGGTGAGGACTTCGATCCGCGTGTCGGGAAAGCGCGCCTCGAAGGCGCGGATGACGTTTTTCAGCCCCTGCAGGGGTTTGCCGATGCCGTAGGGATGGGTGTCGGGCAAGTACGCCCAACCAGCGGCGAATTTGATGGTATAGCGGATGTCGCCAACCCGGTCTGAGGCATCGTCTTCGCTCTGGCCCGCCGGGCTGGCGGGCCAGAGGAGATAGGTGCTCAGGAGCAGAAAGGCGATTAAAGGCAGGTACTTCGCGACAAAAGGCATCCGATAAACCTATGGCCTGGCAACCCATTAGACCAATACGCGCGAGCGGTTATCACCGCCTGGCGCCAGAGCTGAGCAGGCGTATTTGTCTGAGCGCTGGAAAAGGCATCCTGCCTTGTCGCAGTGGTATTTTATCGGCGAACAATCGATTCGGTAGAAAACTACTGTAGATTTCGGACCCAGACAGCTGCCCAGCGCCGTTACATGGATACGGACTCGGAAGAGAGCTATTTGATTTTCTACGCTTTGGCTACTTTTGCGGAGAGCTGGACCGCGTCTGTCTTGTAGTGAGTGTATAGATCACCGTTCATATTCCAATCACATTTTTCAGCTTGAAATCAAAACCCAAATTGAGCGTTGTGAAGTGAGTCGCGAATTTATGGATATCCCTTTTTGATTCGATATAGAAATCGAGAATTTGTTCTCCACGAGTATTATTGAATTCCATTTTGACTATTTTGGTATAGATGACATGACCATCTGCGAAGTAATCCGACATGACTTTGGGGTACAGCGCATGTTCAAATTGCCCCATGGAATAATTCGGCTTTAGACGTTTGAAAATTTGTTCTTTAAACGCAACGCGCTCTTCCTGAGAAGACTGCAAGGGACCGAATAAATCGTAGCAGGCTCCGATGGCCGTCTCTATATCACTTAATTTTGCAAACTGTTCCCGAAGCACTTCGTCGATTTCGCTGGGCAGGCTGCCCAAATTTTTCCGGGTGCTTTTTCGCGTTAGAGTAGGTGATATAGGTCTTGAATTCAACTCGTAAGTGCAATCGCCGGTGTCGCTGGCATAGAAAAGGTCAACGGGTATATTTCTCTTGGCCATTTCAAACGCAGCTCCCGACGTAGGCGCTTATGAGAAAGT
>PBOD01000014.1 GCA_002724215.1 Gemmatimonadota bacterium | reverse complement strand
ATCAATCGTCAGCGGGAAGAGATGGGCAACCGTCTGGCGGAGTTTGAAGCAGAGGCGGAGCGTCGTCGCAGCGAAGAGGGCGAACATTTCGACGAAGAGTGGTATGANTTTGAGCGNNNGATGATTGAGCGTCGCATNGNGCTGGACGAGCGTCGTATTGNGATCGAAGAGGATTTNGANCGCAAGCGCAAAGAGCTTGGCAACAGTCCCCGCGGTCAGGATCAGCGGGCCTGGGAGCGCTTGGACGAAGAGCAGCAGAGCGCCTTTGAAGANTTNGATGAGCAGCACCAGGTGCTCGACCGGGAGCACGAGGAATTTTGGGATGCCCGTCACGAAGATCACGAAGATCACGAAGATCACGAAGAAGACTAGTGACGATACCGAAGGTCGGGCGATGGGCCGCATCTGCGGTTAGTTGCGGATGCGGCTTCAACCCTCCCCGCGTCGTGACATAGCTCCATCAATGTGGCCGAGGGAAGCCGCCGCCCGAGGGATTCGGGACCGGCGGCTTCTCTCAGCACAACCGCCGGTCACTCTGTTTCAGCTTGATGCCCTGGCCTCGAGCGCCCGCCCGCGCGCTGCCAGCATCTCATCGATAATCGCATCCAGCCCCTCCCGATCGCGGATACAGGCAAAGACTATAGGTCCGGCGCCGCGCATCTTCTCCGCATCGCGCTGCATTACCCCGAGGTCTGCGCCGACCATCTCGGCCAGATCGGTTTTATTGATCACCAGCAAATCGGACTGGGTCGTCCCCGGTCCCCCCTTGCGCGGGATTTTGTCGCCGCCGGATACATCGATGACATAAATCGAATAATCCACCAACTCCCGACTGAAATGAGCCGCCAGATTATCGCCGCCACTTTCTACCAGCAGCAGATCCAGCGTAGAGGCGAAGCGATCCATTAGCTCTTCGAGCGCATTGAGATTGAGCGAGATATCCTCGCGAATCGCCGCATGCGGGCAGCCCCCGGTTTCGACCCCGATGATTCGCTCCTGCTCCAANACCCGATGGCGGAGCAGAAATTCGGCGTCCTCGCGGGTGAAGATATCGTTGGTAACCACCCCCAGGCCATAGGACTCGCGCAAGCGCTCGCAGAGCGCCTGCAGCAGCGCGGTCTTGCCGCTGCCGACCGGCCCACCGATACCTACGGTAAAAGCCCGCGCCGCATAATCGCGATCGGAATCTACCGGCTCGCGCGCGGCGAACTCACCTGGCGAGGCGAAGGGTTCGTGGGTATGCGGATGATCGTGATGATGGTGTGCCATAGCAGTTAGTCCTCGAGTCAGCTTTGAAAAAGTCGCGAATATAAATAATCGTGTACGCCTTGGGCAATCTCAATCTGCGGAGCACAGCGCTGTGCCTGCAGATAAGACCAACCCGCCACCTCAGCCAGCATCCGCGCAGCGTGCGGATAGAGAGCGGCCTGACGGCGTGCCGCTTCCATNGGCCCGACAATCCCCAGGCGCACCGCAGCACTCATCTGGTCGCGCAGGATCTGAAAGAGNTAGAGTTGCTGCGCTTCGTCCTCTGCGAAACCGGCGGCGCAAAGTGTTAGCCCGAAGACTACCGTATAGTGCGCCGGCCATTGCTCGGCAGCAAAGCGCCGGCGCAGTTCGACCAGCCCAGCCTGCGGATATAAATCGGCCAGCAGGCGCAACCAGTTCTTGCCCAGTACCAGGCTCGCGCGGCGCACGGACGGGGCTGTGAGCATCGCGTCGTAAAAGGCCAGCATCGCGAGTGGACGATCGGCACTCGATGAGTTATAGCAGGAATGGACAAAGGGGATCTCGCTAAAAACAGCCGCTTCGATTGCAGAGCGCAGATATTGTTCTAGTGCCGTCGAAGAGTTCAGCAGCCCCAGCTGATAGGCACCCTCCAGGCCATTGGAGAAGGCATATCCGCCGGCGGGCAATGCGCTGTCTCCGAGGTGCAATAACTGGCCGAGGCGATCCATTCAGAACAGGTGGTAGAGCTGGGCCAGCGGTAGCTTCTCCGCCGGTTCGGAGCTGATCTCTGCGCCGTCGATCTGCACCTTATATGTCTCTGGATCAACTTCGATGTCGGGAGCCAGATCGTTGAGCTGCATATCGCCTTTACCAATATCACGGCAATGCTCGACCGCCACGACCTCTTTGGCGAGTCCGTACTCGGCTGCGACCCGCTCGCGCGAAGCCTGCGAGACAAAGGAAATAGAGCTCGGACCAACCGCTCCCCCGTACGATCCGAACATCGGGCGCGGATAAACGGGCTGCGGCGTCGGAATCGAGGCGTTGGCATCGCCCATCTGCGCATGGGCGATCACCCCTCCTTTGATCACGATCTCGGGCTTGATGCCGAAGAAAGACGGCTGCCAGAGTACTAGGTCGGCTAGCTTGCCCTCTTCCACCGATCCGATATGTGCGGCGAGCCCATGGGCGATGGCCGGGTTGATGGTGTACTTGGCGATATAGCGCCGGGCGCGGAGATTATCGGCTCCCGCCCGATCCTCGGGCAGCAGCCCGCGCTGTTGACGCATCTTGTGCGCGGTCTGCCAGGTCCGGCAGATCACCTCGCCGACCCGCCCCATCGCCTGGCTGTCNGAGGCGATGATCGAGAGTGCGCCGAGGTCGTGCAGCACGTCCTCGGCGGCGATGGTCTCCTGGCGAATCCGGCTCTCGGCAAAAGCCACGTCCTCGGGGATGTTCTTGTCGAGATGGTGGCAGACCATCAGCATATCGAGATGCTCGTCGATGGTATTTACGGTGAAGGGCCGGGTCGGATTGGTCGAGGAGGGCAATACGTTGGTCTCGCCGCAGAGNCGCATAATATCTGGCGCGTGTCCGCCGCCGGCACCCTCGGTGTGATAGGTGTGGATCGCCCGGCCCTTGAAGGCTGCGCGCGAGGCTTCGACAAATCCCGACTCGTTGAGTGTGTCGGTATGGATGCAGACCTGCACATCGTAGTCTTCGGCCACCGCCAGGCAGGTGTCTATCGCCGCCGGGGTAGTACCCCAATCCTCGTGCAGCTTGAGCCCGCAGGCCCCGCCCTCGATCTGCTCGATCAGCCCCGGCCGCAACGACGAATTGCCCTTGCCGAGAAAACCGAAGTTCAGCGGCCAGGCATCGGCGGCTTGCAGCATCATGCGGATATAGAAAGCGCCCGGGGTACAGGTGGTGGCGTTNGTACCTGTCGCCGGGCCCGTACCGCCACCGAGCATCGTGGTGATTCCCGAGGCCACGGCTTCTTCGATCTGCTGGGGGCAAATAAAATGCACATGTGCGTCGAGCGCCCCGGCCGTCAAGATCATCTTCTCGCCAGCTACCACCTCGGTGGTGACGCCGACGACCATCCGNTTATCGACCCCCGGCATGATATCCGGGTTGCCGGCTTTGCCGATTCCGGCGATGCGCCCGTTCTTGACGCCGATATCGGCCTTGTAGATGCCGGTATAGTCGAGCACCAGCGCGTTGGTAATCACCAGATCCAGCGCCTGATCCTGGCTCGCTCCGCTCTGCTGGCCCATNCCATCGCGCAAGACCTTGCCGCCGCCAAACTTGCACTCTTCGCCGTAGACGGCGTAATCCTTCTCGACCTCGATGACNAGGTCGGTATCTCCCAGGCGGACCCGGTCGCCGGTGGTCGGCCCGTACATATCCGCGTACGCGCGGCGATCTAGTTCCATCTCGCTATCCTCCTACTCGACCCCGAGAAAACCGCGCTCTTTGGCCCGCGCCAGCGCCGCCGCTTTGCGCTCCTCGCCCAAGGCACCATCGATGAGCCCGCTACCGCCGTGGACCACCCGGTGTCCGTCGAGAGCTACCAGCGTCACCGTGCGCACCTCGCCCGGCTCGAAACGCACTGCCGTACCCGATGGAATATCGAGNCGAAAACCATAGGNCCGGCTGCGCTCGAAACGCAGCTCGGCATTGACCTCGAAAAAGGGAAAATGCGATCCNACCTGTACCGGCCGATCGCCCATATTGGTNACTTCCACCTCGACTCTGTCGCGTCCGGCATTGAGTTCGATCGGCTCNTGCGCCAACACCGAGTCGCCCGGAGCGGAGTGCGAAGCATTGTCCGGCGACCACAGCATCTCGGTCCGCACCAGCCCCGAGCCGTAGAGCGCGAGCTCGACCTCGCCGCGCGCGCGACAGATCGGCTGGTGCACCGTCACCAGTTTGGTGCCGTCGGGAAAGGTGCCCTCGACCTGTACCTCGTCTACCATTTCCGGTACCCCCGGCAACACATCTTCCAAACCCAGCAGCCGCTTGCCCTTGTCCATCAGCGTTGCGACGCGTTCGCCGTCGCGGATAAATTCCAGNAACTGTGTCGCGATCAACGCCGTCGCCTCCGGGTAGTTGAGCTGCAGACCTCGGGCGTAGCGCTTCTGAGCCACGAAGCCGGCATTGTGCAGCACCAGTTTGTCGATTTCCCTGGGTGAAAGCCGCATAGATTCTCCCCGTTCAGAAAGTCAAGTGGGTCTTGATACTCTCGTCCGAGAGTTCATCGGCCGCGCCCTGCAAGAGGATGCTGCCGCGGTCCATGAGGAAGAAATAGTCAGCAATTTGGCGCGCGAAGTCAAAATACTGCTCGACCAGCACGATCGTAAACTCGCCGCGCTCTTTGAGCTTGAGCAGCACCTTTTCGATCTCGAGAATAATCGACGGCTGAATCCCCTCGGTCGGCTCGTCGAGAATCAGCACCCGGGGATCACCGACTAGGGCCCGGGCGATAGCCAGTTGCTGCTGCTGCCCGCCGCTGAGATTGCCGCCCATCCGATCCTGCATGTCGGCCAGCACCGGAAAGAGCTCGAAGACCTCTGCCGAGACCTCCCCGCCCCCCTCGCGCGCCTGCAGACCAATCTGCAGATTCTCGCGCACCGTCAACCGCGGAAAGATCTCGCGGCCCTGGGGCACATAGCCCAGACCGCGTCGAGCGCGCCGATCGGCGCCGAGCGCGGTTATGTCTGCACCGTCGAACAACACNCGGCCCTTGCTCGGCTCAAGCAGCCCCATAATCGCCTTGAGCAAGGTCGTCTTGCCGACGCCATTGCGCCCCATGATCGCCGCAATCGAACCATTGGGAATGCCCAGACTCACATCGCGCAGGATCCGGCTGCCCCCGTAGTGCACATCGAGATCCTCNACGGCCAAAATCGATTCAGTCTGCANCATCATCCTCTCCCCGGTCCATCGTCGTGCCGAGATAGCATTCGACAACCCGTGGATCGTTCTGCACCTCTTCCATCGGTCCCTCGACCAGAATCCTGCCNTCGTGCAGCACCGTGACCTTGCGCGCGATCTGACGCACGAACTCCATATCGTGTTCGATGACGATCAGCGAATGATCGCGCGAAAGAGCTTGCAGCATCTCCCCGGTCCGGTGCGTTTCTTCATCCGTCATCCCCGCCGCCGGTTCATCGACCAGAAAGAGCGCGGGATCCTGCAGGATGACCATCGCAATCTCCAACCATTGCTTCTGNCCNTGCGANAGCATATCAGCNGTCCCGNCGAGCGTATCCTCNAGGCCNGTGCGTTCGGCCACCTCCTCGATCCGGCGGCGCTCGGCNCCNCTCAGACGGTGNAACAACGAGGCGAANACATTGCGATTNGTCTTCATCGCCAGCAAGAGATTNTCNAANACGGTCAGCGAACCGAAGACNGTCGGNGCCTGAAANTTGCGCCCGACNCCGAGATCGACGATTTCGTCCTCGCTGAGCCGNGTCAGNTCGGCGTCTTTGAAATAGGCATNNCCCTCGTCGGGGCGGGTCTTGCCGCAGAGCACATCGAGCAAGGTGGTTTTGCCCGCGCCATTGGGACCGATCACCACCCGCAATTCATTGACGGCGACTTCGAAGATGTCGATATCGAGGGCCTTGAAGCCATCGAACGACACGCTCAGCTTCTCGACGTAGAGATTGTCCATATCCCCCCGTTCAGCTTGCCGCGCCGCGCCGACGCCAGCGGCCGATCACACCGACGATGCCCTCGGGGAAAAAGAGCACCACCCCGAGGAAGAGCGCGCCGAGGAAGTAGAGCCAGGTTCCCGGAAACGCACCGGTGAGGAAGCTGTAAAGCAGATTGACCAGCACCGCGCCGACGATGGCCCCCACCAGCGTGCCCCGGCCCCCGACCGCAGTCCACACTACGATCTCGATAGACGCCTGGACATCCATCCGCCCCGGGGTGATGATCCCGGTCTGCGGCACGTAGAGCATCCCACCCAGACCGGCCAGCGCACTGGCGACGACAAAGACAAAGAGCTTGTAGCGAGTGATCCTGTAGCCGATAAAGCGCAGGCGATGCTCGCCGTCGCGGATGGCCACCAGCAGTTTGCCGAGTTTTGAATCGACCATATAGCGACAGAGATAGTACGCGCCCAAAAGCGCCGTACAGGCCGCGATATACAGGCCGCGCTTGGTTCCTGGATCAGCCAGTTCGAACCCCAGCAGGGTCTTGAAATCGGTCAGGCCATTGGTTCCGCCCAGCATGGTCTCGTTGCGCAAGAAGAGCAACCACATCGCCAGCGCCAGCGCCTGGGAAATGATCGCAAAGTACACGCCCTTGATCCGGCTGCGAAAGGCGAAGAATCCAAAAATCAGCGCTGCGATACCCGGCACCATCAGGCCGAGTAAGAGCGTCAGCGGAAAAGAGTGAAATGGCTCCCAGAACACCGGCAATTCTTCGACCCGGTTCCAGACCATAAAATCGGGTAAGGCGCTGCCATAAACCCCCTTGGTTCCGGTTTTGAGCAGCATGTGCATGCCGATTGCATAGCCGCCGAGACAGAAGAAAAAAGCCTGGCAGAGCGATAAAATACCCGTGAATCCCCAGATCAGATCGACGCCGAGGGCGACGATCGCAAAACAGAAATAGCGCCCCCAAAGATTGAGCGTGGTATCGGCGACCAGGCCCATGGCATTGAGCAGGGGTACCAGGACTCCGAAGAGCAGGTAGAGCCCGAGGGCTGGAGCATGGGGTCTTAATGCGCTCATAGTTCCTCGCTCCGCCCCTTGGCCGGGAAGAGTCCGGTGGGCCGCGATTGGAGAAAGAAGACGATCAACCCCAGTAAGATGACCTTGCCGTAAACGGCTTCGAAAACCGGTTCCAGCACCTTGTTGAAGATGCCGATCCCCAACCCCGCACTGATCGTCCCCATCAATTTGCCGACGCCGCCGGTAACGACCACCAGAAACGAGTCGACGATATAGGTCTGGCCCATATTGGGAACCACATTGCCCACCAGCGTCATCGCCCAGCCGGCGATCCCCGCAATACCCGTGCCCAGGGCAAAGGCCAGCGAATCGACCCGCCGCACCGGCACACCGACACAGGCGCTCATCTCTCGATTCTGGGTCGTGGCGCGCAGTCGCAGCCCGAAGCGAGTGCGAAAAAAGAGCGTCAGCAGCCCGCCGACGACTATCACTGCCAACGCCATGATGAACATTCGGTTATAGGGTAGTATTATCTGCGGCGCGAGTTCCCAACCCCCGCTGAGGATTTTCGGCAATCTGACCGCTGTGAGGTCGCCAAAAATACTGCGCGCGGCCTGGACCAGGATCAGGCTGATCCCCCAGGTAGCGAGCAGGCTTTCGAGCGGGCGGCTGTAGAGCCGGCGAATGACCAGGGCCTCGAGCACCAGCCCGAAACTGGCGGCGACCAGAAAGGCCAGCGGAAAAGAAAACGCAAAGAAGAAATCGCTGTAGGCCGGAGGCAGCAGCGTCAGGCACAACTCCTGCACGACGAAAGTGGTGTAGGCGCCGATCATCATAAACTCGCCGTGCGCCATATTGATCACCCCCATCTGCCCGTAGATAATCGCCAGGCCCAGCGACATCAGCACCAGAATCGAACCCAGACTCAGACCGATAAAGGCCGTCTGCACCACCTGCATAAAGGAGCTGAAGCGCTGCAGGGAGCGCAGCGCGAGGGCGGCCTGCGCTCGCACCTCGGGGTCGGACTCTACCTCGGGAGTCAGACGCTCCTTGAGCACCGGAATAGCCAGCGGACTCCACAAATCCTCCAATTCGGCGATCGCCCACAGCCGCACTTCTGGATCGGCATCGCCGAGCAGCAGCTTGGCCAGCGAGACCCGTTTGACGCGCCGTATCGATGCGTCCTGCTCCTGTTCTATGGCCTGGCGCAATACCGGGACTGCCTCGGCATTGCCTTTGTTGCCGATATTCTCGGCCGCGATCAAGCGCTTTGAGCGATCGGGATGAAAGAGCTCGACCTGGAGCAGGTAGGGCTGGATCAAGGCCCTGATCACCCGGCCGGTCTCGACTTCTTCGAGGTCGTAGAGCGAGATCTTGACCGGGGCGCCGCCTTCGGCCAAGATCGGCTCGCGCTGGGGATAAACGGTGAAGAGGGGGACGATCGAATCGCCGTACTCGTCCATCTCCTCTTCACCGATGATCACCAGCCCGCTTTGCGCCAGGTGCTCTTCCCAGCGGTACACTTCGCCGGTAAAGAGCCCCTGCAGCAATGTATAGTGGAGCGGATCGTAGCGGGCGACCAGCGCTGCGACCGCCGCTTCGATCTGGCTCTCGTCGCCACTGGCCAGTCTTGCCATCTCGCGCTGGTCCGATTCATCGGCACTCAACCGAATCGGACCAGCGACCAGGACTGCTACCGCCATTGCGACGGCTCTGAGCCATTCTCTTCCCATCCCTAATCCTTACCAAAGTATATCCAGCACGGGTGGATACAGAGCCGCTTATCAGAAGGTGATTAGCGACTCCAGGCCGATCTGCGCTACTGCATCGGCATTACCAACGGTGAGCAGTTTGGCTTCGGCGACCAGCCCCCAGTTGTCGGAAATGGCGTAGCTCGGAGCGATCGTGATCTCGCTGGTCTCGGCATCCGCACCGCCACCGGCCGGGGTTAGCGCGATCGCTGAATAGCGGCCGGTGACCCCGATCTGGTCGCTGAGCCCGTAGTTGACCATCGCCAGATAGCCCAGACCCGAATCGTACTCGCCCCAATCGCTCATCACGTTGACCTCGGCTGCCACCGAGAGCGGTCCATTTTCATACAGCCCCCAGACATTGATCAGATTCTGCTTGTCTTCCATCGCGAAGGCTGCTTTGGCCGTCACTCCTTCAATGGGTGTGAGAATCAGCTGGGCCTCGAGGCCGAAATCTCCGTCCAGATCCTTGTCACTGCCATCCCAGACACTCGAGACGAGAGCCCCGTAAAGCCCAAACGTATCCGTCGCATAGGACGCCGCGATTCCATTCTGATACCCGCCGTAGACCAGCGTCGCCGAGTAGGAGTACTGATACATGCCCGTGGGTTCAGCCGCCTCGAAACCGGTGCAGCTGAGAAATTTACCGACCGTGAGCGAGAGCCCCTCAGCCAAATCATAGGCGATATACGCTTGCTCGAGCGTGACGGGGTCGGTAGGCCCCATCGCATTGACATCGGCGCGAATCGAAATACCGTCGCCGAGATCGGTCGAGAGATCGAGTTCGAGCTGGTCCAGCCCCATTCCAACCACTCCGTCGTCACTCAAAATGCTCATATCTACAAAACCCGAGAGTTCGACATCCGCAACAGCACTCTGGGCGCACAAAGCCAGCATGGCGATCGATGTTATAAGTTTTCTTGGCATTGCCAATGTGTCCTTCCTTCGTTCTTAAGTCTGTCGGCCGAGGCCACAAAACAATGTGGATTGATTTACTGCTCGATGGTATAGGTACCGGTGAAATTGACGTGGTCGCAGTCCTTGTCGGCGCTGGTTATGTCGTCCCAGGGATCGGGGGCCACCAGTCCATCCGACTCGTAAACGATTTTGAACTGACCATTCTTCTTGATCTCGCCAATATAGACCGGTTTGTGCAAATGGTGGTTGCGCTCGTCCATCATCACTGTGCCACCGGGCGAGTCATAGCTCAAACCATAGAGCGCGGGTCGCACCTTGTCGACGGCGAAGGATTTGGCTTTCTCCACCGCGCCCTTCCAGAGATAGACCCCGGTGTAGGCCCAGAGAATTGGATCGTCGGTAACGCGCTTGAGGCCACCCGGCAGATTATTGGCCTTGCAGTACTGCTTAAAGCTCTTGACGAAATCGCGGTTGGGCTTGGCCGAAACCGACTGGAAGTAGTTCCAGGCAGCCAGATGGCCGACCAGAAACTCGGTATCCATCGCTCGCAACTCGTCTTCGGCGACCGAGAAAGCCATGATCGGACACATTGCCGAGGTCAGGCCCTGATTGGCGAACTCCTTGTAAAAGGGCACATTCGAGTCGCCGTTGATCGTACTCAACACCGCAGCCTTCCCATCGGCGGCAAATGTCTTGATCTTCTGCACGATGGTCTGGTAGTCCTGGTGGTGGAAAGGCGTGTATTCCTCCATGATATTGGCCTCGGGTACCCCCTGGTCCAACAGGTAGGCCCGCAGGATCTTATTGGCCGTGCGCGGGAAGACATAGTCGGTTCCCAGCAAGTAGAACTTCTCGTAGCCGCCGCCGTCCTCGCTCATCAGGTACTGGGCCGCCGGGATCAATTGCTGATTGGGCGTGGCCCCGGTATAAATAATATTGCGCGAGCATTCCTCGCCTTCGTACTGGACCGGATAGAAGAGCAACCCGCCATTTTCTTCGAAAACCGGCAAGACCGACTTGCGCGAAACCGAGGTCCAGCAGCCGAAGACTGCCGCCACTTCGTGCTCGAGCAAGAGCTCTTTGGATTTTTCGGCGAATAGATCCCAATCGGAAGCCGGATCGACGACTACCGGCTCGATCTGGGCGCCGAGTACGCCACCGGCGGCATTGATTTCTTCGACAGCCATCAATACAGCATCGCGCAGCGATACCTCCGAAATGGCCATCGTGCCGCTGAGCGAATGCAGCACGCCAATTTTGACCGGATCTTCAGCCCTGGCGCTGGTCTTTAAACCGACGACCAGGACAACCAGTGCCGCGAAAAGAATGATGGGGTGAGTGGATTTTCCCATTGGGACCCTCCCAGGTATGTGGGGTTTGCAACGGCGCGGATCGGCGCGAACCAGAGCCAAACGCTTGAGTGTATGCCCCAACCTATCGCAAAATGGGGACCGACGCGCGATCCAGGCGAGCACCCCAGTGGCTGTAGAGAGGATCTATGGCACAGGTGAAACAAGTAGATAGACAATAATGAGATTTTTTTTAGATGTTCTGGTTCGGGTAATGGCGGAACTACTTCTGCAGAAAAAAACAATACAAAATTGTAATATATAATCCTAAAGATGACAATTTTGTGATATTTCGGGCTCGAAATCCCCTTTTTGCCCTAGGTCAGCCCTGGACTTAGCGCATCTACGTGGCATGGTCATTGCCGAAACCGTAGCAAAATAGTATATGCACTAGCGTCAGTGGCCTGAGCACAAGCCATTATTTCGACATTTTTGTAATAAATCGACCGCAAGCCACAATTGGGTCAGAGGTTCCGGCGGGAAAAAACCGGGCTCGATGCGATGCCGGGTGTCGGGTTGCCCTTTCAGTACTTGCGCTGCAGTGGGTCGCTACCCAGTACCTCGGGGAGCGAGACGACAGCGCTGAGCGCGCTGGTTACGAAACTGAGAGCCCCGCTGATTCGCCCCATAGCGCGGACAACGAAGACTCCGGGACGGGGTGCCGCCAGCGATAGCAGGGCCGACTCCGAACGCGTTTTTAGCTGATCCTCCACTTGCTTTTCCAACGCCGTGCGCAAGCACTGCTCCACCGTGTCAAAGGCCGCTGAGCCGGGCGAACCAATCGCGAAGACATTGGCAAAAGCAGCAAAGGCCCCAAAGATTCCGACCCGGTCAGGGTCCTGCCGACCGGGTGTCGAACGGAATCGCTCGATCACTACTGGCTTATCATCCATGTAAACCGTGATATCCGATCGATACGAAGTATATTGAAAGCGCTCGCCGCGCTCGATCCGACCCGCCGTGCCTCCATCGAGCAAGATCAGCACGGCCCCTTCGGCCAGATGCCAGACTTGCTCCTGCTCGAACTCGCTATCCGCATAGGGCACGATCGGATCGGGCAGCACGATCGCACAGCCGCCGCGCTCGACCCGACCCTCGACCTGCTGGCGCGCGATCTGGCCATTGGTGGCCTTATATACTTTGGTGAAAGCCTGCGTGCCCAGAAAGAGTCTGGCCTCGCGACCGCAGCGGACCCGCAACCGAGCGCAATCGCCTGCCACCAGACCGCCGCCATAACTGGACAGGATCGCGCTGGCATATGCAGCGCCTGAACCTGGATTGAGGATTTTGAGTGGCGGCACGGAAAGGCAGGTGGTCAACCTCGATCGCTTGGCGACGCGTTCCACTTCAAGGCAAGACCAGGTCTCTTCCATACCAGCGCTCAGCGCCGATCCGCCTGCGGACCGAAGGGGTCGGTGAGAAGAAGAGAGCCGTTGAGCTCCGCAGGGCCGCTGATCACCATGCGTTTCCGATCCTCGGCGCTGCCGGGCGAGGGCAATACCTCGTGCCAATTATTTTTATTTGCAGTCATAACCTCGCAGCGATACTGCATTGTTGTCGTCCGCCGCAAACGCCCGGCGCAACTCGACCCGGTCGTGCATTCGCCAGGCCTGGACTTGCGGTCGGCGGAATCGGAGGCAACGGATAGCGCCCGGCCACGCGCCTGACGCATAGAAACGACTATTAAGGGTCTTTTGCAGATCGCGGTCAAGCCGTGTGCGGCGGGTTGGGAGGGGGCGCTGGCGGCTCGTTTTCACGGGGGAAGCAGGTTGGGCCTGAATGGTCTTGGAAGTCCGTATACTAATTTCTTGTGTTGCGAGGTGCTCCGATGTATAATACCGGCTAGAAGCGATAACCAACGGATTCGGGTGGCAGCCCAGTTCCGGCCGCGATCCGATGTTTGCATCAATCCGCCCCACACCGGTCAAGAAGGGAGGATTTTGTGTTTCAGGGGCATTGTGTACAGCCATTGACTTTCTCCCTTTTCAATCCTGGAAGTATATCGCAAATATGCGCTTTCGACCCATCATGGTCTTTTGCATGGCTATGTGTATCATGCCATATCTCTCGCATGGCCAGGAGACGGCCGATACCCAGGCTATTCGCGCGTTGATGACGGCAGATCAGGTCGCCTGGAAAAGCGGTGATGCAGAAGGAGTGCTGTCGTTGATGGACGAGCATTACTGTGTCTTTTCGATCCCCAAAGTCAATGGCCAACTCGATTTTCACGGTGTCGAAGTGGGGGCTATCCCCGATGATTTCAAGAAATATCTGGGCGACCCCGCCTAGAAAGGCCATCCCGGTGTCGAAGCTATGGCCGATACCGCGTTAGATTGGGAAACGAGTCATCAACTGGCTCGAATAGACGTAAAGGGAAGATTATGCCGTCGCCATATCGAGGATCGAATGGGCGCAGAATGGTACCATTAAAGACGTTCGGGTGAGTGGTGGTTGGGAGTCGATGTGGTTTCTGCGCAAAGTTGACGGGCAGTGGAAATTCACCAGTGCTATGGGCGGAATCTCATCGTGGAATGATGAAGAGCCGCGGCAATAATCCACACGGATAAAGGCACTGCACGTAAGCGTTCGTACTCGTGAGACAGAGGAAAGGAGATTATCTGATATGCTAAGTCGTGTCTTCAGTTCTTTCGTCGTTATCGGTATTGCGCTATTGATTGCGAAGTACCAAGCCGTTGCGCAGGCACAGAGCCCAGAGTCGGGAATGCGCGAGCGAGTTTGGATTGACGAGTCGCGGATCGGCAATGCCGCTGAGGAGCCGGAAAACTGGCTTGCCTATGGTCGAACATATGAGGAACAGCGGTTTTCGCCACTCGATCAGATCGACCAATCAACGGTTTCCCGGCTCGGTCTGGCCTGGACCTATGATATGAAGACTACGCGCGGGTTGGAGGCGACCCCGATTGTAGTCGATGGTCTGATGTTTCTCTCCAGTGCCTGGAGCAAGGTCTACGCCTTCGAGGCGGCAACGGGTACCCTGGTCTGGT
>PBOD01000111.1 GCA_002724215.1 Gemmatimonadota bacterium | reverse complement strand
CGGTTTAGCCGTGCATAATGGCGTGGCCATTGCCCGGAAAGAACGCCACATCGACGATAAAGGATAGGCCGATCCCCAGGAAATAGCCCACGATCAAGCCGATAAAGAAGGGNCTGGCCTTGCGGTAGAGTTCGATGCCGCCGAAGCGCATNATCAGGCTCTTGGCGGCCCAGGCGACAAAGATGGCGGCGGCCTGGTTGCGGATCATCCAGATGGCCGAGACGGCCAGGCCGACCGGGTGTAGCGGCCACCATGGGAAGCGGTACTGCATGAAGGTGAGGAAGGACATGGCGACGGCGCCGATGCCGAAAAAACCGAGTTTTTGCGCGTGAAAATCCGCCGGGCTCTTGATTTTACCCATAACATCGCCGAAGGCCATGACGCCGGCGCCGGAGGAGACGCGGAAGATCCAGGAGTTGAAATTGGACGCGCCCTGCTCGTAGGCCATGGAGATGAGATTGGTCAGCGCCACGGCGAAGGAGAGGANGACGGCCAGGCCGATGGCGAGCGCGAAGCCACGGCGCGCGATGTGCAGGGTGTTCTGCAATTTGGCGGCATGGGCGGCGGAGGTCATGAAGATCGACTGCACGTCGCCGAAGAAGCAGTAGGTCAGGCCCAGGGCCGCCAGGCCCGGCGCTGAGATAGCGCTGGTGCCGAAGGTCATCATGGTCATTGCCTGGCTGACCACCGGGGTGGTCAGGTANTAGATCCCGGCCTGGACCACCAGGCGGGTGATGCCGAGGTAGGCGACGAGGACGAAGAACAAAAACGACGCGGCGACCCACCATTCCATCCCGGCTTTGTTGAGCCAGACGAGCATATAGGCAGCGCCCAGCAAGAGGCCGAGCACCGCGCCTCTATAGGACATCAATTCGCGGCTGTCGTCGATGGGCAGGTCGGGGTTCCAGGCCTTGCGGAAGACGTCTTTGATATGGTCGCGTGCCATCCACAGTCCCCACAACACCAGCATCACGAACGCCCCCCAGCACTGCCACGAAGTAGACGGCAGACCCCAGACGAANTTGTCNGCCTCGGTGACGCCGAGGCCGAAGCGGTTAAAGAGNCCTTCCTCGATCAGCGTCAGCAGGAAGAAGACCCAGATGCTGAAGCTGACATTGAGGTTGGCGAAGTACATAAAACCGACGACCGGGAAGTAGAGCCGGATGTTGATATTGGGAAAGCCGCGGATGGTCTGGATGGGGTAATCCCAGGAGATCTGGGGGAAGAAGTGGAAGAAGAAACCAAAGATATTCCAGATGACGATANAAAGNGGNATGGCTGCCCCGCACCAGAAGAGTTTGCTGCGCAGGATTGCGGGCAGGCCCCGATCGGCGTCGGCGACGAGCATCTGCGGCACTTCCATCAGCGGATAGGCNAGGCGTTCGCGCTCGACCCACTGCTTGCGCAGGATGACCACGATGCAGAAGCAAACGAAGAACAGGGTGAAGATAAAACTCAGCCACCAAAAGAGCGGCATGGCCCAGGCGTCGAGCAGCGTGCTCCAGGGCGTGGGCTCGCCGTAGGGCAGGCCTTCGAAAAACCAGGTCATGGCCCCGCCCTCGTTGGAGGGCAAGAGCCAGTGGGGCAGATGGGGCACGACATAGGTGCCCCACTCGTTTTCGGCCGAGGCGAAGTAATAGGGCGTGGTCGGTATGGCGAGAAAATAGCCGGTGAGGAAGACCGGGATGCCGATGATGACCAGCCCCATGGCGACGACGGTGATCAATTCGGCGGGGCGCAGCGCCCAGGCAGGGTCGAGCTTTTTGAGCAGGGCGTTGAGGAAGATCAAGCAGATAAAAAGGAAGCCGACGCCAGCGGGAAAGAACGACCAGGTGATCTCGGTCGAGCCGAAGGTCCAGATCGAGTGCGGTGCGCCGAGGCTGATGAGTACGACGATCACGCAGCCGATGAGCAGCGAGCGCAGNGTNAGGCCAGAAGCGGTTTGGGGGGCGTCGGCGGACATGGCCGGGCAGACTTATCCGTGTAAAACGGGGTGGCCGTTGCCGGGNAAAAAGATCATATCGACGATAAAGGATATACCAATCCCGAAGAAGTGCCCTAAGATCAGCCCGATGAAGAAGGGCGCGGCCTTGCGGTAGAGTTCGATGCCGCCGAAGCGCATGATCAGGCTCTTGGCGGCCCAGGCCACGAATATCGCCGGCGCCTGGTTGCGCACCATCCAGATCGCGGAGATGGCCAGGCCGACNGGNTGGATGGGCCACCAGGGGAAGCGGTACTGCATAAAGGTGAGCAAGNCCATTGCCACCGCGCCGATGCCGAAGAAGCCGAGCTTCTGCTCGTGGAAATCCGCCGGGGTTTTGATCTTGGCCATCACGTCGTCGAAGGAGCGCACGCCGGCGCCGGATGAGACGCGGAAGAACCAGGAGTTGAAGTTGGATGCGCCCTGCTCGTAGGCCATNGAGATGACGTAGACGATGGTGGCGATAAAGCCCACNANTAGCGCCAGGGCAATGGCCAGGCACAGGCCGCGCCGACTCATCCGCATNACCTCGTGCATGCGGGTGGCGTGGGCGGCGGAGGGCATGAAGATTGACTGCACGTCGCCGAAGAAGGAGTAGCACAGACCCAGCGCGGCCAGCCCCGAGTGCGAGATGGCGCCGGTGCCGAAGGTCATCATGGTCATGGCCTGGCTGACGATCGGCGTGGTCATATAGAATACGCCGGCCTGGACTACCAGGCGGGTGATGCCGAGATAGGCGATGAGTACGCCGCCCAGAAAGAAGATCGCCACTGTGGGCTCCATGCCGGCCCGGTGGAGCCAGGCGAGCATATAGGCGATGCCGATGAGCATGCNGCATACGGCTCCCCTATAGGACATCAATTCGCGCGAGTCGTCGATGGGCAGNTCGGGGTTCCAGGCCTTGCGGAAGACGTCTTTTATGTGGTCGCGCGCCATCCACAGGCCCCATAGTACCAATACCACGAAGGCGCCCCAGCACTGCCAGGAGGTCGATGGCAGGCCCCAGACGAAGGTNTCTGCTTCGGTGACGCCGATGCCGAAGCGGTTGAAGAGCCCTTCCTCNAGCAGCAGCAACACGTAGAACAACCAGATGCTGAAGGTGACGTTGAGGTTGGCGAAATACATAAAGCCGACGACCGGGAAGTAGAAACGAATATTGATCGTCGGGAAGCCGTGCGCAATCTGGATGGGGTGGTNCCACTCGATCTGGGGGAAGAAGTGGAAGAAAAAGCCGATGATATTCCAGAATACGATAAAGAGCGGAATGGACGCGCCNATCCAGAAGATCTTATTGCGCANCAGGGCGGGTATGCGCGAGGTGCTGTCNTCGGCGTCGGCGANCAGCGCCTGCGGNACTTCCATCAGCGGGTAGGCCAGCCGCTCGCGCTCGACCCACTGCTTGCGCAGAATGACCACGATGCAGAAGCAGACGAAATACAGCGTCCAGATAAAGCTGAGCCACCAAAAGAGCGGCATGGTCCAGGCGTCGAGCAGCGTCTTCCAGGGCGTGGGCTCGCCGATGGGTAGGCCNTCGAAAAACCAGGTCATGGCCAGNCCCTCGTTGGAGGGCAATAGCCAGGNGGGCAAGTGGGGCAGGACGTAGGTGCCCCACTGGTTTTCGGCGGAGGCGACGTAGTAGGGCGTGGTCGGTATCGACAACACGAAGCCCATCATAAAGATGGGGATGCCGGTGGTGACCAGGCCCATCACCACGACGGTGATCATCTCGGCCGGGCGCAAAGCCCAGTTGATATTGATGGTCTTGAGNATGATGTTGAGGAGGATCAGGCAGCAGAAGCCGAAGCCNACGGAGATGGGGAAAAACGACCAGGTGATTTCGGAAGAGCCCAGGACCCAGATGGCGTAGGGGGCGCCCAAGCAGACTACGAGGACCTGGATTATGCCGAGGATCAGAGAACGGGGGGTNAGGCCGCTGGCGGTGTTNTGGCTGTCGGGTGTGGCTTGCACGGNGTATGCCTTAGTGTTTGNAAATGGGGAAGATAGGGTGTGGAAAGAGAGGGGTCAAGGTGGTATTGCTGGGGCTGTGTTGCACGGTCGGCGGTCCGTTGGAGGACCGCTCTGCGGCGGCAAATATTTTGCTGCCGTGCCCTGCTAATTGATGCTGCGCAGGGGATTTTCCGGCCCCATCAGCAGAGCCTNATTCCCGTACGGGTCGGCGGAGTTTCACTGCACGGCAAAAGATGCAAGGGCGGCAAGCATTTGCTTCCTCGATCACCCCGGGAAGGTTAGCCACAATTGGGCGATATGGCCGCGGCCGTCGACCTCGCCCAATACGACGGTCTGGCCGCGATCGACCGGGACCTTCTTCATCCTGTCGAGATCGTAGGTGGTGAGCTGGTGTGTTTCGGCGTCGCGGAGGCGGGCCAGGGCCAGCGGGTCGCTGTGCATGGCTCAGAGTCCGGCGGCGTGGCGCTTAGCCGCCGGATCGCCGGCGGCGCGGTAGGTATCCCCGTCNATCCACAGCATCACCGGGGTGCCGACGGGGCCGTCCACGGCCCTGACGTGGTGACCGCGGCGCGACAACTCATCGCGCACGCTCTGATCGACCGCCTCGTTGATGGTGAGGGAGAGGGCCTGCTTGAAGGTGGCCTGGCGGTCGGGGTTGGGGTCGAAAGAGTCCTCGTGGTGGCTGGTGCTGAAGCGCGGGGCGACCACCGCGTCGGCGGGTGCCATGCCGAATTCGATGTGGTCGAGGAGCAAATTGAGTGCGGTTTGATCCTGCAGGTCGCCGCCGGCAACGCTGATGGCGAGGACGGGTTTGCCGTCTTTGAGCACTAATGTCGGCGTCAGCGTGATGCGCGGGCGCTTGCCGGCGGCAATGCAGTTGGGGTGGCCGGGCGTGGTGTTGAGGCTGCGCAGGCGGTTGCCGTAGGAGACGCCGGTGCTGCCGGAGCCGCCGGCGTGGTAGACATTGGCGCTGGGGGTAGCAGATACGACCATGCCGTCCTTGTCGGCAACGACGCAGGTGGTGGTGCCGCCGATGCCGGGGCGATAGACGCCGCCTGCTTTGAGTGCGGCCATGTTGATCGGGTCGCCGGGGCGGACATCTGGCGAGGCTTGCGCCGGGTTGATGAGCGGCTGGCGCAGTTTGGTGTATTCGTCGGAGAGCAGCGCGTCTATGGGCACATCGACGAAGAGCGGGTCGCCGTAGTAGGCGTCGCGGTCGGCGGTGGCGAGCTTGATCGCCTCGATGGCGGCGTGGATGTAGTCGGCGGAAAGGTGGCCCATCTCCTGGAGGTCGAAGCCCTCGAGCAGCCGCAGGGCCTGGCAGAGATAGGGGCCCTGGGTCCAGGGGCCGCATTTGTANACTTCGTAGCCCTTGTAATGTGTCGAGACGGGGGCTTCGATCAGGGTCTGGTGTGCGGCGAGGTCTTCGCGGCGCAGGAAGCCGCCNTGTTCGAGATAGAAGGCCACCAACTCTGCGGCGATATCGTTGCGCTCCGGGTGGCGGCCGTAGAAGCGGTCGCAGGCGGCCTGGAGTTTTTCCTCGCGGTTGCCGTGNGTCCTTTGCTCTTCTTCGACCAAACGGCGCAGCGTTTTGGCGAGTTTGGGATGCCAGTCTTCTGCNCCGGTGTCGAGCAGATCCAGCGTTGGGGCGATGATGGTCTCGAAGCTCAGGGTGCCGTATTGCTGCAGCATGGTGATGCAGAGATCGACGACCGAGGGCACGGGGGCCATCTTGATGTCTTTGTCGGGAATGCCGTTTTGCATGTACCAGTCGATGGCCGGCTGGGCGCGCGGAGCCCGGCCCATGCCCGATAGCGATTTGACCTCTTGCCCGTTCCAGATCAGCACCGGGACTTCGCCGCCGATTGAGCATGCACCATGGTCGGTGACGTTGAGGGCGAGGATGGTGCCGGCGGCGGCGTCAGCGGCGTTGCCGCCCTGGTTGAGGATAGNCACGCCGGCGGCTACCGCGCCCGCGCCTCCGGCGGCGACGGCGCCCGTTTTGCTCTCGGCTTGCCAGCCTATGTGGTCAAAGTTGGCCATGATCGGGGCTCCTGGTCGAAGTGGGGTTGGGGAGCGATGAGATCAATATCGCTCTGCCGCTGTGGTTTGTCGAGGATCGGCGCATGAGTTAGAGCCAGCGGTCGGGGTAGTCGGTGAGAACGGCGTCTGCGCCGGTCGGGGGCACGGTGGCGTAGACGCCGTCGTCGTGGTTGGCGACCAGGTGCATGGCATGGACCTCGATAGCCAGAGCGTGGGCCCGAGCGACATAGTCGGCGGTGAGGAGGCGCCAGTCGAGCTGGACGATGCGGCAGCCGAGGNCGTTGGTTGTGGCGAGGAATTCTGGTGTGNTGCGCGGATGGGGACCGAGGTGGCATCCGGTGAGGCGGGGTTCGATGGCGCGGGCTTGTTGCCAGGTGGCCGCGTCGGTCGCCAGGTAGGCGCGGTCGAGGGCGTCGGCCCGGACGATGGCAGAGACGACGGCNGGNACCAGGCGCGCGTCGCCCGTGGCTTTGAGATGGACGTTGAGGCGGAGCGACGAAGCCGCGGNTTGCAGGACCTGGTCGAAAGTGGGAATGCGCTCGCCGGCGCCGGCGTNGAGTTGTCGCAGGGCGGCCCAGTTCAAGTTGGCGACCGAGCCGCTGCCGTCGGTGGTGCGATCGACGGCAGCGTCGTGGAGGACTACGGGGCGGCCGTCCCGGCTCAGNTGGAGGTCGAGTTCGATACCNTGGGCGCCGATTNCNGTTGCNGCGTCAAAGGCGCCCACGGTGTTTTCGGGATGGTCGGTGTGGTGGCCGCGGTGGGCAAAGATCTGGAGTGGCAAGAAAGACTCNGAGCCCCCGCTCGAATAGCGCCATATGCCGTCGCGAGAAGGCGTTGCTGCCGTCGTCTTCCACTACCCTCAATTTTACCCCGCGCTCGAAGCCCGGAAGATTGCCCGCATAGAAGAATGCCTGGCAACGAGTTTCGTCGGTGAAGGCCCAGCGGCGGCGTTTGCGTTCGGCGCCCGGCCAGCTGACTTCGAGGATGCGCTTTTGGCGGCGATAGCGCGTTTTGGGTGTGGGCTGGTCTTCGTCGACCTGGTATGTGGCGAGGGCTTTTTCGTCGATTTCGACGCCCAGGCCGGGAGCGTCGGGTATGGCAAGGTAACCGTTTTGTACGTCGAGTCGCGCCATTAGCAGATCGTGTTCCCATAGTTCGTGGGCGGTGATGCCGGGGAGTTGTGCATGGGACAGCACAGCGTAGAGGTGGGCGACATAGGCGGTGGTGATGCCGGTGCCCACGTGTTGGATCCAGAACGGTTTGTTGCTGGCGGCAGCGAGTGTGCCCTGGCGCATGATTTCAAGCGGGTGCCCGCCGAGGACAAAGCCGTCGCAGCAATCGGCGCGCAGGCAGTCCTGGTCGAAGTGCTCGATTAGGCTGTTGCGGGTCTGCTGGCGCAACAGGCGGGCGCCGTCGAGGTCTTTGTACAGGTAGAATGGGCTTTCGTACATATCGATGTGCGGATATTCGTCGAGAGCGGAGAGGGTGACTTCGGCGCGGGCGGCGTCGAGCAGGAAGCCGTTGAAGTCGAGGTCGAATTTATAATCAGCGGGCACGACCTGGGCGACGGCTTCGACCTGGGCGAAGATATCGAACCAGGGCCGGGCTTTCATTTTGAATGACGTGTAGCCGCGCCGGACGGATTCGCGGGCTTCGGCAGCCCAATCGGCGGGGGGCATGTCGAGATCCCACCAGGACAGCGGGCAGTGGTCGCGGATCTTGCTGCCGATCAGGGCGTGGACAGGCACGCCGGCAGCTTTGCCGCACAGGTCGAGGACGGCCAGGTGCGGCCCCTGGCCGATGGTGTGGTCGTGCAGCAGGTCGAAGGGATTCTTGTGCAACAGGCGCTCGGCGTCGTGGTGGTCGGGACCGCGCTGGGCGCCGCCGCTGGGCCGGCTGTAGGATTCACCGTAGCCGATGAGATCGCCATCGGTCTCGACGCGATAGACGTAGACGCGNTCGTCGTGGGTCTGGGCCCGGTGCATGGCCCGGGTGACGCGCCGAGCGTAGAAGGGGATGTCGAGGGCCAGGCGTTCGACGCGGGTAATTTTCATTATTTCGACTTGCGTCCGATAGGTTCGCTCGGCCCGGTCAAAATCATCCGGCCCCAGGTGTTGTCGTCGTCGCCATTGCCGTAGATCATGAAGTGCCCGCCGTAGGCGCCGCCGTCGGGATCGGTGTGGACGATTTCCAAACCGTATTCGTCGCCGACTTGTGGCGGCTGCCAGCGCGGATCGCTGTGGGCGAAGGTCGCGGCCATTGCGACGCGGGCTTCGAGGATGAAGTCGCCTGCGCTCTGGCCCCAGGGATTCATTGTGACCGACCANTCGACGGACTCGGCGGGGATCGGCTCTTCGATATAGTGCTGCTTGGGCGCTCCGTGACGCCACCAGGCGTTTTNGGCGATTTGCTCGGGACTGGCGGTGAAGCAGAAGGCGTTGTCGCCCTGGCCGAACCACTCGCTGGCGGCGTCGCGCGGACCCTCCATAAACCAGCAGATGGCGTCCTTGAAATACCAGCGGCTGTCGTAGAGCACGCGGCCGTCGAATTCTTCTTTGGTGACGGGATCTTCGATGTCGTTGACATTGTCGCGGACCTCGGCGCCGAAGTAGAAGTTCTGATCGTCCCAGGCGAGGTAGTAGCGGGCCGAGAGGTCGTCGGAGAGATGTCCTTCTTCGCCGTGCATGGTGAGGCGGTTGCGGGCGCCGCGGTCCAGAGTGTAAAAGGACGTTGCGGCGATGCGGCGCATGTCCCAGACGCCGTCGTTGTGGGCGTAGTCCTTCCACTCGGAGAGGTCGCCGTCGATAGTGGGCGCCTGTTGCAGGAAGGGGACGTTGATGTTCATGTCGGCGAAGGCGGGGAGGGCAAAAAGGAGGCAGTAGGCGATGCGGTGCATGGTTAATTCTCCTGACGGTGATCTTCGGCGCGGTCCTCGGGGACGTANCCGAGCAGTTTTCGACCGCGTTCGAGGTCGCGGTAGCCGTAGCGGTTGTNGGAATTGACGAAGAAAGTGCCGAAGTGCAGGTCGGCGGGCGCGGCGATGGCCTTGTCGATGGCCTGGACCGCGTCGCGATGGCTGCACCATACGGCGTATTCGCGCGATTGGGTTGGGCGGTTTTCGGGATTGACGCGGCCGAAGCGCAGGCACAGCACCGAAAGCTGGTGCTGGCTGGCGCATTCGCGGCCGAACTCTTCGCCCCAGACCTTGCTGGCGGCGTAGAGGCCGACGGGGCGCAGGGGGGATTGGTGGGTCAGTATCGGCCAGGACTCGGGGAGAGCGTCGTAGTCTCCAGAGAGTAATTCTTTGTAGGGGCTGAGCTGGGCGTAGCCGGACATGACGGAGCCGCTGCTGGCGAAGACGATGCGGTGGACGCCGGTATTGAGCGCTGCATTGATAACGTTGGTGGTGCCCTGGAGGTTGGCATTGAAGATGGCGTCGGGCTGGTTCTGGATGTGGGCCGCGAGGTGTACCACCGTATGGATGTCGTCGAAGGCGGGGAGGATGGCGTCGTAGTCGGCGATGTCGGCTCGGTGGCATTCTATTGTTGATAGTGGGCGGCGGTTTAGGGCGCGGAAGGTGTAGCGGTTGCTTGTGTGGGCGATTAGGGCGGTGCCGATTAGGCCGGTGGCGCCGGTTATTAGGATGTTTTGCATGGGTATTTTGCCGTAGCTGGCGGTCAGGCTGCGGAGGAAAACCCTCCGCAGCCTGACCTCGGTCGTTGTCCAAGTTGTTGTCGAGTCACACTTATAAGGAATTGGAGGGGGTGTGTCCAGCGGTTGTGGCCCAGATTCCACAGGAAGTGGAATCTGGATAGCCACCCCTCGAGATCGCAGGATTGCGATCCGAGAATGAGCGGTGGAAAACCCTCCGCAGCCTGACCGCCAG
>PBOD01000110.1 GCA_002724215.1 Gemmatimonadota bacterium | reverse complement strand
CCTTGTCGGTTTCGAGCTCGATGACGGGCTGGTCCTCGGCGAGGGTGTCGCCTATGGCGACCATCACGCTGACGACATCGCCGCTCTCGATATTTTCGCCCAGATCGGGCAGAGTGAATTCAGTCGGCATAATTGGGTCGGTCTTTCGGATCGGGTCCGCTTAGAGATAGGTCGGATTGGCTTTGTCGGGATCGATATTAAGGTCTTGCATCGCCTGTTTGATCACGTCGCATTCGATNTGGCCCTCGCGGGCCAGGGCGCTCAGCGCCCCCAGGACGATAAAGCGCTTATCGACTTCGAAGTGGTCGCGCAGGGCTTCGCGGCTCTCGCTGCGACCGAAACCATCGGTGCCGAGCGCGACGGGTGGGTTGGGGAACCAGCGGGCGATCGATTCGGGCAGGGCCTTGACGTAATCGGAGGCCATGACGTGGACGCCGCGCTCGTCGGCCAGGCACTGTTCAACATAGCTCAGACGGGGTTTTGCGCCTGGATGCATGCGGTTCCAGCGTTCGGCGTCGAGGCAGTCGCGGTGCAGGGCCTTGTAGCTGGTGATGCTCCAGACATCAGCGCCGACCTTGTAGTCCTGCTCGAGTATGTCGGCTGCGGCGAGNGCGCTGTTCATAATGGCACCGCTGCCGTAGAGGTGGGCCTTGAGCTTGGCGCGCTTCTTGGTCGAGGCCCGGAACTTGTACATGCCCTTGAGGATGCCCTCTTCGACACCGTCGGGCATATCGGGCATGGCGTACTGGTCGTTTTCCACCGTCATNTAGTAGAAGACGTCCTCCTGCTCNGCGTACATGCGGCGGATGCCCTCGCGCACGATGACGGCGATTTCGTAACCGAAGGCCGGGTCGTAGGCCTCGAGGTTGGGGACCGGATAGGCCAGCAGGTGGCTGTGCCCGTCTTCGTGCTGCAGCCCCTCGCCATTGAGGGTGGTGCGCCCGGCNGTGCCGCCGACCATAAAGCCCTTGACCCGCATGTCGCCGGCCAACCACACCAGGTCNCCGATGCGCTGCAGCCCGAACATCGAGTAGTAGATGAAGAACGGTATGGTGTTGATGCCGTGGGTGGCGTAGGCCGAGCCGGCGGCGATAAAGGACGACATCGAGCCGGCCTCGGTGATGCCCTCTTCGAGCATCTGGCCGTCGACAGCCTCTTTGTAGTAGGCGATGACATCCCGATCGACCGGTTCGTAGAGCTGGCCGCGGCTGGAGTAGATGCCGAACTGGCGGAANAGCGGCTCCATGCCGAAGGTGCGCGATTCGTCGGGGATAATCGGCACCACGAGCTTACCGATTTCCTCGTCCTGCATCAGTTTGCGCATGACGGTCACGAAGGCCATGGTGGTGGCTACCTCGCGCTCGCCGGTTCCCTTTTTGAACTCTTCCCAGAGTTCGTCATCNGGCATCGCCAGCGGCGCGGCCTGGATCTTGCGGCTGGGTACGTAGCCGCCGAGTTTTTCGCGCTGCGCGTGGATGTACTGCATTTCGGGGCTGTCGTCGGCGGGGCGGTAAAAGGGCGTTTCGGCGATCTGGTCGTCGGAGATGGGGATGCCGAAGCGGGTGCGGAAAACGCGGATTTCGTCCTCGTTNAGCTTCTTCTGGTTGTGGGCGATATTCTTGCCCTCGCCGGCCTCGCCGAGGCCGTAGCCCTTGACGGTTTTGGCGAGAATGACGGTGGGTTGGCCGCTGTGGGAGACGGCGCTCTGGTAGGCGGCGTAGACCTTTTCGGGGTCGTGGCCACCGCGGCGCATCTTCTGCAATTGCTCGTCGGTGTAGTGCTCGACCATCTCGGCCAGTCGCGGGTCGGTGCCGAAGAAATCCTGGCGGATATAGGCGCCGTCGGAGACCGAGTACTTCTGGTACTGGCCATCGACGACTTCTTCCATGCGTTCNGCCAGCAGACCGTCGCGGTCCTTTTCGAGCAGCGGATCCCAGTCGTCGCCCCAGACTACCTTNATGACATTCCACTTGGCGCCGCGGAANGCGGCCTCCAACTCCTGAATGATCTTGCCATTGCCGCGCACCGGGCCGTCGAGGCGCTGCAGGTTGCAGTTGATGANCCAGATCAAGTTGTCCAGGTTTTCGCGCGAGGCCAGTGTGATGGCGCCGAGGGTTTCGGGTTCGTCGCATTCGCCGTCNCCCAAAAAGGCCCAGATTTTGCCGTCGTCGGGNGTTTTGAGCCCGCGGTGCTCNAGGTAGCGGTTGAAACGCGCCTGGTAAATCGACAGAATCGGTCCCAGGCCCATCGACACGGTGGGGAATTGCCAGAAGTCGGGCATCAGCCAGGGGTGCGGGTAGGACGATAGCCCACCGCCCTGCTGCAATTCGCGGCGGAAGTTGACCAGTTGGGTCTCGTTCAGGCGGCCCTCGACAAAGGCTCGGGCGTACATGCCGGGGGCGGCGTGGCCCTGGAAGTAGATCTGGTCGCCCGGGTGTCCGTTGTGCGGGGCGCGGAAAAAGTGGTTGTAGCCGACCTCGTAGAGCGTGGCCGAGGAGGCGAAGGTCGAAATATGCCCGCCGGGAGCGGCTTTGTCGCGATTGGCGCGGGTGACCATGGCCATGGCGTTCCAACGCACGATATTCTTGATCCGGCGCTCGATCTCACGGCCCCCTGGATAGGGGGGCTGCTGTTCGCGGCCAATGGTGTTGACATAGGCGGTGTTGGCGCCGTAGGGCTGGGCGACGCCGGCTTCGGCGGCGCGGGCTTGGAGATGGTGCAAGAGGTGTTGCACTTCCTCGGGCGAGCGGTTGGCTAATACATAGTCGAGGGATTCGAGCCACTCGTGTAATTCAGTCTGTAGTTCCTCGCTGTCGCTCATTGCTGGGATAATTCCTTCATGTTGGCCGTTTTACAGGCGATAAAAGCACCGGTCAGACGGTTGAAATAAGATAACAAGCCGCTTTTCTCTTCGCAAAAAGACATTTTGTTACAGCCAGTTATGACAGCTTGGGGCCCGGATGGCAAATCGCTATCTTTTAGCGGCGGTCGGGCGTCTAATGAGTCAGTTGCACCTTGGTCGCGCTTTACAATCGCCGCCGCTATGGCGGTTGAACTTGGGGAGAGACGGTCTCCGTGCTGAGAAACAGGGTTATCTGGACGTGTTTGTTGCTGTCGTTGCTTTTGCACCTAGCCGGATTGTTTCTCACGCGCGATCTGTGGATGGATGAACTCGACGCCGAGTCCTTTCGCGCTCGCATCGCCCGCATTCCGCCCCAATTCAAGCCGCGCCGCCTCAGCGCCGTGCCTCGCCAGGAGACCGACGCGCCCAAGGTCGAGATGGAATATATGCGCACCGAGGCACCCGAGGCTGCCGCAATCCGCGAGGAGGATCTGCGGCTTGAGGCAACGGCGCCCGAAATTGAAGCCCAGGACGCGCCGCTGGTCCTGCGCGAAATCGCCAGCGGCGCCAAGGAGGAGGAGCCGATACTCGACCGCGTCGAGATGATTGCGCCCTCGGCGATGGGTCTGGCCGACAGTTTGGGCATCGCCTCGATGGATCTGCTGCGGTTGGTCGATCTGGCTCGCGCCAACAAGGACCACGCCGCTGTTATCCGCGACCCGGCCAGCCGCCGCGATCTGGCCGGTTATGTCAACTTTACCCAACTGCGGGTCTACGGGGCCGGTTCTGGCCGCGGCTCGCTCGACGCGATCAGCCGCTATCTGCGCGACCACACCCGCATACTGGCGCGCGTCCGCGACGATACCTACGAATACTTCCTGTCTGAGCACCTGCTCAAGGATCCGATCCACTTTTTGTTTCAGGACGGTGGGTTGACCCCCTACGACGACCATGTGCTGACGATGTTTAGCCCGGAGGAGAAGGCGCTGATCGGCCGCTATCTGCGCGAGGGCGGTTTTCTCTTTATCGAGGGCAACAACCGCTTTTTACGCGAGATGGCCGGGCACCTGCGCTCGGTGCTCGGCGCCGACGGGGTACTGGCGCCGCTGCCGCTGTCGCACATGATCTACCATTCCTTTTTCGAGTTTGGCGGCGGTTTCCCCGGTGAGGACAAGGCCCGCGTCGCCAATGTTGGCACCAATCCGACCTGGTATTACCCGGTCCAGAACCGCGAGGATTTGCTGGCGGTGCAGGAGGCTGCCGCCGCGATCAATCCCAACGCTATCGCAGTCACCGCCGACGCGGTGCCGCCGCCGCAGGGCCTGTGGGGCGTAGAATACAAAGGCCATCTGGTGGCGGTGCTGAGCGATCTGGGCCTGCAGCAGAACTGGATGGCGAGTTTCGCCGCCGACAGCGATGGCACCGAGCCGGTGACCTATTCGCTGATGGCGGGAACCAATGTGATCGTCTACGCGCTGACCCGCGACGATGGGATGACGCCCAAGCTGCCGCCGCCGGCCTGGATGCAGGGGCAAAAACCCGCCGTTGCACTGCAGGAACCAGAGTGGGAGCGCGGGACGGTCTCTTACGACATAGACACCGAAGAACTCTTTGATGATCTCGACGCTTCGCTGGCGCTGATCCAGGCCCCGATCGGCAGCGAGGTATTGGACGATCTGACGGTGCGTCTCGACGGACGCTATACCCTCGAGACGTTCAAGCGCGGCTATCAGGGGCTACTCTTCCACAATCTGCCGGCCGGTCCGCACTGGATCGAAATCCGCTACGGGGGCCAGACCCAACAGTTGGCAGTGGATCTGCAGGGCGGCAGGGTCACGACCTTGACCTTCGCCCTCAACCGCTTTGCCTTTGTCGCCCAGTTGCGCATGCAGGAACAGGAGGAAAAAGTGGGGATGCGCCGTTTTTTCGAGGCTTTTTCCGATCTAGAATTCGAGGAGATTTACCTGGCGGAAGACCGCGAGTGGCTGGAAGCCGAACAAGAGGGGCCGTAACTTCACCCAAGACCAAGTATAATCGCGACTTAGTCGGTATTTTGCACGAAATTCACAGGCCCTATTGCTCTTTTTTTTGCGGGGGTCTATTTTGTGTCTAAGTGTCTGTATTTTCAGATTGTTAATTTTTGTAAAAACACCATGTTTTTCGTCTATTGCACAGTACTGATTATAGCCTCGATAGCCCAGGCCCAGGACCGCGACACGCTGGTAACTGTGCGGCGCGGGGATTCGCTGCTGGGCATTGCCGAGCGCCTGTTGCCGTACAGCCATCACTACACCGCGGCGGAGCTGGTCGGCGAGATCAGGCGCGCCAACGGTGTGCAGGGCGATGCGATCTATCCGGGGCAGCGTCTGGCGGTGACGCTGAGCTTTGGCCAGATGTTGGACCAGCCGGTGGCGCGCGCGCCCGATTTTGCGGCGCATGGCATCTACGTCAAGGCGCAATTAGCCGGCAGTGCCAGGATCCTGGCACTGGCCGACCGGTTGGTGGCGGCGGGGGGCAATACCATCGTCTTTGACGTCAAGGATCGCTACGGCAATTTGAGCTATGCCTCGCAGGTGCCGCTGGCGCTGGAAATCGGCGCTGGCGCCGGCGCGCCGATCGTCCGCCCGGCTAAGCTCATTGACGCGCTGCATCGCCGCGATATTCACGTGGTGGCGCGGCTGACCTGTTTTTACGACGACCGCCTGGCCCAGCGACGGCCCGACCTAGTGCCGCTATCGCGGAAAGGTGACGGGTTGTGGTCGGAGCGGGGGACGGTCCACTGGGTCGACCCATCGCTGCCGCCGGTGCAGGACTATTTGCTGGGGCTGGTGCGCGAGGTGGCGGGGCTGGGTGTCGATGAGATCCAGCTCGACTACGTGCGCTTCCCTACTGAGGGCAATCTCGCCGACGCGGTCTTCGCCTTCGATCCCGAGGTCGTGCCCAAGGACCGCGTCATCACCGATTTCGTCGCCGCGGTCGAGCGGACCCTCGAAGGCAGCGGCGTCCTGCTGTCGGCCGATATATTCGGCGTCGCGGCGTGGGGACGAGAGGCCGATCGGCTGACCATCGGTCAGTACCTGCCCGATCTGCTGCCGCACCTCGATGTGGTCAGTCCGATGCTCTATCCGTCGCATTTCGCAGACGGCTTCGAGCGCATCGACCGGCCCGTGGATTATCCGTATTACTTTTTGCTGCGTGGTTGCCAACGGTTGCAGAAGCTCGCTGCTGTCCACCAGGTCCAGATTCGGCCCTGGATTCAGGCCTTCGACTACCGAGTCTCTCGCTTCGACCCACTCTACGTTACTGAGCAGATGCAGGGGGCCGCAGACGGCGGCGCCCGCGGCTGGCTATTGTGGAATCCGTCGAGCCAGTACGAGGTCGGGCTGCAGGCGATCGAGCGCTACCAGCGCGGGGAAGCGACGGCGGTGCCGTTGCAGGAGCGCTTTCCACAGCCATTGGGAATAGACCTGCCGCGTTAAGCTCACACGCCGCGCAGCCCGGCGCCGAGCGCACCCACGCGCTGGCGCAACCAGTCGCGCAGATCCTCGACGGCGAAGTAGAGGCAGGGGATCACCACTAACATCAGCGCCGAGGCCGCGCCCAACCCGAAGACGATCAGCGTCGCCAGCGGCGACCACACTTCGGACTTGCCCAGCAGCCCCAGGGCGATGGGCAGGACCCCGCCGATGGTGGTCACGGTGGTGAGGATGATCGGACGCAGTCTCTTACCAGCTCCCTCCAGGATTGCTTCTAACCGCCCGCTGCCCCTGTCCCGCGCCGAGTTGATAAAGCTGATCAGCACGATCGAGTCGTTGACCACCACGCCCGAGAGCCCGACCATACCGTAGATCACCGTGATCGACAGCGGGAAGCCGCCCAGGACCAGTCCGAGCAGGGCGCCGGCCAGGGCGAAGGGGATGGTGGTGAGGATGATAAAGGGCTGCAATAGCGAGCGAAACTGCACTACGAGAATAAAGAAAATGCACATCGCGCCGAAGCCGAAGAGCAACAGGATATTATCAAAGCTGCGCTCGAATTCTTCGAACTGACCGCCGAAGACGAGGTTGTAGCCGGGATAGGCCGGGGCGATCTCGCGAGCGAAGTATTGGCGCAGGCCGGCGATGGCCGGGCCGGCGGCGCCGACGGCATTGGGCGCTTCATCGGCGAAGACGGTGACGGTGCGACGGAAGTCGCGGCGCTTGATCTCGCTGACGCCGGCGCCGCGCTGCAACTGGGCGACCGAGCCGAGTTCGACGAAGGATCGGGCCGGGGTGCGGATGGCGACGCGCTCCAGATCGCTGCCGGCGCGGAACCAGTCGGGCCGATAGCGGACCAGGATGGGCAATTCCTCGTCGTCCATGCGCAAGTGGCCCGACGGGCGGCCGCGGACTGCATTTTGCAGCGCTGCACCGACCTGTGTCGCGTTCAGACCCAGGCGGTGCGCCTCGCCGCGGCGCAGGCGGAAGGTGAGTTCGCTCTTGCCCTCGGTGAAGTCGTCGTCGATATCGACCAGGCCCGGATAGGTTGCCAACTGCGTCTTGAGCAGGGCGGCTATTTCCTCCAGAATCGCGAAGTCATCCCCCTGTATTTTCGCCTCTATGGGCGCGTCCTTGGGTGGGCCGGCCTCGATGATCTTGACTTGGACTTGCTCGTTGCCGTAGCCGAGGTCGGTGGCTTCGGCGCGGACGAAGTCAGTCATGCGCTGGAGCTTGACTTTCATCTCGGGACCGTCGGTTATATCGACGATCAACTCCGCGAAGTTGGGCCGTACATAGGAGCGATCGTCGGCGTTGAGGACTCCGACATTGACCAGCACTCGCTCGATTAGCGCCACATCCGCAGCGGGCAGGCGGCGAATGGCGTCTTCGAGAATTTTAGTGTGGCGGTCCGTCTCGTCGAGCGCGGTGCCCTCGGGCAATTTGAGCCAGACGGCGAAATAGCTCTGCGGGTCAGAGCTGAAGAGCTCCTGGCGCAGTTGTGGGAAGATCAGCCCGGCGGCGACGACGATGGCGGTGGGCACCCCGAGGGCGATGGCGTAGCGGCGCCAGGTCGGCAGTACGCGGCCGAGCAGTCCCCGGTAGCGTTCGCCCAACCGCGTTAGCGGCCCGTCGAGGAGGCTGCGCTGGTGCCGGGTGCCGCCGAAGTCGGCCATGTGCGAGGGCAGGATGGCGAAGCACTCGACGAGCGAGGCGATAAGAGTCAGGCTGACGGTGATGGGGACGACCTTGAGAAATTCGCCGATGGTGCCCGGCAAAAGCACCAGCGGCAAAAAAGCGGCCATGGTTGTCAGCGTCGAGGTTGCGACCGGGGCTAGCACTTCGCGGGTGCCCAGCACTGCGGCTTCGACGCGGTCGCGGCCAGCCTGGATATAGCGATAGATATTTTCGATGACGATGATCGCGTCATCGACGACCATGCCCAAAACCAACACCAGGCCGAAGAGCGTATTCTCGTTGATTGAGGCGCCGGTGTATTTGAGCAGCGCAAAGGCCAGGGCGAAGGCGACGGGGATGCCGATGGCCGCCATCAAACTGTTGCGCAGACCCAAAAAGAGCCAGAGGACGATCACTACCAGCAGCCCGCCGGCCAGGGCGTTGATCTGCAGATTGCTCAGCGCGTTGGCGACCCGTACCGAGGTGTCATTGACCAATTCGACTCCCATACTCGCCGGCAGGACCGTGGCGAAACGCCCGAGCAACGCGTTGATCTTTGCGAGAAGGTCGAGCGAGGAGCCGATGTCTTTCTTGGTGACGCCGAGGGCGATGCTGCGCCGGCCGTCGAGGCGCGAGCGCGCCTCCTCGCGGGCGTAGGTGTCGCGCACTGCTGCGATCTGCTCGAGGCGCACGTGGTTGCCGAGCGGGTCGCGGCGCACTACGGTGGCGGCGATATCGCGCAGGTCCTGGAACTGTCCGGCGCTGCGCACCAGGTATTCGCTGGCGCCGAGTTCGAGCGTGCCGGCGGGCAGGTCGCGGTTGTCGGATTCGAGCGCGCGGCCGATATCGTCGAGCGTAAGGTCGAGTGCGCGGGCGCTGGGTGGATCGACCTCGACATGGATCTGGCGCTCGCGGTCATCGAAGAGGAAGACGCGATCGATCTCCCAGAAGTCCTCGATGAGGTCGCGCAGGTCGTCGGCGCGCTGTCGCAATTGGTGGTAGTCGGCGCTGCCGTCGCCGGTCAGGGCAATTTGCACCAGCGGGATGAAATTGGACGATTTGATTTTAAAGTAGAAGGGGTCGAGGGCGTCGGCGGGCAAATCGACGCGGTCGATGGCCTGGCGCACCTCCTGGTTCTGGCGCTCGAATTCCTCGAGCGAAATATCCTCAAATTGCAGCGAGAATTCGACGCTGCCCTCGGTGGTGGTGGAGTTGACCTGCTTGACGAAATCGATCTGCTCGAGTTCCTCCTCGACCGGGCGGGTGATGACTTGCTCGATATCGACGGCGGAAACGCCAGGGTGGGAGATTACGACCACCAGCCATTTGAGGTTGACCGGAGGCAGGTATTCCTGTGGCATGGTCAAATAGGCGCTGCCGCCGCCGAGCAGGATGCAGAATGTCAGGAGGTTGGCGATGAGCGGGTTGTGGACAATCCAGCGGAAAAACACGGTCATGGCGCGGCGGGGCCGACGGTGCGGCCGACGGCGACGGTCTGGCCCGGCACCAGGGCCGCGGCGGCGCGGGCGATAATGCGTTCGCCGGGCGCGAGGCCGGCGCTGACCAGTAACAGGCCGCCGGGCCATTCGGAGGCGACGATGACCTCCCGCTCTTCCAGACGCCCGCTCGGCCCCGTGCCCGCCACGACATAGGCGAAGGCGCGGTCGGCGCGAAAACGCAGGGCGGCACTCGGCACTTCGACGCCGCGCACCTGGTCGCGGCCGGCGACGGCGACCGCCGCCAGGGTGCCCAGCGGACCGCCAGGATCGGCTGCCCACAGCTCGACCGGATAGCGCCGCGACACGGGATCGGCGATGTGGGTCAGGCGGGTTAGAGTCGCGGCGAAAGCCGGGCGGCGGTCCGTCGGCGCGATATCGGCGCGCAAGCCGGTGTCCAGCTTGGCGATTTCGGCGGCGGCGAGCTCGGCGCGGAGGGCGACGGTATCGCGACTCGCCAGTCGTAGCGCGACCTGGCCGGGAGCCACCTGCTCGCCGATTTCGACGTGGACGGCGGCGACTTCGCCGGCGAAGGGGGCGCGGATGGTGGTGCCGCGCAGGTCGCGGCGGGCCAGGGCCAGAGCAGCGTGGGCCATATCGCGCCGGCTGCGCGCACTGGCCGCCTGGTGGCGGGCCTGATCGACGGCTTCAGTGCTGAGGCTGCTGTCGGCGTAGAGGGCTTCGGCGCGGGCGAGGCTGCGGGCGGCGAGGTCGAACTGGCTCTGGGCCCCCTGGAGTTCGGCGCGGCGCAGCCGCAGCTGTATTTTGAACCGGGCGGGATCCAATTCGATCAGGACCTGGTCGCGGGTGACGCGCTGTCCCGGCGCGACGCGGCGGGCGGCGATTTGCCCGCCCACCTCCAGCGCTAGATCGGCCTGACGCAAGGGTTCGAGGGTGGCGGTAAAGCGCACCAGGTGCGGTCGCTCGCGCTCGGCCAGCACGACAATGTCGTGGCGCGGCTCTGCGGCGAGCGGTGCGGATAGGGCGAGGAGCAGGAAGAGGGCGGCTGGCTTCATAAGAGTGGGTGCAAAGATTGGCATCGGCCGTTGGCCTATTGATCATATGGCGTGCGGCCGCTCGCGCAAGGGCGCTATTTGAAGCGCTGCATCTCGCCGCGCTGCAGTCGGCCCCAGTATTCCTGTAAGCGCGCTTTGATCAGCGGGCTGAGAATGATGCCGCCGACAATGTTGGGGAAGGCCATGCTGAGGATCATCAGGTCGGAGAAGCTGATGACATTGCCGAGCTGGGTGACGGCGCCGATAAAGACGAAGGCGACGAAGAGCAGGCGGAAGATCATCAGCGATCCGGAACCGAAGAGGTATTCCCAGGCGCGCTCGCCGTAGTACTCCCAGGAGATCATCGTCGAGTAGGCGAAGAGGCAGATGACGATGGCCAGGACTATTTCCGCGCCCGGGATCGCCGAGCCGAAGGCGGTGGCGGTCATTTCGGCGCCCTTGCCTTGCAACGCCGGGTCTTGGTAGACGCCGGTCAGCAGCACCACCAGTGCGGTCATGGTGCAGATGACGATGGTGTCGATGAAGGGGCCGACCATCGCGACGATGCCCTCGCGCGCAGCTTCCTCGGTCTTGGCCGCCGAGTGGGCTATGGCCGCCGATCCGATACCCGCTTCGTTGGAGAAGGCGGCGCGGGTGATGCCGATGATCGCTATGCCGAGCACGCCGCCCTCGACCGCCCGACCGGTGAAGGCCTCGCTGAAGATGAGCGCGAACATCGCCGGCACCTCGCCGATGTTCGAGAGGATGATAAAGAGGGCGCTGACCACGTAGAGCACGCACATGGTTGGGACCAGGCGCGAGGTCACGGTAGCGATGCGACGGATGCCGCCGATGATTACCGCGCCTACAAGTACTGCCAAGATCAGCCCAAAAAGCCAGTTATAGCTTTTGAAAACGGGACTGACGGCGGCGAGCGCTTCTACCGTCTGGTTCGATTGAAACATATTGCCGCCGCCCAGAGCACCGCCAATGCACAGCATGGCGAAGAGGACGGCGAGGGTGCGGCCGAGCGCTTTAAACCCCCTAGCTTCGAGGCCCTTTTCGAGATAGTACATCGGGCCCCCGGCGACGCGACCGTCGGGGTGAATCGTGCGGTACATGATCGCCAGGGTGCAGGAGGCGAGCTTGGAGGACATGCCGAAGATTGCGGTGATCATCATCCATACCAGCGCGCCGGGGCCGCCAGTGCCGATGGCGACGGCGACGCCGGCGATATTGCCGAGGCCGATGGTGGCCGACAGCGCGCTGGTCAGGGCCTTGAAGTGCGATATTTCACCGGGGTCGTCGGGGTCGTCGTAGACGCCGCGAAGCACGGCGATAGCATGGGCGAAGGCGCGGACGGAGAACCAGCCGAGGTAGAAGCTGTAGTAGATGCCGCCTAAAAGCAGGACGGCGACGATCAGCGGCACGCCGGTGCCGAAGTCGAAGAGGAGGATGGTGGCGAGAAAGTCGACGGTAGTGCCGAGCAGGCCATCGAGACCGGCCAGGCGGTCCTGGATCCAGCTCGATTCGCCTTGCTCAGCAAAGGCAGTGCCGGCGCAACTCAATATCGCGGCGATGGCGTACAGCAGGTGCATGTATTGTCCTCCTCGGGGTGCAAGGTCAGCGACCCTGACCGTTACCTTTGAGCAATTCGTCTAATTTGGCGCGTTTGTCGGGATCCATATGGGCGACGTTGTCAGCAGTGGGGAAGCGGCCTTCTTCAACCTCCTGTCGGTACGCCGTGAAGATGTCGAGCCAGGCCCGGCGCGTTTGGCCGTAGGCCTTGGCGAGGACGAGGTCTTCGTCGTTGAGCCCGACCAGGTCGTGATTGATCAACACCTGGCCGTCGCAATGGCGACCGGCACCGATGCCGATGACCGGGATCTCCAGGCGCTCGGTCACGACCTGGGCGGCCTCTTCGGTGACCAGTTCGAGGACCAGGGCGAAGACGCCGGCGTCCTCCAGGCGCAGGGCTTGCTCGACGAGGGCTTTGGCGCCCCTAGGGCCCTTGCCCTGGAATTTGGGCACAGTGCCGCGGCGGTCGCTGAAGAGATAGTATTCGCGAGCCTGGGATTGCGGGGTGAAGCCGAGGTGGCCGACCACGGGGATGCCCGCCGCGCCGATGGCCCGCACCTGGGGCAGAACCGGTTCGCCGCCCTCGAGCTTGACGCCCTCAGCGCCCCCTTCCTGCACCAGGCGGCCGGCGTTTTTGACTGCGGCCTCGACCGAGGGCTGGTAGGACATAAAGGGCAAATCGGCCAATAGAAAGGCGCGCCGCACCGCGCGCCGCACCGCGCGCAGGTGATGGAGAATGTCGTCCATAGTGACCTGTTGCGGGCTGCGATAGCCCAGGACATTGGTCCCCACCGAGTCGCCGACGAAAATCACATCGATTTTCGCCGCATCCTGTAAAATAGCAGTGGGGTAGTCGTAGGCCGTCAGCATGCTGATCTTGTGGCCGCGTTGCTTTTTCGACTGGAGCGAAGAAGCGGTGATTTTGTCGGGTGTAGTCGCCATCCCTCGCTGTTCCTAAATGCGGTTAATTCGCGGGTTTACAGTATTATAGATCGGCGGTGTCTTAGGGGCAAGCAGTATCTGCGAATGGCGCAGACCCGGACGGTGTCTATTTGATGAGAGCGAGTATTTGTCGGATCTTAAGCTGTGCGTATGGGATCTAAATTCGATTTTATAGACGCCGAATTGGCACGGCGGCGCAACGCGGGCCAACTGCGCCGGTTGCGGACCCTCGAACCCGTCGGCGATAGCGGTGTGCGCAGCGAGGGGCGGGCGCTGGTCAATTTTAGCTCCAACGACTATTTGGGTCTGGCGTCGCATCCATTGCTCAGAGCGCGCGCGGTCAAATTTACTGAGCGCTACGGGACCGGTGCGCGGGCTTCGCGGTTGATCAGCGGCTCGCATCCTGGTTTCGAAAAAGTCGAAGCGACGCTGGCCGGGCTCAAGAGCACGGAGCGGGCGTTGGTCCTGAACTCGGGCTTCCAGACCAATATCTCGCTTTTGCCGGCGCTGGCGGACCGCGATTCGGCAATTCTGCTGGACCGGCACTGCCACAATAGCCTGGTCAACGGCGCGGTATTGAGCCGCGCGCGGGTGCGGCGCTATCGCCACGGCGATCTCGACCACCTGCGAGAGTTGTTGGCGGCGAGCGGCGATTGTGCACAGCGGGTCATCGCCACCGAGTCGGTCTTCAGCATGGACGGCGACACGAGCGATATCGAGGCGCTGGTTGCGCTGGCCCGCGAATACGATGCGCTGTTGGTCGTCGATGAGGCGCACGCCACCGGCGTCTTGGGTGAGCGCGGGATGGGGTTGACCTGTGGCATGGGGGTGGATGTGTGCGTGGGGACTTTCGGCAAGGCGCTGGGCTCGTTTGGAGCCTATGTCGCCTGCGGCGAGAAAATGGCCGAATACCTGGTCAATTGCTGCGCCGGATTCATTTATACCACCGCGCTGCCGCCGGCGGTTTTGGGGGCAATAGACGCGGCGCTGGAATTGGTGCCGACGCTGGACGAGGAACGCAGCACCCTGCTCAATCATGCCGCCTATGTGCGCGCGGCGCTGCGGGCGCAGGGCTGGGATACGGGTGCGGCGGCGACGCAAGTGGTACCGGTGATGGTCGGGGCCGAGNACGCGGCGCTGGCGCTGCATCGCCATCTCGAAGACCACGGCTGCCTGGCGGTGGCGATTCGCCCGCCGACGGTGGCGCCGGGTCAGGCGCGGATCCGCCTGGCGCTCAACGCCCGGCACCGGCGCGAGGACCTCGAGCTACTGGTCGAACTTTTCGAGCAATGGCGCGATGGCCGCGATTGAGGTCGTAGCCCAGCACGGCTGGGGTTTTGCTGCGTGGTGTTGGGACGACTGGCGCGCGGTTATGCCTGCTGATTTTGCATTGCACTGCCTCGATAGGGGCTACTTCGGTCCTGCGACAATCGACGTGCCGTCGCGGCCCCAGATTCTCATTGTCCACTCGCTCGGTTTACATTTGCTAACACCCGACTTAGCCGCCGGGGCGGGTGCAATCGTCGTTTTGGGCGGCTTCCGGCACTTCCATCCCGAGGACGAGCGTCTGGCTCGGCGCTCGCGGCANGCGGTCGAGAAGATGGCNCTGCGCCTGGGGCGGGAGCCGCGGGCTTTACTCGCGGATTTCTACGCGCGCTGCGGGATGGCCCAAGCCCGCGCGCAGGACGAGCTAGATATCGAGCGCTTGTATGGGGATTTGATGTTATTGCAGGAACACGAACTGGATATGGATATTTTACAGACGGGTGTGCCCGTTCGCATCATCCACGGCGCTGAGGATCGAATAGTGCCGCTGGNAAAGGCGGGTCAANTGCACGACCTGGTGCCCGGCAGTGCTCTCACGGTGTTGCCCGNGGCNGGCCATGCCCTGCCNATTACNCATATTCGCGAATGCTGGCGCGTTGTAGANGACGACTGGCGCGCGCGCTATCCGGCCAGTGGCTGAGCTGGCGGACAAGCAGCGAATCGCGGCGAGTTTTTCCCGCCATTCCTCGACCTACGACACCCACGCAGCAGAGCAACTCGCCGGCTCTGCAGAGCTGGTGGCCTACGCCGCGCATTACGCTGCGGATATCGCCCCGGGACCGGTGCTCGAAATAGGTTGCGGTACCGGTTTCTTGAGCGCAGAGTTGGCGGCGATCTTTCCCGATCGCGACCTGGAATTTACCGACCTGTCGTCTGCGATGCTGGCCCATTGCCGAGAGCGGATCGCGGCAGCTGGACGGGCGCGGCCAACTCAGCGCTATCGAGTGCTCGACGGCGACCGGCTCGATGTCGAGGGGCGATACGCCCTAGTCGCGGCCAATTTTGTAGTTCACTGGTTTGCCGATCTGGCGGGGGGGCTGGGACGCATGGCGCGCGCACTACAGCCCGGCGGCTTGCTGCTTTGCGCTTATCCAGGTGTTGATTCGTATCGAGAATGGCGCGAACAGTGCCTGCGGCAAGGGGTTCCGTGTAGCGCCAACCTCCTGCCCGATAGGGCGACGGTCGCCGCGGCACTGGCGGGGGTAGCCATTGAGCAGGGGCAGCGCGAAGTGCGGTTGCGCTTTGCCTGTGCGCGCGAATTCTTCGGCCATCTGCAGCGCACCGGTGCGGGGATATCGACCCGGGGCGTCACGTCGCGACCCGGACAACTGCGCCGGCTGATTCGCGGCTGGGACGAACATTGTCCCGACGGCGTCGATATCACATGCCACGTCCACTATCTGGCTGCTCGCAAGGAAGGGTAGTGTTTTGGCGGTAGCTTTTCCCCCGCGCTTCTTTGTTACCGGCACCGATACCGGCGTCGGCAAAACCTATGTCGCAGCGCTATTGGCGGCGGGTTTGGGCTGTGCCTATTGGAAACCGGTACAGAGCGGCACCGACACCGATACCGACTGGGTGCGACGCACCGCCGGTCTGCCCGCCGATCGTCTGTTGCCCGAGGCCTATCGCCTGCGCGAGCCGCTTTCGCCGCACGAGGCGGCGCGGCGCGAGGGGGTGGCGATCGAAATGGCACGGCTCGCGTTGCCCGATCGCGAGCGCCTGGTGGTGGAGGGCGCGGGGGGGGTGATGGTGCCGCTAAACCGNGAGTATCTCATGATCGATCTGATCGTTGCGTTGGCGCTGCCCGTGGTCGTCGTCGCCCGTAGCGAACTGGGCACGATCAACCACACCCTGCTGACGCTGGCNCAATTGCGCCGCCACGACTGCCCGCTGCTGGGCGTCGTGGTCAATGGACCGGCCAATGAAGCCAATTGCCGCGCCATCGCCGACTACGGCCGGGTNGATATCCTCGCGNCGATNNATCGCCGCGAGGANNTNNNNCCGGCCAATGTNGCGGNGGTATTCGCGCGCTATTTCGGGGCTTATGTCTGAATACGCGACTAGAGTGTGGTCACCNTTCACCCAGATGCGGGCGGATGCGCCGGCACTGCCGGTACGCCGGGCTGAGGGGGCGCTGATCGAACTNGAGGATGGGCGGNTGTTACTCGACGGCATCGCGAGCTGGTGGGTGACGCTGCATGGCCATGGTCAGCCTGAGATCGCCGCGGCCATCGCAGCGCAAGCGAGCGAGCTGGAGCAGGTGCTGGCAGCGGGGTTTACGCACCGGCCGGCCGAGGAGCTTGCCGACCGTCTGGTGGCGCTATTGCCAGCGCCGCTGCAGTGGGTGTTTTATTCGGACGACGGCTCGACGGCGGTGGAAGTCGCCCTGAAAATGGCCTACCAGTTCTGGCGCAACGAAAGCGCGCCGGGGCGCAAGCGCTTTTTGCGCTTCGAAGGCGCTTATCACGGCGACACGCTGGGTGCGATGGCGGTGGGGGAGCGCTCGTTGTTCACCAGCGCTTTCGACGATCTGCTCTTTGCCGCGGATGCGGTGCCGTTCCCGGCGACCTGGGATGGCGACGCAGAGATAGCGGCCAAAGAAGAGCGCGCCCTGGCGCGCTTGCGGCAATTGCTCGCCGAACATCCGGGCGAATACGCTGCGATGATTGTCGAGCCGCTGGTCCAGGGCGCGGGGGGTATGCGGATGTGCCGGTCGCAATTCCTCGTCGCGGTGCAGGCGCTGTTGCACGAGTACGATGTGCTGGCCATCTACGACGAAGTGATGACCGGCTTCGGCCGCACCGGCGAGTTTTTCGCCTGCCTAACAGCCAATACCCAACCCGATATCATCTGTCTGGCCAAGGGGCTGACCGGCGGCTTTCTGCCCCTGGCAGCCACTGTGTGTAGCGACCGGGTCTTCGCCGCTTTTTGCGGGGGTGCTGACCGGGCTTTCTACCACGGGCACTCCTACACGGCCAATCCGCTGGGCTGCACCGCGGCGCTGGCGTCGCTGGATCTGCTCGCCGCCGAGGCCTTTCGCCCGCTGGCGCAATGGCAACGCGAGGAGATCCAGCGCTTAAAGGGGCACGAGCGACTGGGGCGGACACGGGTTTGCGGTACCATTGCGGCCGTGGATGTATTGGTCGCGGGGGAGGAGGGCTATTGGCACGAGATAGGGCCGCGGCTGCGCGAGGGATTTCTCAAGCGGGGAATTCTGCTGCGCCCGCTGGGCAATACCGTCTACGTGCTGCCGCCCTATTGCATGCAGCGCGACCAGCTAGCGTCGGTCTACGACGCTCTCTGCGAATTGGTCGACGCGCTCTGAAGCCCCTGCATTCGCAGGGCGGGCTTCAAGGTCGAGCAGGTCGAAGAGGGCCTGGTCCGCGTCGCTGCCCGGGTGCGGGGTGGTCAGGAGTTTGTCGCCGGAGAAGATCGAGTTGGCGCCGGCGAGGAAGCACAGCGCCTGGGCGGTATCTGAGAGCCGGTCGCGACCGGCCGATAGGCGCACCATTGCCGCGGGGAAGAGGATGCGGGTGCAGGCGATCATGCGGATCAGTTCCCATGCGGATGTCCGCTGGTGGTCGGCCATGGGCGTGCCTGCGACGGGCACCAGCGCGTTGACCGGGATCGATTCGGGCGCGGTTGGCAACTGGGTCAGCGCGTAGAGCAGGTCGATGCGGTCGTCGTCGCTTTCGCCCAGGCCCAGTATGCCGCCACAACAGACATTGATCCCGGCGCGGCCGACGTGGCCGATGGTGTCGATGCGGTCCTGGTAGGTGCGGGTCGAGACGACTTCCGAGTAGTAGTTTTCCCCGCTGTCGAGATTGTGGTTGTAGGCGGTGAGGCCGGCCTCTTTGAGCCTGCGCGCCTGATCGGCGTCGAGCATACCGAGCGTGCAGCAGACCTCCATACCGGTGGCGGCGACGGCGCGGATCATGTCGAGGACGCGGTCGAATTCATCGCCGTCGCGGACCTGCCGCCAGGCCGCACCCATGCAGAAGCGCGTGCTGCCGGCGCCGGCAGCATGCTCGGCGGCCTCTTGGACTGCGGCGATCGATAGCAATGGCTGTTTTTCCAAATTGGTGTCGAAGTGTGCCGATTGCGAGCAATAACCGCAGTCTTCCGGGCAACCGCCGGTCTTGATCGAGAGCAGGGTGCAGACCTGGACCTCGCGCGGGTCGTGGTGGTCGCGGTGTACGGTGGCGGCCTGGTATATAAGGTCGAGTATCGGGTTGTGGAAGAGGGCGGCGATTGCCGCCCGGTCGGCGTCGTGGTGTTGGGCCATAAGTCCTCGCTCGTTGGGTGTACGGTGGATTAAAATCCGGGGTTTTGTGGCAAACCGCAAGTTGGCCGCAGGCGCGCTTGCTCCATTTTGGTCCTTGCCCTTTATTTGAGCCAAGAGCTAAGTGGGGTTGTTGCGACCGGGACTCGCGTCAGATCAATTGATACTCCAACGGGCCTTGCCCTTCATCGCGCCCCACCACTTCCAGCGGATTCTCGCCATCCTATCGCCTTGCGGACGTCCGCCGGGCGTTTTCTTGACAGGCGGAGCAGGCTGGCTTAGACTAGTTGCCTCTTTGGTCGTTACGTCGATTTACAGTCCTATCCATAGCCGATTGAGCCTTATAAAAAAGGGGATCGCGAAGCGCGCTTATGGCCAGTAGTAGAATCAATATAAAGAAGGGGCTGGACCTGCCCATTGCCGGTGCTCCAGCGCAGCAAGTTGAAGATGGGCCCGCCATCGGCCAGGTCGCCGTCCTGGGGCCCGACTATATCGGGATGCGGCCGACCATGGCCGTAGGCGAGGGCGACCCGGTCAAAAAGGGGCAGTTGCTCTTTGATGACAAAAAGAACCCCGGTGTGCGTTACACCGCGCCAGCCAGTGGCCAAGTCGCATCCATCAATCGCGGAGCCAAGCGCGCGCTGCTGTCGGTGGTCATCGACGTCGCCGGTGACGAGGAGGAGCGCTTTGACCAGCACCGGACCGACGCACCCGACCAACTCGGTCGCGACCAGGTCTGCGCCGGCTTGGTCGAATCCGGTCTGTGGGCGGCACTGCGCACCCGGCCCTACAGCCGGGTCCCCGCGCCCGACGCAGTTCCCCATTCCATTTTCGTTACCGCCATTGATACCAGCCCGCTGGCCGCCGATCCCAAGGTCGTATTGCAGGGGCACGAGGACAATTTCGCCTGCGGCTTGAAGGTGCTGGGCAAACTTACCGATGGTTCGGTCTACGTATGCCAGGCCCCCGGCGGCGGCATGCCCTCTGACGGCGCCGAGGCGGTCGAGTTTGCCGGGCCCCA
>PBOD01000109.1 GCA_002724215.1 Gemmatimonadota bacterium | reverse complement strand
GCGGTCATAGCGGCCCTGCTTGGCGTAGAACAGGGCCAGGGTTTCCAGGGCTATGGCATGGCGTGGCAATTGTTCGAGCAANGCTACCGCCCGGGGTAGGTGGCCGCGGTCGGCTTCAATGACGGCGAGATTGTGCCGCGCATCGTCGAAGGCCGGGTCGGCGGCCAGGGCCGCTTCATAGGCCCCGACGGCGGTTTCCAGGCGCCCGAGTCGCGCGTCGAGATTACCCAGTTCGTAGTGGGCGAGCGCGTCGAGGCTGTCCAGTGCCAGGGCTTTTTCGAAGGCGATGCGCGCTTCGGCGTAGCGGTGTTCTCCGGCGAAAGAGCGTCCTGCGGATACAAGGCTTTGGCCCCGCGTCGTGGAAGTGTCCTCCGCGCTACAGCCGGCTAGCAAAACGGAGATTGCGGAGNTGAAAAGGGACCGGCGCATGGGGTTTAGCGATGCGGGGCGGAGAGTCTTTTTTGCGCCGCNGCNATTTTCTCATCTAACTGCTGTTTGACCGCGCNTTTGGCCGGGACGGCCCGCCAGCGCGCAATTGCCGCCGAGTACGAACCCTGGCGGGCGTGGATATCGCCGAGCAGGATTTGGGCGCTGTAGAATGTCGAATCCAGCCGTATGGCNCGTCCGGCGGCGGCNTCGGCCTCGGTTAGTCGCTCCATTTCGAGGTAGATATTGCCCAGATTGGAGTGATAGTGGGCTATATCCGGCGCCAACCGGACGGCGCGCCGGTATTGTTGNGCAGCTTTGGCCAATTCCCGCTTCTTGTGGAAGAGCAGACCCAGATTGTTGTGGCTCTCGGCCAGGGTCGAGTCCCAGCGCAGCGCTTCGAGGTAGTAGCGGGCGGCGCGCGCGTCATCGCCGCGGCGCTGGTAGAGATTGCCCAGGCCCTGGTAGCCAGGCCCGTAGGTCGAGTCGAGGACAATCGATTCGCGGTAGTGTTCGACGGCGAGCTTAAGGCGCCCGAAACGGTTGTAGAAGCTGGCGAGATTGGAGTGGGCCTGGGGNGCTTCCGGATGTTGACGCACAGCGTCCTGGTGCGGTTTGAGTTGGGCGTTTTGCTCGCCGAGGAGACGGGCGCGCTCTAGATAGCGCTGGCCCTCTTCGCCCTTGCCCGCGCGCAGGGCGGCCTGGCCCAGCCCGTGGAAGACCGCCGGGTCGTGCGGGTTGCGGTGCGCGACCCGGCGCAGTTGGTCCTGAGCCTGCTGGTAGTCGCCTTCCTGCAAATAGATCAGCCCCAATTGGGTGCGAGCCTGGAGGTGGTTGCTATCGGCGGCGGCGATGGCGGCGAATATCTCGCGGGCGGCGCCCAACTCGCCCTCGCGCTGGTTGATGACGCCCAGCGTGTAGTGCGCCTCGACCGCGTCGGGGGCGAGGGCGAGGGCTTCTGTAAGTAGCTTGCGGGCTTCTTGCGCCCGTCCGTGTACNTCGTAGAGCATTTTGCCCATGGCGATGCGGGGGCCGGCGTAGTCGGGTTTGAGGGCGAGAGACTTTTCGAATTGGGTTTGCGCCTCGGCGAAGCGGCTCTGGGCGTGGAGGACGATGCCTAGGTAATAGTGGTATTGTGGGTTGTCCGGTGTCTGCTCGAGCGCGTTGAGATAGGCTTGCTCGGCCTGGGTGAAGAGGCCGCGGGCCTGGAGGGCGCGCCCGGAGCTAAAGACTGCGGCTGCGGCGCTCGGCGGTGCAGCCGAGGCCGGGGTTGTGGGCTCGAGTTCGGGCGCGGGCGGTTCGCCGGTGCAGGCGGCGAGGGCGAAAAAGAGCGGGACTAGGCGCATGGATTACTCCGTGAGTGGGCGATCGACACCTCGGCGGATGGTGTAATGGCNGTCGGCCGGCACGGCTGCGAAGTGCTGGATGTGGCCGTCCGGCCAGGTGATCTCAATGTCGGCGACCGCAGTTGGTCCCAGCCCGAAGTGCAGGCGGGTGTCGCTTTGGGCCTGGAAGCTGGCGCCGGTGTGCATTTCGCGCAACTGCTGCCGACCGCCGGCGGTTATTACAGCCCGTGCGCCGATGGCGTCCAGAGCACCATTCTTGAGCGATAATAGCAGCCAGTGCCCCTTGGCAGCGGCATCGTTGCGCAACAGCGCGGGCGCGGCGTCGAGATTGGCGACTAGGATGTCGAGGTCGCCGTCTGAGTCTATATCGCCGCTGGCCGCGCCGCGACTTACTTCCGCCGCTGCCAGCGTGGAATCTGTTTCGACTTGGCGGAATTTGCCGGCACCGAGATTGCGGTAGAGCTGGTTGCGCTGGCGGTAATGGAGCCCGCCGCCGCCGCGTTCGATGGCGGGCATCAGGTGGCCATTGGCGACGAAGAGATCCTGCCAGCCGTCGTGGTCGTAGTCGAAAAAAAAGGTTCCCCAACCCATAAAGGGGCGGCTGCTGCCGGCCAAACCGGCTCGGCCGCTAATATCGCTGAAGAAGCCGTTGCCCTGGTTGCGGTAGAGGGTGTTGTGGTCCTGAGCGAAATTGGTGACGAAAATATCGGGGCGCAAGTCATTGTCGATGTCGCCCAGTGCCACGCCCATCCCGGCCTGGGGGCGCCCGTCGCCGCTGTAGGCCGTGCCCGTGGCCAGCGCGATATCGGCAAAGCGACCACTGTCGTTGCGCCACAGGCTGTTGGGGTGCCCGTCGTTGGCGACGTAGAGGTCGGGGTCGCCATCCGCATCGAAATCGAACCAGGCCGCGCCCATGCCGTAGAAGCGGGGGCCGCTGAAGCCCGACTCATGGCCCACTTCCGCGAAGGTGCCGTTGCCCTCGTTGCGATAGAGCAGGTCGCGCTGGGCTTCGGCACCTGCGGGGCCGCAGGCGGCGGGCACGCCATTATGGGTGCACCAGCGGTCGAAGAAGGGCGGGCCGCCTAGCTCGAAGGCGATATAATTCGCGACGTAGAGGTCCAGGTCGCCGTCCAGGTCGTAGTCGGCGAAGGCCGCGCCGATACCCCAAGCGGGCGACCCGAGCTCCGCGGCGGCGGTTGCATCGGAGAAAGTGCCGTCTCCGTTATTGGCCAATAGGGCATCTGGTCCCCAGCGGGTGAGATAGATATCGGGGTCACCATCGGCGTCGTAGTCGGCGAAGGCCATACCCATATTCCAGCCGCCGAGCCCCGCGCCTGCCCGGACGGTTGCGTCTGCAAAGGCGCCGGCGCCGAGATTGCGGTAGAGTGCAGTGCCCGCCGTCGCGTCGGCGCGGAGCCCGCCACTGAGGAAAATGTCGAGCCGGCCATCGAGGTCGTAGTCGAGGATGCCGCCGCCGGCGGCTTGGCTCTCAATTATATGATGCTTGTCGGCGCCGCCCGATTCGTTGGTATAATCGATGCCGGCGGCGCGAGTGATATCGGTGAACAGCGGCGCGGCATCCAGGGCGGTTGCGATTAAAAAAAGGAGTGGGGCGCAGCGCATCGCTCAGGGGGCCTCCTGCCGGCGAATCTCGGCGCGCAAGCGCTCGGCCTGGGGCGAGGGACGGCGCGCGAGGATTCGGTCTAGTCGGTCCAGGGCCTTTGCGCTATTACCGTCCTGGTAATCGAGGAGGGCCAGGTTGATCAAAGCCTCGGGGTTTTCGGCGTCGAGTTCCAGTGCGGCTTGCAGGTGCGTTCGGGCCTGGTTGCGACGGCCGGCGATCAGGTGCAGGGCGGCGATGGCGACCAGGGCTTGGGGACGTTGCTCGATTGCCAATGCTCGTCGGTACTGCACAAGGGCCGCGTCTTCGTTGCCTGCCCGGTGCTGTGCCCGACCCAATTCATAGCTGATCCAGAAGTCGCGCGGTTGCCAGGTTTGCGCCGCCTGCAAATGGGGAATGGCCTGCGCGTGGCGGCCCTGGCGGTGGAGCAGATGCCCGTAATAGTAGCGGGCCATGCCGGAGTCGGGTTCGATATCTAGGGCGCGGCGCAGGTGCACGGCAGCTCGCTGTGATTCGTTGCGGGCCAGATAGATGCGACCGAGCAGTACCTGGGTGTCGGGTCGCAGGGGGTTTTCGGCGGCGGTTGCCAGTGCTTCGCGCTCGCTGTCCTGGTAGCGCTCCTGGTGGAAGTAGGCGACGGCCAGGTTGTGGCGGGCGTAGTTGTAGTTGGGTTCCAATTCTAGGGCGCGGGTAGAGTGGTGTTCGGCCAGCGCGTAGTCGCCCTGGCGCAGGTGTACCTCGCCGAGGTCGAACTGCAATTGCGCGTCGGTAGCGCTGGGGGCAGCCCGGGGCCAATTCAACAGTACTAAAAGACCAGCTAAAGGGACGGTGAGTCCGGCGACTATTGGCCGGTTTTTGCGCCGGATGGCCAGGTAGAGGCACCAAGTGGCAAAGGCGGCGAAGACGATGAGCACCGGCAGTAGTGGCATGCGGTAGCGGGCGGCAGGGAAGAACAGCAGCACTGAGGCGGTGTAGCACAGTACGTAGAGCCGCAATAGCGCGACCGGTGGATCGCGTTCGCGCAGGCTCAGGACTAGGCCGACCAGGCTCAGCGGGCCGATCAAGCCAAAGGGGAACGACAAATGCCAATCCCAGAGCAACAGGCTCAGGATCCACGAGTGCTGGCGCGCGTAGTATATGTCCTGGTTGCGCTTGAGCTCGGGGCCGCTCCAGAAGTGGTAGGCTTTGTGCGCCAGCAGCCCGAGCCACTCGAATGGCTCGGCGGCGATATAAGCCAGTCCTTTGCGGAGGAAAAAATCCGATTTGGCGGCGGCGGTGGTATGACCGACGCGCACCGGCTCCATGACCATCTCCTCCCAGGCCATGCCCGGGTGCAGAGAGACGGTGTGGTGGTAGTCGGCGTTGTTGCCAATATAAAAATTGACTCCGCCATTGGCCGAGATCAGCACGGGATCTGGCTCGGTGGTCCAGTTGCGCCAGCTCACGGGCAGGACGACCAGTAGTGCAATGCCGGTGAAGAGGGTCAATTGGCTCCAAACCGCGCTTTTGCGCCACAGGGTCCAGGCGCAGAAGACCGCCGCGAAAAGCAGGATATTAGGGCGAGTCAGCGCGGACAGACCCGCCAGGAGCCCGGATAGCAGCCAATCGCGCTGGCGGCCATGTGCCAGCGCAATGGTCAGCCGGTGGAGCAGCAGCAGGTTGAGGACGATCTCTACCGGCACCGCTAGCAATTCGCCCTCGAAGTAGATAAAAGATCCGCATGCTGCTGTGGCGATGCCGGCAATGCGGGCGATGCGTTCGCCGAAGGCGCGGCGGGCCACGAAGTATACCAGTGCGCAAGTCAGCGCGCCCAACGAGGCGTGCAGCAGGCGGATGCCGACGAAATACGAGGCGGGCAGCAGCCAGCAGACGAAGGCTAGCAGGTAGATGTAGAGTGGAGGCTGCCAGAAGGGCTCGGGGCCGCCCCAGAGGTCGCCGCCGGCGATGGCCTGCGCTTTTGTGAGGAAGGTGCGCGCATCGACGACCGGCGCGGCGAAGAATGGGCTGGCACGATGTTCCCACAAATAGCCCAGGCGCGGTACCAGCGCGGCGAGGAAGAGCGCACCCGGAAACGACAGCGTCGAGGGGATCGTCATTGCTGCACAGAACGGCAGCGAGGGACGGGGATCTGGCCGATCCCCGTCCCTCGCTGGTATGGGTCGGACTCGGCGGTCAATAGACGAGCGAAAGCGTGCCTGATCGCTCTATGGATGAGTCGTCGGAATCGACCGCGAGTCGGTAGAGGTAAATCCCCGGCGGTGTCATCTGCCCGTCCTGGTCGCGACCGTCCCACTTTATTTCCAGGTTGCCGGCGGTCGAACCGCCCATCTGGAGCTGGGTGACGCGGCGGCCCGAGAGGTCGTAGATCTCGAGCTGGACATCGACCTGCTCGAGCAACAGGAAGAGGTCAAAGGAGAAGGTCACCTCGTCGTTGATGCCATCGCCATTGGGAGTGAACGGATTGGGCGTAATATTCGGTGCCTTGACGACATTGGAGATTTCATCGACGACGACCAGCAGCGCGTTGGTGGCCACGTCGGGCGTGGCGTCGCCGTTGGCGGCTGGCTGCGGTATCACCTCGGCCAGGTCGCCGGTCTCGTCGTTCCAAACCGAACTGGTGAACTCCTTGGAGCCGCGGAAGAGCTTGGAGCGGAAGACGATTTCGATATTTTGGCCGAACTGGAAGTGCTCGGCTTTCATCTGCGGTAGTTTGATCAGCAGTTTGGGCGAGCCGCCACTCGGGTCGGTGACTACGGTTTGGACGAACTGGCCCAGGCTGTCGGCACTACCGGCAGGCGGCGTCATGCGCATGGGCTCGACCCCCAGCAGCGGGTCGGTGGCCGCCGCGTCGGTGCCTGTGATCTCCGACCAGTCCTGCCCGTCGAAGCGCAGGGTGTCGATGCGGGTGTCGGCGCTGGGCACGGCGATCTCAATGCGGTTGAAACCGCCCGCATCAGTGTCGGAAAACAGCGGGCGGACGTAGAGGCGAAAAGCCGTCTCCTCGCCCAGTGGCACGCGCGGGGGGAAGATCTCGGCGACCACTCCNCCCGNNACCAGCGGCGCGTCGTAATCAAATTCGATNAAATCNAGCANNGCAGCGCTGTGCTGGCTGCTGTCGTAGAAGATGCGGAACTGGATGTAGCGGGTGCCNCCGGGCAGCGGTAATTGCACACCGGTGTTTGACCATTCGGACTCGGGCANGCTCTCGTCAATGAGGCCGTCCNNGAGTTTGAAGGGTGCCGACCAGAAACTCCAGCCCTTGCGCCCGTCTTCGCCCAGGTCAATNCCCAGCTCGTTATATTGCAGTTCGCGGTAGGGGATGCGCCCTTCGGCGAGTTTGATCCAGGAGAACAGATCCAGCGTGGAGCCGTCGCTGTCCTTGGTGTCGAACAGGCCGGGACCGAGGCGCCGGGCGTAGATATGGGTNTCGAGGGTGTTGCCGACGCGGAACTGGATGCGCACATCGCCATCGCGACCATCGCGGCGCGCGCGCCAGCGGACCTTGCCCCAGTTGACCGGCGCGCCCGCCAAGTCGACGGTAAATTGATCCTCGTAGGCGTCNCGTTCGCCACCGGAGAATTGCTCTATCTCGCGNTCGTAGCGGCGGAAGCGTGGGGTGGTGGGGCCGACGTCAATTATTTCGGAGATGAAGATGCCGTCGATGGCGTAGCCATCGCCGAAGAAACCGGCTTCTGCGGTCTCGACGAACGTGCCTTTGGGGTCGATTGAGACCACGTCGATGCGACCGGTGACGACCGGTGGGTCGAAGCGATGGTCTTTGACTACCGGGTTGAACTGGCCGCGCAGCACCGGGATCAGCGTGCGCCGCGCCGCCAGGGTCTCGGCACGGCTGTCGACATTGGTCTGGTTGGCGTAGCGGATGTAGTAATTGGCGATGGTGTTGGCTGGTAGCGTCGGCCGCGGGCGGAAGATGATGCGGTTTATGTAGTAGTAGCCGTTCAGCATCATCAGCAGTCCGCCGAGGCCGTCGCGCGACGAGCCCCAGGCGGTGGTGAAGTCGCCGTCGATCATCCGCTCGGCCTCGGTACGCAGCACGCCGCCGCTATTGCCCGAGATGAAGGGGTCGCCGCGTTCGAGGCGAGAGCCGTATTCGCTCGGGATGGTCATGAAGGGGGCCTGTGGGGCCTTGCCCGGGACGATGCCGCCAAACTCGCCGGCCTTGTAGCGCTGGTCGATGAGGTAGGCGAGGTTGCGCAGGCTGTCGAGCAGCACCGGTCGCAACCAGGTCGTGATGCCGCTGCCGTGTGCGGGAAACTCCGGGTCCTCGTCGATAAGGCCGTCGCCGTCGTTGTCGATACCGTCGATCGGGTCTTCGTTTTGCACCGCGTCCCAGTCGTCGTCAAAATTGGTGTAGAGCCCGTCCTCGTTGAGCTGACCGTCGCCGTCGTTGTCGATTTGCGGGTCGGGACCGTCCTCATCAATGAGGCCGTCGAGGTCATTGTCGAATAACTCGGGCGGATCTTCGTCGATGAGGCCGTCGCCGTCGTCGTCNATATTGTTGGTGGGATCTTCGTTGAGCTGGCCGTCGCCGTCGTTGTCGATTTGCGGGTCGGGACCGTCCTCATTGAGCAGGCCGTCGTCGTCGTTNTCGATCAGTTCGACGGGATCCTCGTCGATGAGGCCGTCGCCGTCGTCGTCGGCCAACAACTCGACCGACCAACTGCGGCCGAGGTCGAGGCGACCGGTGACCGGGCGCAAGTTCCAGGGATGGGCGTCGTCGCCGACGCGCCAGCGCTTGATTTCGGCCAGGCCGTCGGCCGGCAGGAATGCCGCGCACAGCGCCAGCACTAAGAGCCTTGTCATGTAGGGCCTCCGCAAGGGGTAATCTCTCGCCCGAGGTGAGCGACGGGTTTAAACCTAATGAAAACGGCCACTGTAAACAATATATNTGATAGGGGGGGCTTGCGGTAGTGCGAAGCCACCCTCGACAGGGCAACGAATTCTATCTATGCTCTGTTCACCGTAATGGNNACANTCAATAATGAGCACAGATGTCTATTTGAGGAGAAAATGCGNAACACGCGACTTGTCATTGACCCTCGGCGCGCATTATNTTGGTTTAAATAGCTGTATTTACAAATAGTAAAACTCTGAATCTGTCTCGTATGGTCAACATTCAGTGTCCCTGGGGATGGACTGCCATTGCGCTGGGACTCCTCGCCGCCGGACCGCTCCAGGCCGTCGATTCGCTGGGCGTGGGATGGAGCAGGAGCATTTCCAGATGGAATGTGGCGGCGGCCAAGACCCATCTCATCGGACTTAGCCAGGATTCGATCTGGACCTGGGATGTGCGTCCCAATAGCAATCTCGGTCCCAGCACCAGGGATCGCGGTGGGGTCTCGCTGATCCCCAACAACTTCTTTGGCGGGGTGGCGACCTTTATCCCCGAAGCGTCTTTTCTCTACGACGGCGACGAGACTACGGTCTTCAATCCCGACAACTACGAGCAATACGCTGATCTGGAGCGGACCTCGCCGATCTTTATCGATCTGGGCGCGACCTTCCGCGTCAACCGCATCCGCCTCTACCCGCGCCTCGACGGTGACCACAAGCAACTCTTTCCGCGCGCTTTCACCCTGGCCACCGCCGACGGNCTCGANAAGGGNGTTAANCTGCTCGAGCGCGATTTCGACGGGGTNTTCAATTTTTTTNTCTCCAACCCNAACCGCCAGCCGGTGGTAGAGCGGCGCTTTNCTAGCCGCGATGTGCGCTATTTGCGCTTGCAGGTGCGCGAAAATCGCCGCTGGGAACTGGCTGAGATCGAAATCTACAGNGACGGCACCCTGCCGGCAGGCGAATTCGTATCGGTGCCAATTCTCGCCGCCCAGGGGCCGCGGCCGCTGTGGGGCANAGTGCGCTACGACGGCGGCGATATCGAGGATTTGCCGGTGACGGTACAGACGCGCTCGGGGCCGGATAAAGAGCCGTGGCATTACTATCGGAACACGGGNATCGGTAGCGACCGCGAGCGGGTAAGTTCGGTGGCCTGGACGCGGTTGGACTCGATTGAGCAGGGCCCGATCGTTCGCAATCCGCTGTGGAGCTCTTGGGAGACGGTGACTGACGGCCTGGTGCAGTCTCCAGGTACCGTGCCCTATATACAGTTCCGCCTATTGCTCAATGAGCCGGGCATCGTGCTCAAGCGACTGATCATCGAATATCTCAACCCGCCGATCGCCGAATTGCTCGAAGCCGAGATTGCGCCACTATGGGTTGACGCCGGTCGCGACACCACTTTTACGGTCTCTTTGCGCACCCGCATTCGCCGTCTGCGCACCGACGGCTCGCTGATTCCCAATGCCGATACCGGCTTCCAGGGCCTGCGTATCGAGACCGCCGCCCACATCAGCGAAGTAGAGAAGGTNCTGATCGACGACCGCGAGGTCGAATTCGCCGTCTCGTTTCCTCCCGACAGCGGTCCGGAGGTCCGCCTGCGCCGCACCGTTTTGCAGGATGGCACCTTTATCCAACTGGTGCTGCACGGCACGGTGTTCCGCGACGCTACGCGCTTTGACGTGCAGGCGGTCGATCGCCGACTCGAGGATGGTCGCCTGTTGATGGTGCGGCAGTCGGCACGCGAAGAGGATGTCGATCCGCTATCGGTGGGTGGGAGCCTGGTGGTACGGGTTCGCGACGAGGCGGGCAAACTGCCGCTTTTGGACCATATCGAGGCCAGCGGCAGGGCTTTTACGCCCAACGGCGATGGCGTCAACGACGTGTTCTCAGTGTCCTACGCCCTGCTTAAGCTTACCCGACCAGTGGTGGCGGGATTGGCCATCTACGATCTGGGCGGACGTTGCATAAGGCGGTTGGCGACCGGCTCGGCGACCAGTGGCGCACAGTGGCATGCTTGGGACGGACGCGACGGAGAGGGGGAGCTGGTGCTACCCGGTCTGTATGTGTGGCGGTTGCGGCTCGAAGCTGACAGCGGGGT
>PBOD01000108.1 GCA_002724215.1 Gemmatimonadota bacterium | reverse complement strand
TAAAATCTTACACGAAGGAAATACAATCACTAAATCGGGAGTTAGAAGACCTCAAAAAACAATCTACGAGATTGATGAGGTTATTCACGAGTGGTCGTATTGATGAGGGTCAGTTTGACGATGAATACTCCATACTACAAGAGAAGACCAACGAATTACAAAAGAAACGAGATGGAATACAATCTCAACTAAATCTCATAGATGACCCTCAACAATGGATTTCTTGGTTAGACGAATTTGATACGGAGGTTGATGAGTTAGTCTATCTCAAAGACGATAATGAGAAGAGAGAGGTGTTGAGTAAGTATGTGGATGTGATAGTCGTAGATAGTCAAGATGGAAACCATCAAATCACCCTAAATCTCACCTATCCCATCGTGAATGATAAACTCGTCTATAAAAACACGAAGAGAAAACGAGATGGATACACTTTACGAGAGGGTAGTAAGTCAATCGTTGTAAATACCAAGTCAATCAGTAAAAAAAACTCCCTAATACCACCTCATAAAACACCATATCCGACGCCGGACTCATCGGCCGCGGCTCCTACCCCCGCCCCGGCGAAGTCTCGCTCGCCCACCATGGCGTATTGTTCCTGGATGAACTCCCCGAATTCCGCCGCCACGTCATCGACGCGCTGCGCCAGCCCTTGGAAGACCACGCCGTCACCATCGCCCGTGCCCAGATCACGCTGTCCTACCCGGCGCGCTTCACCCTCGTCGCCGCGATGAATCCCTGCCCCTGCGGCTATCTCTCCGACTCGCGGCGCACCTGCACCTGCTCGCCGGCTCAAATCCGCAGCTACCGCGCCCGCGTCTCCGGCCCCCTGCTCGACCGCATCGACCTCCACATAGAAGTCCCCGCCCTCGCCTACGACGACCTCGCCGAGCGCGTGCCCGGCGCAAGCTCGAGCCAGATCCGCCAGCGCGTGATCGCCGCCCGCCAGCGCCAGCTCGACCGCTTTGCCGGCGAGGTCTTCTGCAATGCTCAGATGATCACCCGCCACCTGCGACAACACGGCCAGCTCGACCGCGATGGACAGGCCCTGCTCGCAAAAGCCATGGACCGGCTGGGTCTGTCGGCCCGCGCCTACGACCGCATACTCAAGGTCGCCCGCACCATCGCCGATCTGGCCGGCGCAGACCAGATCCGCTCGCCGCACCTAGCCGAGGCAATACAGTACCGCTCGCTGGATCGACAACTGCGCGACGACGCGCGATTTGCCACCTAGCGCGGCAGAGCCTTGAGAAATCTACGGGGCGCTTCTAGTTCGGGATTGTTTTGCAAGGTGAATTCCCAGATCTTTCTCGCTTGCTCCAGCTCGCCTTTCTGGTAATGCGCCTGTCCGAGGAAAACCCATGCTCTTTCGGTATTGGGTCCCTTGAGATCAATCGCCATTTTCAGATTGCCGACGGCCTCGTCCAAGCGGCCGGCTTTGAGTAGCGAGAGCCCGTAGGCGAAGCGCCCGACATGGGACTGCGGCGAAAGCGAGACCGCCTTTTGCGCCAGTGCGAGGGCTCCATCCGGCGCGACCTCTTCCAGCAGTTCCACCAGGGCGAGATAGGCGTGGCGCCGACATTGTAGGGGTCGATGCGGGTTGCCCGCGCAAAATGCGGTTTGGCCCGCGCGGGCTCGCGATTGTCGAAGTAAAAGGCCCCGAGCTGCAAGTGGGGATAGGAGAAATCGCGTGGTCCGGTTTCGATGCATCTGGTGAAATTGTCCACGACGGCCGTCGAGTCGTCCCGGCTCAGCGCGTTTAATCCGGCGATATAGTACTCGACGAACGCGGTGTTGGGAAAGATATCGTCCGGCTGCCCGAAGTCGTAGTCCGGTCGCCGCGCAAAGGCCTTGAGTCCCTCGCGAAAATGCGATAGATAATAGCCCTGGCGAAATCGGCGCGACAGGAACAGGGCTTTTTCCGCGGCGGTTTGCGGCTTGACGCCCGTGACGAAGAAAATCATATCGGGCCGACGATCCAGCACGTACTGCGTGTTGTGCTTGCGCAGAATCGCGGGCGATTTCAGCCCCGGTATATGCTGTGGGTGGTGGGCGATGGTCGAATCGGTGAGGCCGATCAGATCAATGACGTGCGCTGCGGCAAAATACCTGGGGATGCCGATGGCTCCTGCCGCCACCATGCGGACCGGAGGCGATGATTTGTCGATATAGTCCGCCAGCGAAATGAGTTTGATATTGTGGTGAATATTGAATTCTCTGGTGGTAAGTAGCGACGGCCGCGGCAAGCTGTAGGTTGCATAGGCTAAGGCACAGGNCGCCGTGCAGAGCAATANCGCCAGGGGCGGGGCCAGGCGCGTTTTGAGCCCCTGGCCGCCCGCAGGCCACAGGTGGAGTATCCTGTATAGACCTTCCTGGAACGCCAGATACAGCAAGGGCAGAATCGGCACGAAGAAGCGGTTGGCGCCCAATACATCGCCCCCAACCAGCGTGACATACGCGGCGTGCCCCCAGATCAACAGGGCGATATAGCTTCCCCACCCCCGCTGTCTCCCGGCCATAAACAGGCACATCGGGACGAGCAGGCCCAATCCCCAGAAACAGTAGTCGGCCAGGTACTGGCCCGTATAATCCATCCCGAATTTGAGGGCCACCTCCCACGGCGGTCTCTTGGCGAAAAAGGTGTTGGGAAAGAGGTGCCCGTAGTAGATATAGCGAAAGGCGAAGTGCGGGATGACCAGTGCCGCAAAGGGGACAATCCAGACCGCCAAATTCCGCAGGCTGAATCTTCCGCGGNGTACTTGGGNTGCGAGGCGGTGCACGCTGGTGAGCGCAAAGAAGAAAATGCCCTCCGGNCGCGTGAGACTGGCCAGNCCCCATACCAGACTCACCGCGTGGCCCTTGCNACAGCCGGCCATGTGTCTGCCGTACTGGTAAACACCGAGGGCAATGAGAAAAGTGAAAAGGGCGGTCTCCATGCCGCTGAACGTCCAGTAGGTAAACGCCCCATTGGCGGCCAGTAGCACCGGGGCGACGACATGGCACAGCGGGGGCCGCGTCGAATGAACCTGTCTGGAGAGCAAGANGACGACAAGCAGTGTGCCGAGCGAAATGAAAAACCCCAGCCAACTAGCACAGAGAGCGACATCCACGGCGAGTAGATGGGGCAGCGCCATGGCGAGCGTCCAGAGAAAATTGGTATACCCTTCTACNCGCTCTCCGGGATTAAACACCAATCCCTCCCCTGCGACCAGGTGTTTGGCATAGGTGAAGGATATATAGGCGTCATCCGCAATAACCTGGTACATGCGACCCTGGAAATAGACGCCCAGGGCGCAGACCAGGAGCATGAGCGAGGCGAGCTTGTGGCTGCGGAGCTGGTTAGCAAGGGATTTTACCATAGGCAATGCAATCTCAGGATTGATTTTTCACTGCTTCGAGCCCGTCTTAATATACCGCATCCGGCACATCTGCTGCGCCACCGTTTACCCGGCGCGGACGCCCGCTCACCGAGGTCGTGTGGATCCTCGATCCGCGCTGGGCGGCCGGCGGGGTGTGAGGCGCGTCCGTTTCATTGGGAAAATAAANTTTGGATGAAAAAAACTCTATGTCTATGGTGTACATTTAGATATAGATTCGGTAACGCGAGCGTTGATACTATACCCCAAGGCCAAGCTCCCAGGTGTCGACCAACCCGTTGTCCCGCAAAACCGAGGCCCCGCTCGAGCTCAATCTCAAAGAGCGCCTGCGCCGTCTCAACGAAATTGGCGTCGCCCTATCGGCCGAGTACGATCTCCACGCCCTTTTGGAGCTCATTCTCGCCGAAGCCCGGACGTTTACCCGCGCCGATGCCGGGACCCTCTACCTGGTCAAGGGCGAGGTCCTGACCTTCGAAATCACCCACAACGACACCTTCGGCAGCCGCGACTCGCGCTGGTACGGGGGCATGAACATCCCCCCGGTGCCGCTCGACAAAAAAAGCGGGGCCGGCTTTGCCGCCACCACCGGTGAGATACTCAATATCGAAGACGTCTATCTCGNCGCCGAGTACCNTTTCGAAGGCCCCAAAACCTACGACAAGCTGACCGGCTACCGCACCCAGTCGATGCTGGTATTGCCGATGAAAGACCACGAAAACCGCGTCATCGCCGTGCTGCAATTGCTCAACGCCACCAGCGACCAGGGGGTGGTGATCCCCTTCTCCCGCGAGGAGGAAATCCTCATCCAGTCGCTGGCCTCGCAAGCGGCGGTGGCCATCAACAACGTGCGGCTGATCGAGGAGACGCGGCAGCTCTCTGCCCAGATGGTCCAGTCCGAACGCATGGCCTCGGTCGGGATCCTGGCCGCAGGCATCGTCCACAACCTGCGCAACCCGCTGATGACGGTCATGGGCTTCGGCGAGCTGATACAGCAAATGCACCCGNATATCCAGGGTATAGACGAAATTGTCGCTTCCAGCCACCGCATGAGCGAAATGATCGAGGATATCCTCACCAAGAGCCGGCAGCGCAAGACCCCCGAAGAGGTTGATTTCAACCTGCTGATCAACCGCGAGCTCGACTTCATGAATAGCGACGCAACCTTCAAGCACAAAGTCGAGAAAACAATCGAGCTGGCCGNCGNGCTGCCNCTGTTCGAGTGCGTCTATACCGACTTCTCGCAGACGGTCGGCAACCTGATGCGCAACGCCCTCGACGCCATGCATGACCGCGACGAGAGAACGCTCACAGTGCGCTCGCTGTTGCAGGACGACCACATCGTCATCGAGGTAGGCGACACCGGCTGCGGCATCCCCGCGGAAAACCGCTCCAGCCTGTTCGACCCCTTTTTCACCACCAAGGCCACCGAAGCCGAGGGCAACGAGCCGGTGGGCACCGGCCTGGGGCTCTATATGATCGCGCGGCTGATGGAGCCCTACGAGGCGAAGATCACATTCGACAGCCAGGTCGACGTCGGCACCACCTTCCGGCTCGAAATCCCGCTCGAGCGCCCACCGGTCCCCGAGTTGCCGAAGGACATCGAAGGCAGCGGCGAGCGGCCCTAAGCGGCGGCCAGCGCCCTCAGATAGGCACCCTGCGCCGCGATTTTCTCGCCGTCGTCACCCGGCCCGAATTCCTCCAACGACACATAGCCCCCATAGCCCACATCCCGCAGGTCCTGGACGATCTGCGGAATATCGGCCACGCCCTCCTGCAATGCGCAAAAGGCCCACTGCCACTTTTGCTGGCCGTGGCCATCGCGCTCCTTTTTTTCCAACACGCCATTGCCGATGTGAACGTGCGCCATATACGGCCCCAGCACCTCCATCCCCATCCGCGTGTCCTCCAGCCCCACGCGCAGCATATTCGGCACGTCGTAGATCGCGCCGATGCGCGCGGGATCGAGGTCGCGCAACAACTCCCAGGCCCGCGAGCAGGTCACGGCAACGGTCCCGGTGTGGATTTCGTAGAGCACCTTGACCCCGTAGTCGCCCGCGATCTCCGCCACTTGCGCGAAGCCGGCGCGCGCGGCCTGAAACTGCGGCATATAGGGTTTGGTGCGGTCGTGGGCCGGCGCGCCGATGCGTATCAGCGGCGGCTGATNGGCGTCGAGGGCCACGGCCCCAGCACAGAGCTTGCGGATCTCGTCCTCCTCGTCGATCAGGCACTTGGGTGCCAGCGCCGCCACCCGCACGCCGCTGCGCGCGGCCGCCGCGCGAATCGCCGGNGCCTTGTCGACAATATTGTCGGGGCTGACATCGCTCAAGTGCCGGCCCCAGAACGCGGGCGCGGAATCTTCGTCGGGGTTGTAGCGACAGCNCAATTCAACCGCGTCATAGCCGCATTCGGCGAGCTTGTCGAAGGTCTCGTCGAGGGTCCAGCGCGGCAGCATGACGGAGGTGCAGCAGAGTTTCATATGGGGGTCTCCTCCCTTTCGCGCCACAAAATAGACCACAATGACTCCGTTCACAACGGCTGTGGCGATATCGCTGTTGAAAGATTGAGAAGCGCCAAACAGCCTTGCATCGCGGCAGATCCGTTGACACCCATTACGCAAAGGATTATAAACAGATAACCGCGCCGCACAGTCTGGATTTTATGTTGTCTCATGCTTGCGGCACTACACCGCAGATAGAGCGCAGCGTTCAGAATCAATACCGTCTCTGTTATGCGAAAATAATGGTGGATCGCCATTCCCATTTCTCTGCTAAAGGAATCCTCATGCCCTCCGACCAAGACCCAAGAGTCCCGTGGTACAACCCCGAAGGCGAAGTCGTCGTAGCAACGAAAACCAACGAGAAACCGCACAAAGGCAAAGTCCTCGCCGCCGTCCAGGCCCACGCCGACGATATCCCCTTCTTCTGCGCCGGCCTCTGCGCCAAGCTCATCGACGAGGGCTACACCGCCTACCTCATCCAGACCACTAACGACGAAAAATGCGGCCCCGGCACCATGGGCGAGACCATCGCCCAGAACGAGCGCGAAATCGAAGTCCTCGCCGCAGAAATCGGCTTTGAGCAGGTCATCCACCTCGGCTACCGCAACCACTTCCTCGACGAGGCGGCCCCCACCGAACTCCGCGCCCGCCTAGTCTACCTGATCCGCGCGCTCAAGATCGACACGATCACTACCTTCAACCCCTGGGGCCACTGGGAGGAAAATCCCGACCACACCATCACCGGCCAGGCCGTCGAAGCCGCGCGCTGGATGGCCGGGATGGGCAAGGACTACCCCGAGCAACTGGTCTGCGGCATGCAGCCCCACTCGGTCAAGGATCTCTACTATTGGGCCATGCGTCCCGGACAGCCCTTCAATACCGTCGTCGATATCGCCGACTACATAGACGAGAAAGTCGCCTCCATGAGCGCCAACAAAGCCCAGGGACCCGCCGGCGCGCACGGCCGCCGCCTCAAGGAGCGACTGGCCCGCGAGGGCAAGCGATTACCCGCCCTCGGCGACGACGACGAAGAGGCCGATCGTCAGTACATCCGCCTTTTCGGCCTGCAGGAATACCAGCGCATCGGCGCGCCCTACGGGCTCGCGTACGCCGAGGCCTTCTATTATATGCCGCCGGGTGGAACCTTTACCGGCGCGATGAGCGGGGCCGATATCGAGGCCTATATCGCCAAACACGCCGAAGATCTGCCCTGAGCTGCCGGTGAGGCGATCCGCCCTGTGCCGCGCCGTATCCGCAGGTTTCCATTGCGCGGTTTCCCAGCGCGCAAGTACGGCCAGGTTGTTCAGCACGTTTTTCTTCTCGCCCGTACATTCTTGCCCAAATCCATCGCCCGCGCGCCTTTCCATCCCTTTTCGTCAATACTCTCAACTCCCTGTGCCAGAGGAAAATACCTACTTTATGTACACAGGATCCATAGCTGGCATCCTCCTTGCGTAACCCCCAGCGGGTACGGCATTGCTCAGAGCCTCCCCTGCGATGCCGTCGCAACGCCGCGCGTTTACACCCGGGAAGACGCGCCCGTTTTGCGAGGGTTTTCATTGGCCCAGTTAAGGAGACGGGTATGGAGGCTATTCAGCTCGAAATCGGTTTGGACTTAGTATCGTATGTCAAAACGGAAAAGGAGGCCAACTTAATCGAGAGCATCCGACAGATGCGCCGGGAGATCGAATCCCAGCACAGCTTTCTGGTGCCGCCGATCCGCGTGTGCGACAACACCAACTTACCGCCGCGCGGTTACCGACTGTTCATCCACGAGCAACCGGTGGCCAACGGAGAACTCGGCAGCGATGACGGCGCCGTAGCGCTGTCCTGCTTCGTCGCCGACACCATCAGCCACCACCGCTACGCGTTTTGAACAGCTTGCAGACGACATAGAGCCGGTCCGCTCCCCGCGGACCGGCTTTCTTTTTGTTCAAAACCAGGGCCGCGCGGCGATTGCGGTCGGGGGTAGAGATCGACCTGTCGGGCAGGGCGCGACAAAAGGCGACAGACGGTTTACAGTTGGGTGCCTGTTCCTTTAATTTGCCCGGACAACGGGAGACAGGATTATGCAGTTGACGGTGGAACAAATCGAGGAATTCAATACCCGCGGCGCGCTCATCGCCCGCGGTGCCCTGGCCCACGCCGACCAGCAGCCTTTGATCGACGAGCTATCGCAGTGGATCGACGACCGCGCCCGCGCGCTCGAGGCCGAGGGCAAGATCGACGATCTGCACGAGGACGCGCCTTTCGAGACGCGCTACGGTCTACTCTTCAAACAGTGTCCCGAGATCGGCCAGGGCATGGATATCATGCACTACCGCGGGCGGGCGATGTTCGAATTTCTGCGCAATGAGAACTTGCTCGATTTGCTCGAATCGCTGCTCGGCCCCGAGTTGACCTGCAACCCCATCCAGCACCTGCGCTCCAAACCGCCCCAGGCCTACGAAGACCGCACAGGCCCCTCCTTCCACAACGCGCCCTGGCACCAGGATGCCGGGGTGATGATGCCCGAAGCGGAGGGCTCAGATGTGGTCACTTGCTGGCTGCCGCTGGCCAACGCCACGGTCGCGCACGGCTGCATGGAGGTTCTGCCCGGCCTGGTCGAGACCGGTTATTTGCGCCACCAGGCCGCCGGCGGCACCACCATCGTCCCCGACATCATGCCCGACATCGAGGCGACGCCGCTGGAGTGCCAGCGCGGCGACGTGGTGCTGATGAGCCGCTTCACCCCACACCGCTCGACCCCCAACCTCACCGACGAGTGCCGCTGGTCTTTGGACCTGCGCTACCAGCCCACCGGCCAGCACACCGGCCGCACCGGCCACCCGGACTTTATCGTGCGCTCGCGCCGGGATCCCGCATGCGAGCTGAGCGACTACAACGAGTGGTGTCGACTGTGGGTCGATGCCTTTGAGAATCCCAGGGGCTTCGTCGGCCACCGGGGCGAATAATGGCCCGTCCCATCACCGTCGGCGCCGCGCAATTCGGACCCGTGCCGCAGAGCCAGCCCCGCGCAGCGGTCGTGGCGCGCCTTCTCGAGCTGATGCGCGAGGCACACGGGCGCGGTTGCGACGTGGTGGTCTTCACCGAGGTCGCTCTCACCGCCTTCTTTCCGCACTGGTATATCGAAGACGAAACCGAGCTCGACAGCTATTTCGAGCGCGAGATGCCCTCGCCGGCCACGCAACCGCTCTTCGACGAGGCCCGAAAATTGGGCATCGGCTTTCACCTCGGCTATGCGGAACTGGTAGAAGGAACCGCGGGCAAAAAGCGCTATAACACCGCGATCCTGGTCGATAAGACGGGCGCGATTTTCGGCAAGTACCGCAAGATCCACCTGCCCGGCTACGCCGCGCAGCAGCCGGACCACCGCTACCAGAATCTGGAGAAGTACTACTTCGACTCAGGCGATCTTGGCTTCAATGCCTGGCGCGCCTTCGGCGGGGTGATGGGGGTGTGCATCTGCTACGATCGGCGCTGGCCCGAAACCTATCGGGTGCTGGCGCTAAAGGGGGCAGAGATGGTCTTTCTCGGCTACAATACCCCCGACCAGCCCACCGATAGGCCCGGTGTCAGTCACCTGGCCAACTTCCACAATATGCTGAGCATGCAGGCCGGCGCCTACCAGAACGCGATGTGGGTCGTCGGAGTGGCGAAGGCGGGCGTGGAGGAGGGCGTGAGCCAGATCGGACAAAGCTGCATCATCGCGCCGTCGGGCGAGGTGGTGGCGCAGGCAACCACGCTCGAGGACGAACTGGTCGTCGCCCGCTGCGACCTCGACATGGCGCGGCAGTACCGCGAAAACACGATCAACTTCGCCCTCAACCGCCACATCGAACACTACGGGCTTATCACCGCGCGCGTCGGACCTCAAGCGCCCTGAGTAGCCAATGCCGCGCGAGTTTGTCGATCCGGTCGTGCCGCAAAAAAAAAATGACATATTGATTTGCCACTACTATATTGAATTATAACGTCCTTTTTCCCGTATTTTCTCACTCTGGATAGTCGTTTCGGCCCCTGAGATGCGCACAGCAACCGCCCGCTACTGCGCCCTTTGCGCCCTGGTCCTGACCGCCTGTGCGATACCCGCGCCCGAGGAGGCGGCCACCGCCGAGTCCGCGCTTTCGACCTGATAACCCAGTACCAGGAAAGCTTCCCTAAATACACCATCGAAAACGATTCGCTCGGCGGTCTCTGCTTCGAAATTCTGCGCCAGGTCGAGCGCGAGAGCCAGCTGAGTATCGGCGCGCCAGCGCGCGTATTTACGCCATTCAAACGGCTGCAGAAACACCTGGCCAGCGGCGAGATAGACGTGTTTTTCGGCATGAAGAAAAATCCTGCGCGCGCCGACCAATATCACTTTATCGATCCCCCGCTCTACCAGGTCAACACCGTCATCGCCCAGCGCGCCGACGATGATATAGCCACCCTCCATCTCGACGT